>JAFIFL010000234.1 GCA_020832055.1 Gammaproteobacteria bacterium
GCTGGACGCCTCCAGATCGGCGCATTTCGCTGCGCGAAATAGCGCTCTCCCACAGCGTCCACGCCGGGGCAGAGCCCCCGGCTGCTCGGGCGTTCGACGCCTTCGGCGCCTCACCCAGTCCAGGATTGGCGGTCGCGCCAGCGGAGCCAGAGTCGCTCCAGGCCCTGCACGAGGCCACGCATGCCCTGGTTCAGGAAGCGCTCCATGGGATGGCGGTGCTGCACCCAGCGGATCTCGAACACATCGGCTTCGGTGCAGGCTTTGGCCAGGTACGCATCGCTGGTGATCAGTTCGTCCACCAGCCCGAGCTCAAGGGCCCGGCGGCCGTACCAGGCTTCTCCCGTGGCCACCTTGCTGAGGTCCAGCTGTGGCCGCGCCTCGATGACGTATTCCTTGAACAGCGCATGGATGTCCTCGAGTTCCTCGAGGAACTTCGTCCGGCCCTCCTCCGTATTCTGGCCGAACACGGTGAGGGTCCGTTTGTGTTCGCCAGCGGTCAGAATCTCGACGTCGATATCATTGCGCTTGAGCAGCCGGTGAACATTGGGAATCTGTGCCACCACCCCGATGGAACCGAGCACGGCGAACGGTGCCGCCAGGATGCGGTGGCCTACACAGGCCATGAGGTAACCGCCGCTGGCCGCCACCATGTCCACCGCCACCGTGAGGGTGACGCCTTCGCGCTCCCGCAGCCGATGCAGCTGGGATGCGGCGAGTCCGTAGCCGTGGACCATGCCTCCGGGACTCTCGATACAGGCGACAACCTCGTCCCCCGACTCCGCCAGGGTCAGGATCGCCGTGATCTCCTCACGCATGGCCTCCACTGCTGATGCCTGCAGATCGCCGTCGAAACGCAGCACCCAGACCCGACGGCGCTCGCTGGAGGTCTCCTTCTTGCGCGCCTTGGCCTCAGCCTTCATCTGCTTCTTGTAGGCCTTGGGCTCCAGGATGTGGTGCAGCAGGGTGTCCCGCATGTCCTCGATGCGCTCGTGCAGCGGATGCACTTCGATGCGCCCCTGATCTGCGCCCCGGCGCTGGCGGGCAGCTGCCGCGGCGACCGCGGACAGCAACAGCAGCAGGATCAGCAGGACTGTGACGGCCTTGGCCAGGAACAAGCCAAATTCGAGCAGGATCTCGATCAAGTTCCGTCTCCAAGGTTTGGGAGCGACTTCGCAGTCGCGCGAAAGCGCGCTACTCTACCGGCGGCCTTCAGGGCCGTCCACATAACAGCTCCGCCGAGCCGAGGTCCGCCACGCACATGCATCTCTCCGTGGAACACATTGGCGAGCGCCTGCAGCGCAGTTTCAGACCGGATGTCGGTGCCGACCTGATCCGCACCTATCAGTTCCGGATTGCCGGTGAGGATCACTTTCACCTGCGCATCGAGAACGGGACCCTGACCGTACACGAGGGCGCCCACGGTGCGCCCTGCGTCACCATGCTTTTCCCCGACGTGGGCACCGCACTCGGTCTGCTCGAAGGCAGCCTGGACCCGATGGAGGCCTTCCTCGAAGGCCAGCTCCGCAGCGATGGCAATCTCATTCTGGCCCTGCAGCTCGGCGGCCTGTTTCACCGCTGATGTGCTGCGCTCAGCCTCAGGGCGTGCCGGCGTCGAGCTGACGCCACAAGGGCTCGACGCCGCCAGCTTCTTCCATGATCTTCAGCAGCTGCTGATGGCGGTCACGCTCTTCGGCGCTGGCTCGCAGCACGCGCAGGGGCTTGCGATCAGCAGGCAGACGGCGGATGGCGCCGGCATCAGCCACCTCTGACCGCTGGCTCTCCGCATCGAGGGACAGCGCCGTCTGGCCCCCGGTCATGGCCAGATACACGTCTGCCAGAATCTCTGCGTCGAGCAGGGCACCGTGCAGGGTACGCTGGGAATTGTCGATATCGTAGCGGCGACAGAGGGCGTCGAGGCTGTTGCGTTGACCCGGATGCCTGCGCCGCGCGAGGGTCAGGGAATCGGTGATCTCGCACAACTGCGCCATGGTGCCCGGAGGTTCCGGCAGCAGGGAGAACTCATAGTCGAGAAAACCGACGTCAAAGGGAGCATTGTGGATGATCACTTCGGCTCCCCGGACGAAATCCAGAAAGCCTTCCACCACTTCGGCAAACCGTGGCTCCGTCGCAAGCATCTCGCGGGTGAGGCCATGGACCTCGATGGCACCCTCATCGAGATCCCGTTCGGGATTGATGTAGGTGTGAAACTTGTGTTGGGTCACACGACGCCCGATGATTTCCACACAGCCGATCTCGATCACGCGATGACCCAGCTCAGGCTCGAGACCTGTGGTTTCCGTATCGAGCACGACCTGCCGCATCAGCTCCGTTCCTCAGCCATGTCCGTACGCCCCTTCAGGGCGAACTCATCCACGCCCCGATTGGCCAGCGCATCGGCCAGATCGTTACCCGGGTCGCCGCTGTGCCCCTTCACCCAGTGCCACTTCACGTCATGCTGACTGCAGGCCTCATCCAGCAGGCGCCAGAGGTCGGCGTTCTTCACAGGCGTCTTCGCAGCGGTGCGCCAATCCCGCTTTTTCCAGTTCGGCAGCCACTCCAGGATGCCACGGCGAACATATTCGGAGTCGGTATGCAGGGCCACATCACAACGCCGCTTGAGCGCGCTGAGTGCCCGCAGGGCCGCGGTCAACTCCATGCGGTTGTTGGTGGTTGCAGGCTCGCCACCCCAGAGCCGGATCTCGTGATCGTTCCAGCGCAGCACCGCCCCCCAGCCGCCAGGACCCGGATTGCCCCGACAGGCGCCGTCGGTCCAGATGTCAACGCTCACGGTCCTGCCCGGGCTCACAGGTCAGAAAGTAGACGTTGTCGACCCGCGCCAGCCGGCCGCGGTCACGGGTGGCACCGCCGGCCGCCAGGGCCCGCCCACTCACGGCCTGCCTGCGCGGCTCCCGGACCGGAACAGACGGCGAGGCCTGCCGCCGGGCACGTATGATCCACACTCCGCCGAAGGGCACTTTCACCAGCTCCTTCAGATGACGCGCAAAGGCGCCATCGAAGAGGGCCTCACCGCGGATCATGGGAGGCCGGTAGCGGGCGAACTCAGTGGTCAGGACCTTGAAGTCGAGCAGGGCCAACCAGTCGGCCATGCGCACGGGATTGATGAAATTGGCATTCCAGGGCGCCCGCCGCCGCGCAAACAGGCGCCGCAATCCCCAAAGGCTCCAGGGATTGAAACCGGTGATGATGAGCTGACCGCCGTCCGCGAGCACCCGGGCGGCTTCCCGCAGGGCCTGCTGCGGCATGGGTGCCACATCGAGGGCGTGGAACAACACGACCACGTCGAAGCTGCCGTTGGCGAAGGGCAGGTTGCCGGGATCCATGACGCTCACTGGGCTCGGGCACACCGGCGCGCGCTGCGGGCCGTCGAACTCCGCGGGGCGGGCGATGAAGCGGTGCTGGACGTGCAGCGCATCGAGAATCCGCTGATCGCGGCCAGTGCCAAGCAACAGAGCCCGTGCGCCAAAGCATTGATCCACCTGCCGCCGCAGGATCTCCATCTCGGCGCGCTCGAGCGACTGACCGAGCTGCGTCCCGAAGAAGTGCATGCCGTCGCGCGCGCGGGCCGCATCATAGGGGGTTTCGAAACGCACGGGACTCATCCGTGGACTCCTTCTCACTTCCTGCGCTGGATTTCACAGTACCGCTCCCCGGTCTGTCCGCGGGCCGGCTGCTTTCGTATGATGCCCGACGCCAACAGCATACGGAGCGGTGATGAGCGCAGGAGAACATCGGTCTGAGGACACCAGCTCCCATTCTGGGCGTCACCTCGACACCCCGCAAGCCGACAGCCGGATTGCGGGTACCGATTCCGCGCCCAGACGTCTTTGCAAACGGCACACCGTGGCCATGGTCGGGCTGCTGCTCAGCCTCGCAGGCTGCATGACCCAGCCGCCAGCACCCGAAGTCTCAGGCCCAATCGAAGTTCCCGAAACGCTGTCCAAGGTCATTCTGCCGCCCCTGAAGGCCCCGGCGCCTGAATCGGAACGACGGGCACAACAGCGGGCGGAGTCACAGCGTCAGCCGCAGGTCGCCGACACCGTCGACGCTGAACCCCCATCGGATCTGTGGGAGCGCCTGCGCCGGGGGTTTGCCTTCGAGGACTACGACGACCCGCGCATCGACGCCCAACTGGCCTACTATGTGAGTCACCCGAACTACCTGAACCGGATAGCAGTCCGCGCCGAACCCTACCTGTACCACATCGTCGAAGAACTCGAACGCCGGGACATGCCCCTCGAACTCGCCCTGCTGCCCATCGTGGAAAGCGCCTTCGATCCCTACGCCTATTCCCATGGACGGGCCGCGGGCCTCTGGCAGTTCATCCCCGGCACGGCACGGATGTATGGCCTGAACCAGGACTGGTGGCACGACGAACGCAGGGATGTGAAAGCCTCGACGCGAGCGGCGCTGGATCTCCTCACCGACCTGGCACAGGACTTCGACGGTGACTGGCTGCTGGCGCTGGCCGGCTACAACGCCGGCCCCGGCAATGTTCGCCGAGCGCTGGGCCGCAATGAACGCGCAGGTCAGCCGCTGGACTTCTTCTCACTGCCACTGCCTCGCGAGACCCGGGCCTACGTGCCCAAACTGCTGGCGCTGAAACGACTGGTGAATGACCCGGCAGCTTTCGACCTGGAGTTGCAGAGCATTGCCAATGAACCCCACTTCGAAGTGGTGCCCGTGGGTGGCCAGATCGACCTGGCCCATGCGGCGGAACTCGCCGGTATGGACAGCCGGGAGCTCTACCTGCTCAATCCGGCCTTGAATCGTTGGGCGACCCACCCCCAGGGTCCGCATCGCCTGCTCGTGCCTCGTGAGCGCGCCGAGGACCTGAGACTGGGTATCGCCGCCATCGACCCCGGCGATCGTCTCTCCTGGCACCGGCATGTGATCCGCCCCGGCGAATCCCTGTCCATCATTGCGAAACGGTATGGCACCGATGTCGGCACCCTGCGCACGCTGAATCAACTGTCGAGCAGCACGATCCGCGCCGGCGACAACCTGCTGATACCCAAGGCCAGCGCCCCACCTTCGGCCTATGCCCTCAGCCAGGGACAACGAACAGCAGCACGGGAAGCACGCTTCGCCAGTGACGACAATCGCCGCGAGGTCCGCTACCGGGTGCGCAGTGGCGACAGCTTCTGGTCCATCGCCCGCGCCCACGAGGTCAGCGTGGCCGAGGTCACCCGCTGGAACGGCATGGCACCGGGAGACACGCTGCGTGTCGGGCGGGAACTGCTGCTGTGGCTGCCACAGGCCCCGAACGTCCAGCCTGCAGTGGCGAGCCTGTGCGCAGACAGTGCCTGCGCGCTGCCGGAGCGGGAAGCCGAAGTCCGGCGGGTCGGCTACCGGGTCCGCAGTGGTGATTCACTGGCAAGGATTGCAGGCCGCTTCGGCGTCACCATTGCTGAGATCACCGAATGGAACGGAATCAATCCCGCCCGCCATCTGCAGCCGGGGCAGTCGCTGGTGCTGTACGTCCCGGTGACAGGAACGCTCTGATCAGCGATTTCGATGACATTCAGCGAAGGCAACGGCGTAGCTTCGGCTGAGCGTTTCGAGATCGGCCCAATCGCTGTGCGATTAGGGCCTTCCCACAAGGCAGCGCCTCACTCTGTGGGCGCATTTCGTCTGGAACGAAATGCGTCGCACGTAGTGCGCCGCGAAGCGGGGCGCGCCAGGGATGGCGCGCAACAGAGCGCTATTTCGCACAGCGAAATGCGCCGATCTCGATGACAGCCAGCGAAGGCAGCGTCGTCAGCTTCGGCACAGCGCCTCGAGATCGGCCCAATCGCTGTGCGATTAGGGCCTTCCCACAAGGCAGCGCCTCACTCTGTGGGCGCATTTCGTCTGGAACGAAATGCGTCGCACGTAGTGCGCCGCGAAGCGGGGCGCGCCAGGGATGGCGCGCAACAGAGCGCTATTTCGCGCAGCGAAATGCGCCGATCTCCATGACATTCAGCGAAGGCAACCGCATCAGCTGCCGCCACGCTGGATGGTGACGCCCAGATCCCGGCGCAGGGCCTGGCGGTAGCTTTCGAACTCCTGTTCACCGAGATTGTTGCGCAGGATGTTCCGCAGCTGCTCACGCTCCGCACTGCCGAGCGCCGCCGGGTCGCCCGGACGGACGTCCGTGATCAGCACCACGACCTGGCTGCCATCGGCGAGTTCGACGCTGCCGATACTGCGATCCTCCAATGCCGGATGCGGCAGTGCAAAAGCCTGCTCCCGCACTCTTTCAGGGACTTCCATGTCGTTGCGCGTCAGTCCGTCCTGCCGCTGCCAGTCCAATCCGTACAACCCGGCCACCGAAGACGTACCAGCACCTTCCTGGAGACGGAGCAGCGCAGCTTCTGCCGCCTCACGCGCCAGACGCCGCGATTCCGCGGCCAGATAGTCCGCCCGCACCTCCTCGGCCACCTCTTCAAAGTCGCGCTGATGGGCCCGCTCCCGTTCTGCCACCCGCAGGACGACCACCGCGCCGTCATCGATCTCGATGGCACTGCTGTTGTAGCCCTCCTCGAGCACATCGCGCGAAAACGCCGCGCGCACCAGCTCCTGATTGGCGAACAGGCCTTCGCCGCCGGCGCGGGTGAATGGACCCGCCTCGCGAATGTCGAGGCCGAGAGTCTCAGCGGGCTCTTCGAGATCCGGGGTCTCGAATGCCAGCGTATCGAGCTCCTGGCGCATCTCGGAAAACCGGGTCCGGGCACCCTCTTCCT
>JAFIFL010000235.1 GCA_020832055.1 Gammaproteobacteria bacterium
CAGCTTGTGGGAGAGCGCTATTTCGCGCAGCGAAATGCGCCGATCTGCATGCCATTCAGCGAAGCTGGCGACATCAGCTTCGGCGCAGCGCCTCGAGATCGGCCCAATCGCTGCGCGATTAGGGCCTTCCCACGACTCCGCTGGGCCGCCCCTTGCGATAGAATGCGCAGCGCTTTTCGCTGTCAATGAGGACCCAGATGTTCGCTTTCGCCTTTGGTCTCGCCACCCGTGCCCGGGACGGCTCCCTGCTCGACGTCTACTACCCGCTGCCCGTCTTTCAGCCCGACCAGGAGGTTGCAGCAGCCCTGGCCGCTGCACCCGGCGCTGGCAAACACGGCGTCGTCAATCTCACGGACCCGGACCTCGAAAGACTGGCGCGGGCCTTTGACGCTGCCGGCGCTGCGGATCTGGCACGCGCCGCCCGCAGCTGCCAGGGCAGCTTCGGACCCTGCGTGCTCGCCGTCCTTGCGCAGGATGCGAAAATCGAGCACATCGCCGAGGCCTATCTCAAGCTGCACCTGCTGTCCTGGCGCTTCTGCCCGCCCAACAGCCTCAACCTCGACGGCATCTTCGCCGTGCTGCCGAACGTGGCCTGGACCAGCGAGGGCCCGGTGGCGGTCACCGACGTGGCTGCACGTACCCTGAAGGCGCGGGGCCGCGGTGAATCCCTGAAGGTCTACGGCGTGGACAAGTTCCCGCCCCTGCTCGACTACGTGGTGCCCAGTGGCGTGCGCATCGGCGACGGCAGCCGCATCCGCCTCGGGGCCTACCTCGGTGAGGGCACCACGGTCATGCACGAGGGCTTCGTCAACTTCAATGCCGGCACCATCGGTCCGGGCATGATCGAGGGCCGCATCTCCCAGGGCGTCATCGTCGGCGCCCACTCCGATCTCGGCGGCTCGTCGAGCACCATGGGCACCCTGTCCGGCGGTGGCACCGAACGCATCAGCATCGGCGAAAACTGCCTGATCGGCGCCAACGCCGGCACCGGCATCGCACTCGGTGATCGCTGCATCATCGAGGCCGGGCTTTACATCACGGCGGCCACGCCCGTGGCCCTGCTCGATGCCCAGGGCCAGGACGTGAAACAGGTCAAGGCGCGGGAACTGTCAGGCCAATCGGACCTGCTGTTCCTCCGCAATGGTCGCAATGGCCGGGTGGAGTGCCGCACCAATCGCACCGCCGTGCAGCTCAACGAGGACCTCCATGCCCACAACTGAGGCCGGTGCACAGGACAGTGCCGTCGTCGCGTTCGCCCGGGAACTGATTCGCCGACCCTCGGTGACGCCGGAGGATGCCGGCTGCCAGCGACTGCTGGCCGAACGTCTGTCCGCGCTGGGCTTCGTGATCGAGCCCATGCGCTTCGGCGAAGTGGACAACCTCTGGGCGCACTTCGGTGACAGCGGTCCCATGCTGGTCTTTGCCGGCCACACCGACGTCGTGCCTACCGGCGATGTCGAGGCCTGGAGCCGGTCGCCCTTCAGCGCCGAAGTTGCCGACGGCATGCTCCACGGCCGCGGCGCCGCCGACATGAAGGGCAGTCTGGCAGCCATGGTGGTCGCCATGGAGACCCTGCTCGCCGAGGGCCACGCCCTGCAGGGGCGGATCGGCTTCCTGATCACCAGTGACGAAGAGGGTCCGGCCCGGGACGGCACGGTACGCGTGATGGAAGCCCTGCTGGCACGGGGTGAGAAGATCCACTGGTGCGTGGTGGGTGAGCCCTCCAGCGGCGCCGTCCTCGGCGATCTCGTCCGGGTCGGCCGGCGCGGCTCCCTGAACGGGCACTTGAAAGTCAGGGGGATTCAGGGCCACGTGGCCTACCCCCATCTGGCCCGCAATCCGGTGCATCAGGCTCTCGCACCGCTGCACGAGCTGGCCTCCCGGCAATGGGACGAGGGCAACGCATTCTTTCCGCCCACCTCGTTCCAGATCGCCAACATCCATGCCGGCACCGGTGCCAGCAACGTCATTCCCGGCCACCTCGATGTGATGTTCAACTTCCGCTTCTGCACCGAGCAGACCGCAGCAAGCCTGCAGGGCGACGTGGAAGCCGTTCTCGACGCCGCAGGACTGGACTACGCACTGGAATGGCAGCTCTCCGGGCAGCCCTTTGTCACCGAACGCGGGCGGCTCGTGGAAGCCGTTTGCGCGACCATCGAGGAGGTGTCGAACGTCACCCCGGAACTGTCCACCGGCGGTGGCACCTCCGACGGTCGCTTCATCGCGCCCCACGGCGTGGAATTGGTTGAACTCGGCCCCTGCAACGCGACCATCCACCAGATCGACGAATGCGTCCCCGTGGCCCAGCTCGACCTGCTGGTCGAGGCCTACGCGGGCATCGCCCGCCGGCTGCTGACATGAGTCACCGACGAAGCGAACGGCAGCAGGGCCGACTGCCCACACCGCTGCTGATGCTGCTGGTCCTTGTCGGCCTGATCGTCGGCCTGTTCGTGCTGCTGCTCTTCACCCCTGCAGGCATGGTCAGCATGGCCCTCGAGCGAACGGGTGCCGATGCCCGACTGCAGGCGCCCTCCGGACGGATTCATCGCGGGAGCGGGCAGGTCGTCATCGACAACCGCAATTGGGGCAACGTCAGCTGGCGGCTGCGACCTGCCGGACTGCTGCGCGGCCGCCTCGACGTGGACTTCACTCTCGACGGCGCCGGTTACGATGCCATCGCCGGGGCCAGGATCGGCCTCGGCCGGCAGATCGTCACCGGCATCGAGGGCCAGCTTTCCGAGTCCGGACTGCGCGCGCTGCTCGCGCCCTACGACATCTATCCTTCCGGCGATTTCACCCTCACCGCAGGACACCTGGAAGCGCAGCGGGACCGCCTTGCGGCCGTCCACGGCGACGGCCACTGGACCGGCGGCTTCGTGCGCTATTTTCTGGCGGGCCAGGGCTGGACCGTGGAATTCCCCCCGCTGGATGCGCGACTGCGGCTGGTCGACGACCAGCCTCTGCTCGTCGTCCTCGACCCGGCTGGCGACGAACTGCTCGATGTCCGCCTCGACCTCGAGGGCTGGGCCCATCTGCGGCTGCGCTATCGCTTCATCGAGATGGCGGGGTTCCCGTGGCCGGATGGCCCGGCGCCGGACACGATTCTGATCGAGCTTTCTGAACGGGTGTTCTGACTGTGGGAGTTTGCCGTGAACCTTCGTTCACGCTGCCGCGGACAACATTGGACGTGACGGATGGCAGGCTGCAGACATGCAGGCGGCTGCGCCGCCTTCGCGGACTTCGCTGCGCTCCGTCCAGCTCCCACAACAGAGCCTCCGATCGACGCGATTCCAGTTTCATAGGAGCCCGCAGGACGGGCGATGTGGGCCGCTACAGACTTGGCTCGATGTCGTTCGGACACCTTGCAGCGGTAGGAACTGCCGTGAAAATGCGCCAGAATTGCCGTCCATCAGGCCGCACTCGACCACTCCACCCGGAGACACGTTGGACGCCATCGCTGATCGCATGATCACACCCCTTAAGGTGCTGCTGGCCATTCTGATCGTATGGGCCGTGGCTGATGGCATCTGGTTTTTCCTCGGCGGCGCGGAAACCGACGTCAGTATCGCGGCGGACACCACCCCGAGATCTGCCACCGCTCAGCGACAGGTGGCCTCTGCACGCGACATCGCGGACATGGAGCTGTTCGGCCGCGCGGAAAGTGCCGAAGTCGCAGCCGTCGACGCTCCCGAGACACGCCTGCAGCTGGAACTTCAAGGCGTCTTCCTGGGCACCGCAGACGGCACTTCGTCGGCCATCGTGGCCGAGCGCAATCGGGATGGTCGACTGTTCTTCGTCGGTGATCGCATGCCCGGCAACGCGGAACTGGTACGGGTTCTCGAAGACCGCATCGTCCTGCGTCGCGGCGGCGCCCTGGAAACCCTGCGATTCCCAGAGGCCGGTGCCGCGCGCGGGTTCGCAGCGAGCACTGCTGCGGGCGTCGGCACAGGCAATGATGACACCGCCTCCGACCTGCCCGCACTGGTGGACGATTCCGACCGCGCCGGCGCCGCTGGACTCGAAGCCCGTCGGCGCCCGACACCCGGCAGTGGCGGCAGGCAGGCCGGTGCTTCGGACCCGGCCGCCAGCACCGACCTGAGGGAACTGGTGAGCAACTACCGGCAGAGGCTGGAGTCGGATCCGGACTCGGCGCTGCGCGATCTCGGCGTGGAAGCGGTCCAGCTCGGCGACAGTCAGGGCTATCGCGTAGGGAATGAGGCATCCTCTGCTGACCTGGCCCGCATCGGGCTGCGTGCCGGGGACGTCGTGCTCTCAGTCAATGGTCGGCAGGTCACGGAGTTGCAGCAGGATTCCGCCGCCGTCGACGGCATCATCGACTCAGGTACGGCAAGACTCGAAATCCAGCGCGGCGAGCGCCGCTTTTTCGTCACCACGCGCATTCCGCGCCAATGAGGCCCCAATGAGTTTCATTCAGCTGCCTCGCCTCGCGACGCTCCTACTGGTCCTGGCCCTGCTGGTGCCCGCCGTGGCCGGCAACCAGGGCCAGACCTGGACGATCAACTTGAAGGATGCCGACTTAGGGGAGTTCATCACCCAGGTATCGCGCATCAGCGGTCGCAATTTCGTGGTGGACCCGAGGGTGAAGGGCCGGGTCACAGTGATCTCATCAGCCGCCCTGGATGCCGATGGTGTCTACGAACTGTTCCAGAGCGTACTGCGCGTCCACGGCTTTGCCGCCGTGCCTGCCGGCGACGTGGTGCGCATCGTCCAGCAGACTCTGGCCAAGCAGAGCGCCAGCGGTCAGGACTTCGATCCCACCAGCGATGGCGAGCTGATGGTCACCCGCGTGATTCCGGCCACCAACGTCGCCTCCAGCGAGCTGGTGAAAATCCTGCGACCGCTGATTCCCCAGTATTCCCACGTCGCCTCGGTGGACCAGCCGAATGTCGTCATCCTGTCGGATCACGCCGAGAACATCCGTCGCATGGAAGCCATCATCCGCGAGATCGACGTGGCCCAGGACGACACGGTCAGTGTGATCCCGCTGGAAGAAGCCTGGGTGGAGAACATGGTCGAACTACTCCAGGCCCTGGCGCCGAACCAGATCGGCCGCAATGCCTCTGGTCCCCAGGCGGTGCAGGTGGTGGCCAACGCCCGCAACAATTCCCTGGTGCTGCGCGGCAACCCGACCGCCATTGCCGAACTGCGGGTCCTCATCAAGCAGCTCGATCAGCCGGCCACTGTGCTGGGCTCCACCCAGGTCTTCCGCCTGAGCCACGGCAGCGCCGAGCAGCTTGCCGGCATCCTGGCCGAAATGCTCTCCGATCAGGGCGATACCAACGGTCGCCGCATGCGCACGAGCATCAAGGCGGACACCTCTCTCAATGCCCTGGTGGTGCGCGCTGACCCGGCCACCATGGTGGAAGTCACGGCCATCCTCGACCAGCTCGACGTCCGCCGCACGCAGGTGCTGATCGAGGCGGCCATTGTCGAGGTCTCCATCAACGATCGCCAGAACATCGGCGTCGATCTGGCTGCCGTAGATCGGGATGGCTCGACCATTCCCCTGATCGTCAGCCCACTCGGGCAGGCCCTGCGGGGGCTTTTGGGTCCCGCTCTCGCCAGTGGCGACGACTCCGACCTGATCGCGGGTGCTGCAGACCTGACCTCACCGACGCTGGCCGTGGCCCGCCTTTCCAGCGGCGTTTCCTTCGCCGCCATCCTGCAGGCCATCGGCACCCACAGCGATTCCGATCTGTTGTCCACACCCAGCATCCTGACCCTGGACAACGAGGAAGCGACCATCATCGTCGGCCAGAACGTACCGTTTCGGACCGGCAGCTTCACGACCACGGGCACCGGGGCCCAGAACCCCTTCACCACCATCCAGCGCGAAGACGTAGGCATCACGCTGCGGGTCATTCCGCACATCCACGACGGCGACGCGGTGCGCCTCGAAGTCGAGCAGGAGGTATCCTCGGTGGAATCCGGCGCCCAGGTCGGCGACCAGAGCTTTTCGGACATCGTCACCAACAAGCGCACCATCCGCACCACCATCCTCGCCGACGACGGCCAGACCATCGTCCTCGGCGGCCTGATCCAGGACGACATCCAGGAAACGGGACGCAAGGTGCCCTTCCTCGGCGACCTGCCGCTGGCCGGCCGTCTGTTCCGCTCCACCAGCAGCGAACGCACCAAGCGCAACCTGCTGGTGTTCCTGCGCCCGACGATCCTGCGCACCCCGGACGACGTCGCCGGCGTCAGCGAACGCAAGTACCGCTCGGTCTGGGAAGTGCAGACCCGCCGACGCGACGCCGACCGCGCCCAGGGCGAAGATGAAGACGAGGAAACGCCGGACATCCAACTGATGTACCAGGGCGGACACGGCAACTGAGCTGCCGGCACGCTGCCCTCGCTGAACGCCATCGCGATCGGCGCATTTCGCTGCGCGAAATAGCGCTCTCCCACAAGGTGGCAGCGCCCTCACTTGTGGGAAGGCCCTAATCGCAAAGCGATTGGGCCGATCTCGACACGCTGCCCCGAAGCTGATGACGTTGCCTCCGTTGCATGTCATGCAGATCGGCGCATTTCGCTGCGCGAAATAGCGCTCTCCCACAAGGCGGCAGCGCCCTCACTGTGGGAAGGCCCTA
>JAFIFL010000236.1 GCA_020832055.1 Gammaproteobacteria bacterium
GAACGTCATCGAGATCGGCGCATTTCGCTGCGCGAAATAGCGCTCTCCCACGGTTACCCCGCGATGCGCTGGCGGATTTCGCGGATGTCCTGGACGCGCTGGTTCAGGCGGGCGGTGAGGGGATAGTTGTCGTTCACCAACTGCAGGGCGTACTGCAGGTGCTGGAGGGCATGCTGCAGATTGCCGTGGAGCTGGAAGTACTCCGCGCGGGCCCGGTGCACGGCGACGATGTCGCCGGCGAGGCCGGCTGTTTCCGCCAATTCGTACCAGACCTGGGCGTCAGTGGGGCGCCTGCGAGCGAGCCTGTCCAGGACGGTCTGGGCTTCGAGATGGCGCTGGCCCCGGTTCAAAGCGCGGGCGTAGGCCATGGTCAGGGGCAGGTTGCCCGGATTCAGATCGAGCTTGCGCTCGAGGCTGGCGATGGCCTGGTCCGTTTGTCCCCGTTCGAGCTGAATGTCCACTTCCGCCAGCGCATAGGCGATGCGATGCGGCTCGGCCTCGACCAGGGGGGCAAGGGTCGAGGCCGCTTCCTCGAGCTGGCCCTGGCGCAGCTGAGCGAGGGCGAGACCGTAACGTGCGGCATCCGGGAAGCCTGTACGGCCTTCTTCGAGCTGGACCCGGAAGGTGGTGGCCATGTCGCGGGCCGATTCGGCCAGATGCAATTGCACTCGGGCACGCATGAGCTGGTAGTCCAGGGTATCCGGGAAAGTCTCGCGCGGGTACTGGTTGGCCCGGTCCCGGGCGTCGGCAATGCGCGTTTCGGTCACCGGGTGGGTGAGCAGGAACTCGGGCGGCCGGCGCGAATAGCGTGCGGCGCGGGACATGCGCTCGAACATGCCGGCCATGGCCCAGGGGTCCATGCCGGCCCGGTGCAGGGTCTCGATGCCCACCCGATCGGCTTCGCGCTCCCGGGCGCGGCTGTAGCGCAGCATGCTGTCCTGCATGGCCGCCTGGGATGACGCCATGGCGGCGATGCCGGCGTCGGCGCCCACCGTGGCCATGATGGCGGCACTGGCGATCATGGCGGCCACATAGGGCAGCGTCATGGCCCGCTGGGCCTCGACGCCGCGGGCGAAATGCCGTTGTGACAGGTGGGCGAGTTCGTGGGCGACGATGGCGGCAAACTCATGCACCGTCTGCCCGGCGACGAAGTTGCCGAGATTGATGCCGACGATGCCGCCAGGTGCGGCGAAGGCGTTGATCTGGCCGGAGTCGACCATGACCAGGTTGAGGGTCGGATCCCGCAGGTCGCTGGCGGCAGCGAGGTCGAACAGCAGCTGCTCCATCCAGTAGATGAGCAGGGAATCACCGTGGGTGGGGAGCTGGGAGCGGATCTGGCGCATGAAATCTTCGCCGATCCGTCGCTCCATTTCCCGGGAGACGATGCCGGAACTGGCATCGCCGAGCATCGGCAGGTCATCCATGGGCGCCGCTCTGGCAGCAGGCGACAGCCCGACGCTGAGCAGGAGGAGGACTGCCATGCCACGGATACTCGACGACAGCTTCTGGCAACGCATGACTTTAGGCGTCTTGTTGGCGCCGGGCCGAAATTTCATGACGCCCAGTCTACCTCCAGCCGGTGAGCCGTGTCCTCTGGTGGCGGGCTCTCGCACGCAGTCTGCCAGCGAGAGCCGGCTGTGGTTGAGCAACTTGCCGATTGCGGTCGTCACCAACGCCGCGGTCAGCGACGTTATACTGCGCCTGGACCGTGCAGGGCAGGGCAAGTCGAGAGGAGTCGTCATGGTGTCATCGGAATCCACGGTCGCAGATGAAGAGTTGGACGCTACCGGTCTGACCTGTCCCATGCCGCTGCTCAAGGCCAAGCAGGCGCTGAATCGGCTAGGCGTCGGTGCAACGCTGCGCGTGCGCGCCACGGACCCCGGCTCGGAGCGTGACTTTGCCGTGTTTGCGCGTCAGAGTGGTCATGAACTGCTCAGCGCGTCCCGCGAAGGCGACGTCTTCCTGTATCTCCTGCGTAAGACCTCATGAAGCTTCTCGAGTTCGTTCGTGGCTGGATCAATCGCTACTTCCACCACGAAGAAGCGCTGCTGCTGGTCCTGCTCATTCTGGCCGGACTGATCCTGGTCACCTGGCTGGGTGCGGTGCTGGCACCGGTGACGACGGCTCTGGTCATCGCTTTCGTGCTGCAGGGGGCGGTGGCCCGGCTGGTGTCCTGGCGCATTCCCGAATGGGTTGCCATCTATCTTGTCTATCTGCTCTTCCTGTCCATCCTGATGGTGCTGCTGCTGGTGGTTTTTCCGCTCATCTGGCGCCAGTTCTACGCGTTCATCAACGCGTTGCCGAACATGCTCGATCAGGTGCAGCAACTCATGCGCACGCTGCCGGAACGCTACCCGACGCTGGTCTCCGAGACCCAGATCAACCAGTGGATGGATGCGGCCACCAACGAGGCTGCGCTGCTTGGGCAGCGGATGCTGACGCTGATGCTGGGCCAGATCGGCTCCGTCGTCAGCATCATCATCTATCTGATCCTGGTGCCGTTTCTGGTGTTCTTCTTCCTGAAGGACAAGAGCCTGCTGCTGAACTGGGTGGCCAACCTGCTGCCTCGTGAGCGCCCGCTGATGAATCAGGTGGGCCAGGAAATGAACCAGCAGATCGCCAACTACGTCCGCGGCAAGGCGGTGGAGATCGTCATCGTCGGCGTCGTCACTTATTTCACTTTCGTGTTGCTGGGACTGAATTACGCCGCCCTGCTCGGCACCCTGGTGGGCCTTTCCGTGATCGTGCCGTTCATCGGCGCGGCGGTGATCACCATTCCGGTGGCGCTGGTCGCGTTCTTTCAGTTCGGCTGGTCGCTGGAGTTCGGCTGGGTGATGCTGGCCTACGCCATCATTCAGGGCCTCGATGGCAACGTCCTGGTCCCGGTGCTGTTCTCCGAGGCGGTGAGTCTGCATCCCGTGGCCATCATCGTGGCGGTGCTGGTCTTCGGCGGGATCTGGGGCTTCTGGGGCGTCTTTTTCGCCATTCCGCTGGCCAGTCTTGCCAAGGCCGTGCTGACGGCCTGGCCGCAGACGGTGCCGGATCCCGACCCGGGTGGGTGAGTCCTAACGGCCCACGGGCTCGAGACTCGCGTCGAGATCGGTATCGAGGCAGAACTGCTCGAAGGCTTCGCGCAGGACATGGCTGGCCAGCGTGGCCGGCACCGTGACCTGCATGTCCAGGGTGAACATGGTCGTGCCGGTATGGGGCGCGGCCCAGGTGCTGGTCTCGAGCTCCGCGATGTTGCACTGGTGGCTGGCGAAAAAGGCTGCCACCTGCTGGACGATGCCCGGGTGGTCCATGGTGTCTGCGCGCACGCGGTAGCTGCGGCCGGGCGCTGCAGCCGCCGTGCGGCTGGTGTCCCGCAGGGTGATCACGAGCCCTGCCGTTGCGGCATGGTTCTCGAGGCTGGCCTGCAGAGGCTGGTGGCCATCGGCGGCCACGTCGACCAGCATGATGATGGCGAACTCGCCACCGAGCAAAGCCATGCGGCTGTCGAGGATGTTGCCGCCGGCGCTGGCGATGACCCCGGTCAGGTCGCCGACGAGCCCCGCACGATCCGGACCGACACAGGTGATGACCAGGGCTCGAGTGGACATGGTTTCGGGTTTCCGTTGCGATTCGGGACGCTGAGGCTACCCCTTTTTGTCTCGAGGTGGCCATGGGTGGCGGGCCATTGTCCTGGCATGGGGTGCGCCAGCGCCTTGTGGTGGCACGGGGGCACCTTTACCATTGCCGCCTGAATTTCTGGGAGCTATCGCCATGTTCACGGGCAGCATCGTCGCGCTCGTCACGCCCATGACGGCGACGGGGAGCATCGACTGGGACGCGCTTGCCCGACTCATCGAGTGGCATGTCGCAGAGGGCACCGACGGCATCGTTCCTGTGGGAACGACCGGCGAATCGGCTACGCTGGATACCGAAGACCACATTCGTGTCATTGCCGAGGTGGTGCGGATGGTGGCCGGCCGGGTGCCCGTCCTCGCTGGCACCGGCAGTAACTCCACGGCCGAGGCGCTGCAGCTGACGCGCGCTGCCAAGGAGGCCGGCGCCGACGCCGCCCTGCAGGTGACGCCCTACTACAACAAGCCGACTCAGGAGGGACTGTTCCGCCACTATGCCCTGCTCGCAGAGGAAGTGGACCTGCCGCAGGTGCTCTACAACGTGCCGGGACGGACGGCCTGCGACCTGCTGCCGGCTACGGTGGCGCGACTCGCACCGCTGCGGAACATCGTCGCGATCAAGGAAGCGTCCGGTGACGTCTCCCGCGTGGCCGAGATCCATCGTCTCTGCGGCAAGGAGTTCGCGGTCCTCTCCGGTGAGGATGGCAAGAACCTGGAACTCATGCGCGCCGGCGCCTGCGGGCTGATTTCCGTGACCGCCAATGTCGTGCCCGGCATGCTCGCAGCCTTCACGGACGCCATGCTCGGTGGTGACGACACGGCGGCCGCTGCCATCGATGTCCGGCTGCAGCCTCTGCATCGGGCGTTGTTCCTGGAATCGAACCCCATCCCCGTCAAATGGGCACTCTATGAGCTCGGTCTGATCGATGCGGGCATCCGGCTTCCCCTGACGCCGCTCTCGGAGCAGTTCCGTGAACCCCTGCGTCAGGTACTGGTCCAACTCGGTCTGATGACCGAGCGCACTCAGGGTGAAAACATCGCATGAAGCATGTCATGAGCCTGCGTCCCGCCATCCTCCTGCTCTGCGTGGCCATGATCCTGCCCGGCTGCCGCTGGCTGGGCGGAGAGAGCGGATGGTTTCGGGATCGCGAAGCTGACTATCGGGAGGCCCGTTCGGTGCCGCCGCCCCTGATCCCCCGGGATCTCAGCGACCGGGCGATCGGTGAGGCCATGTTCATTCCGGAAGTGCCGGGCATGGACCGGTATCTGGCCCAGGAAGAGTTCACGCTGCCACGTCCGGCCACCTTGTTCGCCCGGGAGGAGGATCGCGGCGTGCGCATCCAGCGCTTCGGCGATGATTCCTGGGTGGTGGCGCCTGATCCGCCGTCACTGGTGTGGCCGCGCATCCTGCAGTTCCTGGCCGACAATGGCATTGCGGTGGACCGCGAGCAGCCCGAGGCCGGGATCCTCGAGAGTCAATGGATCGAGATCCGCGACGAGCGTTATCGAGACGTTGTCCGCAGTGTGCTCGCTGCCGAGGCGGGCGACAGCAGGCAGCATCGGCTGCGGGTGACGGTGGGCCAAGCCGTGCGCCGTGGTGCCACGGAGATTGGCATTACCCATCTCGGAGCGGACGCCGCGCGGGAGCGGCCGTGGCCGGAGAGTTCGAGCAACCCTGGCGCTGAAGAATCGCTGCTGGGCGAGTTGGCGGGGTATCTGGCGGCAGAAGTCGGACAGGGTGGCATCTCGCTGCGGGCCCAGACCATTGCTGCCGAGCCCAAAGCCGAAGTGCTCAGTGGCCGGGATCGCACGCCCGTGCTGCGATTCAGGCTCGACTACGACCGGGCCTGGGCGACGGTGGCCACAGCTCTGGACAACGCCGAGATCCCGGTGATCGAGCGGGATGCCATCGCAGGGACCTTCCAGATCAGCTTCGATGAGAACCAGTTCAGGGGGGAAGA
Source organism: Gammaproteobacteria bacterium (assembly GCA_020832055.1). Classification (GTDB taxonomy): domain Bacteria; phylum Pseudomonadota; class Gammaproteobacteria; order Pseudomonadales; family Azotimanducaceae; genus SLTB01. The sequence continues at coordinate 5,585 of JAFIFL010000236.1, forward strand.
ACCCGGCTGGTTCCGGCGGACGTTCTCGTTCGCATTCCGCGCCGCCGGTGCAGAGACCTACACGCTCAGGCTCGAACCCGGTGACGGGGGCTTCGACCTGCGGGTGCTCTCGCCCGCAGGCGATGCGGAGGCAGATCGCGACGAGTCCGAGCAGGTGCTCAACATCGTCCGCGAATTCGCTTCCTGATCGTGCTGCGCTTCTGCTCCCTGGGCAGCGGCAGTCGCGGTAACGGCACGCTGGTCAGCTCTGAGGACAGCTGTGTCCTCATCGATTGTGGCTTCAGCGTGCGGGATCTGCAGCGCAGGCTGGGCCTCGCCGGCGTCGCCATCGCCGACATCGATGCGATCCTGGTGACCCACGAGCACGCCGATCATGCCCAGGGTGTCATGCGCGCGGCCCGCGCCAGTGGTGCAGCGGTGCTGGCCACGGCAGGGACTTGGCGTGGCATGCGGGTTCAGCCTCGCGCAGAGGACCGGGTCATCGTGGCCGAGGAGGCGTTCGCGCTGGCGGGACTCGAGGTGCTGCCGGTGACGGTGCCCCACGATGCCAGAGAGCCGGTGCAGTTCCTGTTCGAACTCAGGTCACGGCGCCTTGGGGTGCTCACCGACCTTGGCCATCCCAGTGCCCACGTGCTGGATCGCTTCCGTGGCTGCGACGGGTTGCTGCTCGAGTTCAACCATGACGTCGATATGCTGCAGACGGGCAGCTATCCCCCTGCACTCAAGCGCCGGGTCGGCGGTGCCTTCGGTCATCTGGCCAATGCCCAGGCCAGTGCACTGCTGGCGGCCCTGCAGCCCGAGCGGCTGCAGGTCGTGCTCGCAGGGCATCTCTCGGAGCAGAACAATACCCGGGAACTGGCAGCCGCTGCGCTGGCGACGGTAATGGCTGACCATGATGCCCGCCTGGCTCTGGCCGACCAGCAGGGCGCCAGTGACTGGTTCGAAGTGTCCTGACGAGGCCCGAACCCGGCGCATTTCGCTGTGCGAAATAGCGCACTCCCACAGTGGGGCGCTGCCCTCTC
>JAFIFL010000237.1 GCA_020832055.1 Gammaproteobacteria bacterium
CTCCGCCGAAGTCGATGCCGCAGCCCTCGCTGGACGTCACGCCCATCGGCGCATTGCGCTGCGCGAAATAGCGCCTTCCCACAGGGCTTGTCGCTCGAAGCTGGCGTTGCGGCTTTGTCGTCACGTTTTACGCCGAACCGGAACGATAGCTCAGCGCCGGATGGGTCAAGGTCTGCACCTGCTCCTCGATCCAGGCCACCTGCTCCGGCGTGAGATCATCCTTGAATCCACCCACTTTCGCCTTGCGCACCTTCAGCGCGTCGGTGGCGCCGCCCTTGCGCAGACGCAGCGATTCATTCTGAAAATAGCCTTCGCGCTCCAGCCTGCTCATGTTCTCCACCGAACCGAAGGCCACAGCGGCCTCAATCTCTTCATCGGTGAAACGCTCGCCCAGGAAATCCACCAGACGACGCAGGGTACCGGCCGTGTCACTGCGAAGATCCTCGTAGCGCAGGATCATCGAATCAGGCCGTTCAGCAAGGGTTTGGGCCCAGAAATTGTAATAGCGGATGATCGCCGGAAGCCCCAGCTCCGGGCGCTGAATGAAGGCCCAGCGGTCCAGGCTCTGCCAGTCCACCGCGGTATTGATGTCGGCCTCGATCAATTCCCGTTTGAAGGCCTTGGTGCGGTTCTGATACTGCCGGTGCCAGGACACCACCACGTCCGCCGGATGGCGGGCAAGCAGGACAGTCTTCTTGCCGGCGAGGATCGGGTCGTCGGCGCTGTAGGCATCCGCGATGCGTCGTTCCAGACTCATGTAGCCATTGCTGATGACCCAGCGCGGCAACCCCGGCCGCTGCAGAGCCAGTTCATCGGAGGTGAACACCCGCCGCGGCGAGATGCCGTCACGGTTGGCATAGAGCTGGGTCAAAAGGGTCCGCAGCCAGGTGCTGCCGGTCTTCGGATGCCGGATCATCACCACATCAGCCCGGCCGAGCATGGCGCGCCGCTGGGCGGACATGGCCCGGTGACGCAGCGCCACGCGGGCCCGCCGTGGCAGCCATGCGGTGGCATAGACGATGGCCCAGTGCCGGACCCGGTCGCGACTGATGATCATCACATGTTCGCCAATGCTGGAATCAGCGGCGCAGCGCGGCACCGAGCCGCGCCAGACCACGAATCGGACTGAAAGGATTGATCATGGCCTGCCGGCGTTCGTTTTCAACCAGATCCAGCAGCCGCAGCAGCGGCGCGATGGCCGCCATCTGCCGTTCGATGTCCTCCCAGGCATCCCAGAATGCAGCGTCCCGGGGATCGAGTTCATCGGCGGCCAGTCTGCGCAGCAGCCGGTAGGCATCGCGCGTGAGCGGATTGAGCCCCTCGCAGGTATCGAGGTCGGCATCCTCGAAGCGCGTGTGGCGGAATCCCGCCCGCAGAAAGGCGTTCGCGTATTCTTCGACCCCTGCTGCACGGGTCGCCGACTCAGGCAGCACGAGCTGCGCCCGGATGCGCTCGAGCTGCGGCAGCGGCGCGTCCATCAGCAGATCGTAGTCCACCACCGCGATCGGACAATGCCGCGCGCGGCGCAGGAACGGCACCACGCTCACCAGCCATTCGAGATCACTGGCTTGCTGACGGCCTCGCCGTGGATCGAGCGCTGCCCTCGAGCGGGCCACGCTGATGGGATTGCGCAGCGCCAGGACAAAGCTCGGCGCCATGTTTTCGGCTGCGAGAACCGGCTCCCAGAACGGCAGGATGCGCAGGGTGCGCCCGTACTTGAAGCCCCACACCGGACTGTTGGCAAAACGCCGCCTGATCACGTTTCGCGCCCGCTGCCGCAGGTATTCGAGTTCAGGACCCTGCAGTTCCGCAGGTTCCATCAGGCGCAGGCTGTCCGCACGCACACCCCTCGAGAGCCGAACCGCCTTGCTCAGGCGCAGGAGATCGATATCCTCGAAGAATCCGCTGGGGTTCTTGCGGCTCGGGCGTTTGAAGTTGTCGCCGAAATCGACCCCGAGGGCAGACACACCTCGGGCCAAGGAGCTGGTGCCGCTGCGACCGGCCCCGATGACGAACACGACCCGCTTCTGTGCGGGGGCTGCGTTCTCTGAGCTTGCGTCAATCGCGGGGGGGTGTCCCATGAAAACGTCAGTGACCGAAGGTGGCAAAATATCACAGTCACCGGTTTTTCGATGCAGCGCCACGAGCGGCCAGCGTCACGAGGAGAACGAACCTGCCTGATATCCACCAGGGCGTCTCCCACCCGGAGTTCGCCAGCGCGGCGCTGACCAGGGAAGTATGCTGGCGCAGCCACGGGCCCCGTCTGTGGTTCCTGCTGCCGGATCGGCTGGGCCGCTTTCGGCCATGGCTGGCTGGCGCTGCTGTCGTCCTGCTGGTGCTGATACTGTTCGTGGGCCTGACCGTCGCTGTGCACGGCGTCGAGGCCGCCTGGCCCCTGCTGACGACCCCTCGCGTGGCGGCGACGGCCGGCTTCTTCGTCGCCAGCCTGGGACTGCTGGCGGGACTGGCTCAGATCGTTTTCCCATCCGCCAGGCAGGACCTCGCCCAGCTCACTCGCATCAGCACAGCACCGGGTGACAGCCTGCGCGCCATGAGCGAAGCACTCGAACGCATGCCTCGCCGATCCGTGCTGATGGCACTCCCCCTCGCAGCGGGGCTGGCCGCCGGACACATCTGGCTGCTCGGGCCGAGCACTCCGCACCTCGGTCCGCAGCTGGCCAGTGATGTCTGCAACGTGCTGCTTTGGGTGGCCATGTTCCAGATTTCCATCCCCCTCGTTAACAACGCGCGACTGTTTTCGCTCCTTGGCCGCTGCACGAAGGTCGATCTCTACCAGCCTGCCGAGCTCACGGCCTTCGGCCGTGCGGCCCTGCGTCCCTGCCTGTTCATCATCGCGCTACAGTGCGCGTATGTGCTGCTGATGCTGCCTGACGACACCCGGTTTGCCGTCGGTACCGCCGTCGGCCTGATGGTGTCCATGACCCTGGTGGCAGCCCTGTTTTTCCTGCCCCTGCGTGGGATTCGCAGCCGCATCCGCAGCCGTCGCAGGGAAGTGATCGCGGCCCTCGATGCGCGGCTCGCCCGTCTGCCCCAGGCGGACGCAGCCACGGCCGACGGCGCAAGACTTGCCGAAGTCGAATCCCTGCTGGCCTTGCGGGCCCGCATCCAAGCAGTCAGCGCCTGGCCGCTGGGGCTGGAGGGCGTCAGACGGCTGTTGTTCTACCTCGTCCTCGTACCCCTGACCTGGGTCGGTGCGGCGCTGGTGGAAATGCTGCTGGACGCCCGCCTGTAGTCCGGAGCGCGCTGTTCGCCGCCCTTGCGCACAGGATCGAGGGCTCATCCTCCGGAGATGTGGTCGAGCGCAGTCAACGCCGGACGCTGACCGCATCCCGCCTAAGCATAGTCGGAACCGATATTGGCCGACGTTTCTGTTTAGCGGGGCAAGTCCCTAGAATACGCGCTCTTTAGAATCCACTGTGGGAGTCCACCTGCGAACATGGACGCCAAGACGCTCACGCATCTCAAGCAACTCGAAGCCGAGAGCATCCACATCATCCGTGAGGTGGCGGCCGAGTTCGAGAAGCCGGTGATGCTGTACTCCATCGGCAAGGATTCCTCTGTGCTGCTGCACCTCGCGCGCAAGGCATTCTTTCCCGGCAGGCTGCCGTTTCCGCTGATGCACATCGACACCACCTGGAAGTTCCGGGACATGATCGCGTTCCGGGACCGGCAAGCGAAGGAGTTCGGTCTCGACCTGATCGTCTGGACCAACCAGGAAGGCGTGGCCAACAACGTCACCCCCTTCACCTACGGCAGCAAGAAATACACGGACATCATGAAGACCCAGGCCCTGCTGCAGGGCCTGAGCCATCACAAGTTCGATGCCGCCTTCGGCGGCGCCCGCCGCGACGAGGAGAAGTCCCGCGCCAAGGAGCGCATCTACTCATTCCGCGACAAAAACCACCGTTGGGATCCGAAGAACCAGCGACCCGAGTTGTGGAAGATCTACAACGGCAACATCAACCGCGGCGAGAGCATCCGCGTGTTCCCGCTGTCGAACTGGACCGAACTCGACATCTGGCAGTACATCTACAAAGAGCAGATCGAGATCGTGCCGCTGTACTTCGGCGCGCCGCGACCGGTGGTGGAGCGCGACGGCACCCTGATCATGGTGGACGACGACCGCATGCAGCTGCTGCCGGGCGAGAAGCCCCAGATGCGCACCGTGCGCTTCCGGACGTTGGGCTGCTATCCACTCTCGGGCGCCATTGAATCCACGGCCGCGACTCTGCCGGACGTGATCCAGGAAATGCTTTTGACCAAGGACTCCGAGCGCCAGGGGCGTCTCATCGACCACGATTCGGTGGCGTCCATGGAGCAGAAGAAGCGGGAAGGATACTTCTGATGTCCCATTCATCCGAACTCATCGCCGAGGACATCGGTGCCTATCTGGCCGAGCACGAGCGCAAGGAGATCCTGCGCTTCCTGACCTGCGGCAGCGTGGACGACGGCAAGAGCACGCTGATCGGGCGCCTGTTGCACGACTCACGCATGATCTACGCCGATCAACTGGCGGCGATCAGAAGAGAGAGTGCCCACAGCGGCAGCGCCGATGGTGAGATCGATCTGGCCCTGCTGGTGGACGGCCTGCAGGCCGAGCGCGAACAGGGCATCACCATCGACGTGGCCTACCGCTACTTCTCCACCACCAAGCGCAAGTTCATCATCGCCGACTGCCCCGGCCATGAGCAGTACACCCGCAACATGGTCACCGGCGCTTCCACCTGCGAGGCGGCCATCATCCTCATGGATGCGTCCAAGGGGGTGCTGACCCAGACCCGGCGCCACACTTTCATTGTGTCGCTGCTGGGCATCCGCCATGTGATCGTGGCGGTGAACAAGATGGATCTGGTGGACTTCTCCGAAGCGCGCTTCGAGGAGATCAAGGCCGAGTATCTGGCCTTCGCCGAACGCCTGGACATCGAGGAGCTGCACTTCATCCCCATGTCGGCGCTCAAGGGCGACAACGTGGTGGACAAGAGTGAGCGCATGCCCTGGTATCAGGGCTCAACCCTCATGTACCTGCTGGAAAACGTCCACGTGGCTGCCGAACGCAACCACGCCGATCTGCGCTTCCCCGTGCAGTGGGTGAACCGGCCTGATTCCAACTTCCGCGGCTACAGCGGCACCATCGTTTCCGGCGTCGTCAGACCCGGCGACGAGATCACTGTGCTGCCGTCCCGGCGCACCTCCACCGTGGCGCGGGTGGTCACCTTCGACGGTGACCGCAAGGAAGCCATGACCCCGGAGGCGGTGACCCTCACCCTGGCCGACCAGATCGACATCTCCCGCGGCGACATGATCGTGCACACCAGCAACCTGCCGGCCGTGCGCGACCGCTTCGAGGCCATGATCGTCTGGATGCACGACGAGGGCATGATCCCGGGCCGCGAATACCTGTTCAAGCAGACTACGCGGATGATCACCGGCTCGATCACGGCGATCCGTCATCGGGTGAACATCAACAGCCTCGACCACGAGCAGGCGCCCGCGCTGAATCTCAATGAGATCGGTCGCTGCGAGGTCCGGCTGAACCAGCCGCTGATGATCGATCGCTATGGACGCAACCGGGACACCGGATCCTTCATCATCATCGATCGCATCACCAACCTCACCGTCGGTGCCGGTATGGTCTGCGACACCGGCGCCGAAGCCAGTCCCAAGGACGCCTGGGATGCCCAGCCTCGCGCCACCCACGTCTACGCTGGCGGGCCCGTTCGTCCCGAGGAACTGCAGGAACGGCTCGAGCAACGGGGCGTCACGGTACTCTTCACCGGCCTGACAGCATCGGGCAAGACCACCATTGCCCAGGCCGTGGAGCGCGCCCTGTTCGACGCCGGCAAGCTCGCCACCACCGTGGACGGCCAGCAGCTGCGCATCGGCATCTCCCGGGATCTAGGCTTCACCGCTGCAGAGCGGTCGGAGAATCTCCGGCGCGGCATTGAGGTGGCCCGAATTCTCAACGAAGCCGGCGTCATCGCCCTGTGCGCCTTCGTGGCACCCCACGAACAGCCCCGGGCCCGCGCCCGGGATACAGTGGGCGCCGAGCGCTTCATCGAGATCATGGTCGATACGCCGCTCGAAGTCTGCCGGGAGCGCGACCTGCGCGGCCTCTACGCTGCAGCTGATCGCGGTGAGATCCCGGACTTCCCCGGCGTGTCCGCGGAGTTCGAGCCACCGAAGTCACCCGATCTCATCCTGCAGACCACCGCGCTCACGCTCGACGAATGCGTCAAGCGGGTGATGACCCTGCTGCGCGAACGGGGCGTCATCGACTGAGGCCGCTCCGGCAGCACAATGCGCCCTGACTGTGGGAAGGCCCTGATCGCAAAGCGATTGGGCCGATCGCGAAGCGCTGCGCCGAAGCTGATGTCGCTGCCTTCGCT
>JAFIFL010000010.1 GCA_020832055.1 Gammaproteobacteria bacterium
CCTCCGATCAGCGCCTGGCGATCGTTCCTCCGCTGCGCTGCGGAACTTCCCACAGAGTGGGCGCCGCCCCATTGTGGGAAGGCCCTAATCCCGCAGGGATTGGGCCGATCTCGAAACGCCATCCCGAAGCTGAAGCCTGTCCCTCCGATCAGCGCCTGGCGATCGTTCCTCCGCTGCGCTGCGGAACTTCCCACAGTGGGCGCGTCCCCACCATATGGCACTCTTCCTTTCAGTGTCCTTCCTGGGGCATCGGTTGCTCTGGCAGCGGCAGTTCAGGCAGCAGCGTGCGCATCTGACGGACGCTTTCGGCCAGATGGCGGGCGGCGGCACCGTGGTCGCCGAGGTGCAGCAGCAACCGGCCGAGTTCGGCTTCCGCCTCCATGGTCTTGTCCTGGGCCACGCTGGCTTCCAGGTACTCCCTGGCCTTCTCCCACTGGTGGTGGCGCATCGCGAGTCGACCGAGCGTGAGCAGAAGCGCCGGATTGTTGGGCCGCGCCGTGAGCCAGGCTTCTGCTTCAGCCAGCTGGGCGGCGGGATCGCTGCCCTTCACCCAGCCGTACAGTTCGATCAGTTCATTGTCCCAGTTCGCCCGCAGTCCCTCGCGCAGCAGTTGTTCCGCAGCGGGCTCTGCGCCCAGATCCCGCAGCTCTCTGACCTGGGTCTGCAACAGCAGGGGATCCTTGCGCAGCGGTTTGGGGATCCGATTCCAGGCCTGCTCCAGCGCCTGTTGACGACCTTCCCGGCCCGCATCGACCCGGGCCGCGCGGTGCAGTTCCGCACACCAGACCTGTCGCTCCAGGGCGACGCTGTCCGCTTCGTCCATGACGCCTGATCGGCGCAGATCCGGCAGGATTCCGGCCAGGGACTGCCAGTCTTCGAGGGCCTCGTAGGTCACCCGCAGCATGCGCAGCACGGCGGCGTTGCGCGGGGCCTCCTTGCGCAGCTTCAACAGGGTGGCCAGGGCCTGTTCCCACTGCTCGTCGTCGATTTCCAGCGCCGCCCGGGTGATGCCGACCGCCAACCCGGCCTTGGGTGAGCCGACCCGCGCCGCTTCGAGATACTCATCGCGACCGGCAGCGTCTCCCATGCTGTGGGCGGCCCGCGCCGCACCGAGCTGGTTCACCAGCGGCTCATCCATGTGGTTGGACGCCGCGTCAAGTTCCTTGCGGGCGCGGGGCCAGTCGCCTTCGATGAGCGCCAGAAGGCCGCGGGTGGTTTCCTCCCGGACCCGGCGCTCCTGACGTCGATGCCGCCAGGCCTGGATGCTGCCGCGGCTGCCCAGCAGCACTGCCAGGATCACCGCCAGCATGCGCCAGAGCAGCCAGCCGAGCAGAAGCAGCAGCAGCGCGAACCAGAGGCTGGTTTCCAGTGAGGCATCGCCCCACACCATGAGGACGTAGCCCGGATCGCGCGCAATCATGGCTCCGGCCACGCCGGCAATCAGCAGAACGAGCAGCAGTTTGAGTACCGAGGACCTCACGGATTGGCTCCCATGGGCACCCACGTGCGGACCGCATCCAGACGTCGCAGAGGCTCACTGATGTCAGGAGCGCTCACCCGGACGGGACGCTCCGCCAGCGCTTCGGCTTCATCGGCCAAGGCTGCAGCGTCGGGAAATTCGCGGATCCAGGCCGCGGCCCCGGTGAGGCTCCCAGCCCAGACATCCTGCTCGCCGCGCAACAGGGCGAGTTGGGCCTGGCTCAGGCGCAGCCGAATGTTGTGATGCCGCCAGAATGACGCATCCGGGGTCAGCAGGGCCCGAACCTGCTCGCCCCGATGGCGGCGGAAATCGAACAGTCCTCGCAGACGACGCTCCAGGGTCGCCAGCAGCCCGGAATCCTCGACCGAGGTCTCCTCTGCCATGTCGGGCTGCCTGAACTCCGGCCGGCTCATGGGCAGCGCGTCCACCGTCAGGGAGAGAGATTCGAGTTCCAGATAGAGCGCCACCCTGTCCACCGCAGGCTGCGCGGCCAGGGCAGCCTTGGCGTCCACCAGGGCCTCCCGCACTGGCACCAGGCTGTAATCTTCGATCTCGGACAGCACACCATCGGCAGCCGCGAGCAGATCATGGGCACCTCGCAGGTCCCGCTCCAGGCGGGCACGCTGGTTGGCAATCCGCAGCAGATAGGCGGCCTCGGCAATGCGCCACTCCCGGGTGTCCGGCGGGCTGGCCTCCACCACCTGCCCCGCAAGGTCGCTGAAAGCCCGCCGCAGGCCCGCCACGGTGGCTTCGAGTTCCCGCTCCCGTTCCTGCAGCGACGCGGCCTGGGACTCCACATCATCGAGCAGCGTCGCCAGTTGCCGCTCGCTGCGATCGAGCCTTTGGCGCAGAGCCTGGACTCGTTCTTCAGCCCGATCATCCTGGTCGGAAACAGCCGACTCCAGCAGCGCTCGCTGAGCCTGCTCCAACTGAGCCAGCCGCTCGCGTTGCTCCCGGTCCAGGCTCGCGAGCTGGCCCTCCATCTCCTGGAGCAACCCGGCGCGGAGCCGACCCGTGTCGTCCTCGCCCTGCCATGCCAGCCACCAGGGCCAGCCCGCCAGCCCCAGAGCCGCCAGGGCCACGAGCAGAGCGAAGGCACCCAGACCCCGGCCACCGCGGCGCGGAGCATCGGGCTTGTCGCCCTTGCCGCCGCCCATGCTGATGGTTTCCGCCGGCGCTTTGGCTGGCGACTCCGGTTCGTCCTCGGAAGGTTGTTTCGGGGTATCACTCAAGGCGCATCTCCCATGCCCAGGGACGTGATCGCGGATACCGTCGCCATCGGGCCGGCTCCAGTGGCGCAGCATACTGCCTCGAATCCGGCCTGCCGCGCGGCTTGGGCCACCCGCTCGGATGGCACAATCAGGGGCGTCGCAGCAAGCGCGGCTCCGCCGCTTGCGAGCAGCGCCTGCAGCACCGCCACACTCGATACCACCAGGGCAGCGACTTCGTTCTGCTCAGGCAGCGTCACCGCCAATGGTACCCGCTCGTAAAGCTCGACGAACGTCACCCGCGCGCCCCGCTCGCGAAGGGCCTCCGCGAGCGTCTCCCGCCCGCCGTGACCACGCATGATCAGGACTTTTTCGCCCGCAACCTCGTTGAGGGGCGGCAGCGCCAGCAGGCCCTCACTGTGCTCGTCATCGGCAGCAGGCGCCAGCGCCTCGACGCCCCAGTCAGCGAGTACCTGTCGGGTCCGCTCACCCACGGCGACCCAGTGCACGGTGACGGGGAACTGCGGCCAGTAGCGATCGATGAGGGCCATGCCGAACTCGACGGCGGCCGGACTGACAAAGATCACCAGCCGGTTCTCCGCCAGGGCCTGAATACTGGCCCGCATGGCCGGGGTTTCCGGCAGGGCCCGCCGGCCGAGAACCGGGAGCGCCTCAGCTTCGACGCCAGCGCCCTGCAGCGCGGCGACGGTTTCATCGGCGCCGGGCTGAGGCCGCAGAACGAGTACGCGCCGTTTCATGAAACGCCAGCCACAGCTGGGACAACCCATGATCGAAGGTTGTGGGAAGCTGCCAACGCGCAGCGTTGCAGCGATCTGCGGAACGCATGGCCAGGGCGGCACGCGCTGCCTTCGATGAAGCGCAACGCCATCGGCCCATCCGGCTTTGCCGGATAGGGCTCTCCCACAAGCAACAGTCCTGGGCCGAGGTTGTGGGAAGCTGCTAACGCGCAGCGTTGCAGCGATCTGTGAGGCGCATGGCCAGGGCGATACCCCCTGCCTTCGATGAAGCGCAACGCCATCGGCCCATCCGGCTTTGCCGGATAGGGCTCTCCCACAAGCAACAGTCCTGGGCCGAGGTTGTGGGAAGCTGCTAACGCGCAGCGTTGCAGCGATCTGCGGAGCGCTGGAGTCTCCACGCGTTTCATCGGCCTTCGGCCAGGCGGATGGCTTCCTCCAGCAGGGGGCCGGCGCCGGCAGTCAGCAGATCTTCCGCGACGGCGATGCCGAGCGCTTCGGGATCGCGACCGCGACCTTCGGCGCGCAGGACCTTGCGGCCGTCGAGACTGGCCACCAGCGCTATCAGGGACAGTTCGTCACCGGCCTCGGTGGCATGGGAAGCCAGCGGGACCGAGCAGTTGCCACCCAGATGCCGGCTGACCGAGCGTTCGGCGCGCACACAGCGGCTGGTCACTGCGTCGTCGAGCGCCGCCAGCCATTGCCGAACGTCGGCGTCGTCGCTGCGGCATTCGATGCCGACAGCACCCTGGCCTCCCGCCGGGACGAACTCCGGCGGCCCGAGGCGGGCGGTGATGCGCTCGGCGAGTCCCAAGCGTTCGAGGCCGGCGCTGGCCAGGACAATGGCGTCGAACTCGCCGGAATCGAGTTTGCCGAGGCGCGTCTCCACGTTGCCCCGAACCGGAGCGGTCGTCAGATCCGGTCGGGCCGCGAGAATCTGGGTGGCCCGCCGCAGGCTTGCCGTCCCGACGCGACCGCCGTCGGGCAGAGAGGCCAGATCCCGGGCGTCGAGATCACCGCGCACCACCAGCGCGTCGGTGGGATCACCTCGGGCACAGATCACCGCCAGCATGAGCCCTTCCGGAAAATTCACCGGCACGTCCTTCATGGAGTGCACGGCAATGTCCGCGCTGCCATCGTAGAGTGCGGCTTCGAGTTCCTTGACGAACCAGCCCTTGCCGCCGATCTCAGAAAGGGGCGCGGACAGGAAACGATCCCCCTGAGTGCTCATCTTCACCAGCTCGACCTCGATGCCGGGATGCTCCTGCTGCAGCTGATCACGTACCCACTGCGCCTGCCATACGGCGAGATTCGAGGCGCGCGTGGCGATGCGTATTCTGCGATCGGTCATTCAAGACTCCGTACTTCAGGCACCGCCGGGGTGCAATGGGTCGATATTTGCGGGGTGCAGGACTCTCAGCAACTGCTCACAGCAACTGCCCACAGCGATTGCCCACAGCGATTGCTCACAACGATTGAATGAAACGCCGCAATCCCGCCACGTGCCTGCGGGACACGTCCAGGCTTTCCTCGATGCCGCGCATGCGGACGCGATAATGGCCCTGGGCATCCCGCTCGAGACTCTCCAGAAACCGCAGCGCCACCAAGGCGTTGCGGTGGATGCGGACGAAGCGGTCACCGAATTCCGTCTCCAGCTGTCGCAGTGGGTCGTCGATCAACAGTTCGCCCTCGGGCCAGCGTACCGTGACGTACTTCTGATCGGCCTGGAAGTAGCGGATTTCGTCTACCGGAACCAGCTCGATCCCGCGCCGGGTGCGGGCCGAGATGTGACTGCGCTGGCTGTTCTGGAGGTCGCCATCCTCCAGCAGCGCCGCCAGCTGCGCCCGATTGGCCCGGGAAGCCCTGGCGAGGGCATCTTCGAGGTCGTGTTCGCGCACCGGCTTGAGCAGATAGCCCACGGCCTGGGCGTCGAACGCGGCGATGGCATGTTCCTCGTACGCCGTGCAGAAGATCACGGCCGGCGGGGTCTCCATCCGGGCGATGTGCCGCGCCGCCTCGAGACCGTCCATGCCCGGCATGCGGATGTCGAGCAGGACGATGTCCGGCAGCAGGCTCTGGCACTGGCGCACGGCCTCGAGACCATTGCTCGCCTGACCCACCACCTCGACCCCACCCTGACGTCCCGCGAGGCGATCGAGGATGCGCAGCAGCCGGTCCCGGGCCAGATCCTCATCATCGACCACGAGGATGTTCATCCCTGCCTCCCCTTTTCAGCGGCCATCGCTCCTTCGCGGCGCGAACCCTCCTCGTCGAGAGGATAACTCAGGCGAATCCGGAATCTCCCGCCGTCTTCGCCCGACTCGAACACCGCCTGCTCGCCGTACAGCACCGCCAGCCGGGAACGGATATTGGCCAGCGCCATGCGGTTGCCCTGGGCGTGCCGCTGGGCCATGCCCGCCGGCGGCAGCGGGTTGTCGATCTCGATGGCCACCCTTCCGGGCTCCATGCGCACAGCAACGTTGACCACACCCCCCTCCGGCATGGGCTGGATGCCATGGTAGATGGCGTTCTCCAGCAGCGGCTGCAGCGTGAGCAGCGGTATGCGCACATCATGGGGGATGACGTCCATGTGCCATTCCACCGTCAGGCGCTGGCCGAGGCGGAGCTGCTCGATGCGCACATAGCGCTCGCAGAGATCGAGCTCCTGCTGCAGGGAAACCTGGTTGCCGGCCTCGTTCAGCGAAGCCCGGAACAGCTCCGAGAGGTCCTCCACCACGCGCTCAGCCGTGCGCGGGTCGGTTTCGATGAGGCTGGCGATGATGTTCATGCTGTTGAAGAGGAAATGGGGGCGGATTCGCGACTGCAGGGCCTGCAGCCGCAGCCGCAGCTCAGACTGTTCACGACCGCGCAACTGCTGCTGGACGACCAGATAGCGCAGCAGCATGCCCGCGAGAATCGCCCCCACCAGGGTGGTGCGCAGCACCAGGGACCAGTCGGGCGTGGTCGCAGGCAACAGCGTGGTGCCCGAGAGCCCCTGTATCCAGCTCCCGAATCGACCCGCCAGGGTGAGTTCGGCCAGCACGGAGAACACGGCCACCACGCTGACCAGCAGCAGCCAGGCCAAAAGCCCGCCCGCCGCTGGCGGCAGCCGCATCAGGCTGGGGCGGGCCCAGCACAGCGTTCCCGCGCCCACCAGCGACACCCACTGCACGAACAGGGACAGGATGGCAAAATGGGTCCAGGTGAGAACGCCTGAGAGCAGGACGAAAACGACAGCCAGCAGCTGAGCACTGATGACCACGGCGGCGAGGGCATTGACCGAGCAGAGATCCGGGATATCGAACTGCTGGCCTGCCGCGCTCTCCGATGCCGCCATACCCTTCCCACTGACCGAGAGGCCGGGATCCCCCGACGCTCTGGTATGATCCGCCCCCCGAATCCGACCCCTGCCGCCTTGGCGCCAGGCACGCCAACATCCGAGGTCAGCATGAGCGATGTGCAGTCGAAACTCTGGGGCGGCCGCTTCCAGGAGCCCACCGACGCGTTCGTCGAGCGCTTCACCGCATCGGTGACCTTCGACCGCAGGCTCTACCGGCAGGACATCGCCGGCTCGGTCGCGCACGCCACCATGTTATGCAAAGTGGGCGTGCTCAGCCAGGGCGAGCGGGACGCCATCGTCGACGGCTTGGGCCAGGTGCGTGAAGAGATCGAGAACGGCGACTTCGACTGGTCCGTCAGCCGCGAAGATGTGCACATGAACATCGAGGCGCGACTCACCGAGATCATCGGCGTCACCGGCAAGAAGCTCCACACCGGCCGCTCACGCAATGACCAGGTGGCCACCGACATCCGCCTGTGGCTGCGTGACGAGATCGACGGCCTCGATGCGGAACTGCAGCGCCTCGCCGAGGGCCTGCTCACCCAGGCCGAAGCCCATGCCGACACCATCATGCCGGGCTTCACCCACCTGCAGACCGCCCAGCCGGTCACCTTCGGTCATCATCTGCTGGCCTATTTCGAGATGCTGCTGCGCGACCGGGAACGACTCGCGGACTGCCGGCGGCGGGTCAACGTACTGCCGCTGGGTGCAGCGGCCCTGGCAGGCACCACGTTTCCGCTGGATCGGCACTTCACCGCCGAGCTGCTCGGCTTCGATGCGGTGGCGGAGAACTCGCTGGATGCCGTCAGCGACCGGGACTTCGCCATCGAACTGGCCGCCTGGGCCAGCCTGACCATGATCCACCTCTCCCGGCTGTCCGAGGAACTCGTGCTCTGGTCGTCGGCCCAGTTCGGTTTCATCGATCTGCCGGATCGCTTCTGCACCGGCTCCTCGATCATGCCGCAGAAGAAGAATCCCGACGTTCCCGAGCTCGTGCGCGGCAAGTCCGGTCGAGTGGTGGGGCATCTCAACAGCCTGCTGATGCTGATGAAGTCCCAGCCGCTGGCGTACAACAAGGACAACCAGGAGGACAAGGAGCCCCTGTTCGATCTGGTGGACACCCTGCGCGACTGCCTGAAGGCCTATGCCGACATGATGCCCGCCCTGGTGGCCAACAAGGACGTCATGCGCGCCGCCGCCATCCGCGGCTACGCCACGGCCACCGATCTCGCCGACTACCTGGTGCGCCGCGAACTGCCGTTCCGGGACGCCCATGAAGCCGTCGGTCAGGCGGTGGCCCATGCCGTGGCCGCAGGCTGCGATCTCGCGGAGCTGTCCCTGGCAACCCTGCAGGGCTTCTCGCCGGTGATCGAAGCCGACGTTTTCGACGTCCTGACGCCGGAAGGCTCGGTGGCGGCCCGGGATCACTTCGGCGGGACCGCGCCAGCCCAGGTTCGTGCCGCCGTCGTCCGCGGCCGGCAGCGCCTGAACGCGGGCGGCTGACCGGCTCCCCGTGTTATTCTTGCCCCCTGCAAGGTTCCGAAAGCCACGTTTCCGCAAGCCACGAGGAGCGACCCCATGCCGTTAGCCGCCCGCTTTCTGGTCCTGACCCTGGCCCTGATGGCGGCGACCTGCGGCCAGAAAGGCCCGCTGACGCCGCCGGATCGAAGCGGCCTCACCGCTGAGGCGGCTGCCGAGGACGTGGCGTCCGCAAGGGTCCAGCGGGCTGACACCCCGTTGATCGAGGCTGCGCGCAGCGCCTGATCATGACCCCCTTGAGCCGACGCAATGGCCACCTCCACTTCGAGGAGGTGGCACTGACCGCCCTGGCCGAGCGCCACGGGACACCTTTGTACGTCTATTCAGCCGGCGCCATCGAGGCACGTTACCGCGCCTTCGCGGCAGCCTTCCGCAGCCACCCCCACCGGGTCTGCTATGCAGTGAAGGCCAATTCGAATCTGGCTGTCCTGCAGCTCCTGGCACAGCTCGGCGCGGGCTTCGACATCGTCTCCGGCGGCGAGCTCGAACGGGTCCTGCTCGCCGGGGGCGACCCCGCGGGCATCGTCTTCTCCGGCGTGGGCAAGACCGTAGCCGAGATGGAGCGAGCGCTCGAGGTGGGCGTGGCCTGTTTCAACGTGGAGTCGAAGGCCGAACTTCTGCGCCTGGAAGCGGTGGCCAAACGCCTTGGCGTGGTGGCGCCGGTATCGCTGCGGGTCAACCCGGATGTCGACGCCGCGACCCATCCCTATATCTCCACAGGCCTGAAAGAGAACAAGTTCGGCGTGTCCATCAGCGATGCTGCTGCGCTCTACCGCTACGCGGCTGACGCCCAGGCGCTGGCGGTGACCGGAGTGGACTGCCACATCGGCTCTCAGCTCACCACGCTGGAGCCCTTCGTCGATGCCCTCGACCGGGTCCTGGCGCTGGTGGAGGCGCTGAACCGGGACGGCATCGAGCTTGCCCACATCGATCTCGGCGGTGGCCTCGGCGTCCGCTACCAGGACGAAACACCTCCGGGCATCGACGCCTACGCCACGGCCATTCTCGAGCGCCTGGGCCATCGACGCGAGGCCCTGATGTTCGAACCCGGGCGCTGGCTGGTAGGTGAAGCCGGCGTCTTCCTGACCCGAGTGGAGTACGTGAAGGAGAACGAGGGCCGGCACTTCCTCGTGGTGGACGGCGCCATGAACGACCTGCTGCGGCCGGCCCTGTACGGCTCCTTCCACGGCATCGAGCCTGTCTTCGACCGTCCCGGTACGCCCGCCGTCGAAGTGGACGTGGTCGGGCCGGTGTGCGAGTCCTCGGACTTTCTCGGCAAGAACCGCATGCTGGCGGCAGCGGCCGGCGACCTGCTGGCTGTGACGACCGCCGGGGCCTACGGCTTCGGTATGGCCTCGAACTACAATTCCCGCAACCGCGCTGCCGAAGTGCTGGTGCGCGGCGAGCAGGATTTCCTGGTCCGGCGCCGCGAGACCACAGCCGACCAGCTCGCGTTCGAGCAGCTCCTGCCGCCGCTGCCCGTCAGCGATTGAGGATGGTTCAGCCATGCAGCTCGAATTCACCAAGATGCACGGTCTCGGCAACGACTTCGTCATCATCGATCTGATCACCCAGACTGCCATGCTGACGGCAGCGGACATTGCGCGCCTTGGCGACCGCCATACCGGCATCGGCTTCGATCAGCTGCTGGCGGTCGAACCCCCCGAAATTCCCGAGGCGGACTTCCGCTACCGCATCTTCAACGCGGACGGCAGCGAGGCCGAGCAGTGCGGCAATGGCGCGCGCTGCTTCACGCGTTTCGTCCACGACCGCAAGCTGGCCGTCAAACCCGACATCACCCTGCAGACCAACACCGGCAGCATCGTCTGCCATCTGCGGGAGAACGGTCAGGTGGAAGTGGACATGGGCGAGCCGAGCTTCGACCCGACGAGCCTGCCCTGCGTTGCCGATGACGAGTGCGAGGTCGATGGCGACACCGCCCGGGTCAGGATCGACGGCGAGACGCTTCAGCTTGCGCTGGTGTCCATGGGCAACCCTCATGCGATCCTGTTCGTGGACGACATCTTCACCGCGGGGGTCGAACGCATCGGCCCCGCAGTCCAGGCACTCGCGGCTTTTCCCAAGGGCGTCAATGTAGGTTTCTGTCAGGTGGTAGATCGTGGCTTCCTGCGCCTGCGCGTCTTCGAACGCGGCGCCGGCGAGACCCGGGCCTGCGGCAGCGGGGCCTGTGCCGCCGTGGCGGCCGCCCACCGGCGCGACCTCGTGGACGAGCGGGTGAAGGTCTCCCTGCCCGGAGGCAAGTTGCGGCTGTCCTGGCAGGGCCCGGATCATCACATTATGATGCTGGGACCCGCAGAGGTGGTCTTCGAAGGTCGGATCGAGCTATGAGCGACAAGCCCCTGCCCAGGGTGGCCTCCAATGCCGATGCCTCCCTGAGCACCGACGACGTGGCAACCTATCTGCGCGATCACCCCGACTTCTTCGTCGGACGTGACGCGCTGTTGAGTGAGCTGCTCCTGCCCCATGGCAGCTCGGGTTCCGTCTCTCTCGTCGAGCGGCAGCTCAGGGTGCTGCGGGAACGCAACCAGAGCATGCGTCGCCGGCTCAACGAGATGGTGCGGACAGCAAGGCTGAACCATCGACTGTTCGAACGCACCCTCGAACTCACCCTGCGCCTGATGGAAACCGCAGGCACCGAAGCCCGGCTCCGACGCCTCGAAGAAGGGCTGTCCAGCGGCTTCGATCTCGACGCCGTGGCCATGCACGGCATCGAACGGGATGGCTTCCCCCCCGCCCTGCACCGGGCCGTCGCCGTCACCGCCGAAGCTCAGGCCCAGCCCACCGTCGGTCACCTGCTGCGTCCCGGCCGCATCGTCTGCGGTCTGCTGCGGGCGCCGGAATTGACCTTTCTCTTCGCCGGTCATGAAAGCGAGGTCGCTTCCGCCGCCGTGATGCCGGTGGAGGTTCCAGGCGGCGTGCTGCTGCTGGCCCTCGGCAGCCGCGACCCGAATCACTTCACGCCGGACATGGGCACGATGTTCGTCCGGTTCCTCGGCGACGCCATCGCCCGCATGCTGGTGCATGAGGCGCTGCCCGCCGGCGGCTCCCCTGCCGAGGGCGGGGCCGGCGCCACCGGAACCGCGTGAGCCGGACAGAAGATCCTGCACCGCCAGCTGGAGCGAACCAGCAGGCCCTCGCTGCTTTCCTGCTCTATCTCGAACGCGAGCGTCAGCTTTCCCCCCACACCGTCAGCGCCTACCAAAGGGATCTCGAGCGTTTTCTGGCCCACCTGGCCCGGCGCGATGGGCAGCGGTCTCTCGACGCCGTCGACGTCCACGAAGTCCGCAGCTTCGTCGCCGCCGAGCATCAGCGCGGGCTCGACGGACGCTCCATTCGTCGCGCGCTGTCCGCCCTGCGGGCCCTGTTCGACCATCTTGCCCGGACAACTGGCATACGCCGCAATCCGGCCAAGGGCATTCCTGCGCCGAAGGCGGCCCGGCGCCTGCCGCGGACCCTCGACACCGACCAGGTCGGGCATCTACTCGGCGCCGGGGCGAGCGAGGGTCAGGACGACTTTCTCAGCCGAAGGGATCAGGCCTGCTTCGAACTGATCTACTCCAGCGGCCTGCGCCTCGCCGAACTCGTTGGGCTGGATGTCGGCGACGTCGACCTCGACGACGCTCTGGTGACCGTGACCGGCAAGGGGCGCAAGACCCGCGTCGTACCGGTGGGGCGACAGGCACGGGCAGCCATCCGCGCCTGGCTGCCCCACCGCGCGAGCGTGATGCCGCCCGGCAGCGAAGCCGAAGGTGGCGGACCGCTGTTCGTGTCCCGCCAGGGCCGACGCATTGGCCCCCGCAGCATCCAGCAGAGGCTGCACCGGCGGGGACTTGCGCGGCAGATCGACGGCCGCGTGCACCCGCATGCCCTTAGGCATTCCTTCGCCAGTCATCTGCTCGAGTCTTCCGGCGATCTGCGTGCAGTGCAGGAACTGCTCGGACATGCCGACATCTCCACCACCCAGATCTACACCCATCTCGATTTCCAGCATCTTGCCGAGGTTTACGACCGCAGCCATCCCCGCGCCCAGCGCAGGAAACAGGAAAAGGACGATACGCTTGACTGACAGTTCTGCACGGATCCGCCTGATCACCTTCGACCTCGACGATACCCTCTGGCCCGTCGGGCCCGTCATCATCCGCGCCGAACACCGCATGCGGGACTTCCTCGATACCCACGCGCCCGAAGTGAACCGGCGCTTCGATCGCGACGCCCTGAACGCATTGCGCGAGGACATTCTCTCGAAGCAGCCCGAATTACTGCACGACATCTCCGGCCTGCGACACCGGATCGTTGAAGCCACCCTCGAAGCCTGTGGCTATGCCGACGCGCCGGGGCTCGCTGCTGGCGCCTTCGCCGCCTTCATCGACGCCCGCCATGACATCGAGTATTTCGAGGACGCGCTGGACACCTTGGAGCACCTGAGTCGCCGCTATACCCTGGGCGCCCTGTCCAACGGCAATGCCAGCGTGGCCCGTCTCGGTCTCGATCGCTACTTCGCTTTTCACCTGAGCGCCGAGGGCGTCGGTCGCCGAAAACCCCATCCAGCGATGTTCGAACGGGCACTGCAGGAGGCAGGTGTCGGCTCCGAAGCTGCCGTGCACGTGGGCGACCACGCGGAAGACGACATTCGTGGCGCGCATCAGGTCGGCATGGGCACGGTGTGGGTCAACCGCAGCGGGACGCCCTGGGAACTCGACGATCTCGTTCCGACCTGGGAGATCTGCGATCTCAAGCAACTTGCCGAGTTGTTCTGAAGCCGGATGCCGGCCATCGGGATGCCATTGGCCATCCCGTGCGGGAAACGGTACGGTCAGGCTCCAGCCTCGACGCGCATTGCAGGACGCCTATGAATCTCATCGCATTCGTGGCGGGAAAATTGACCCGGGAACTGTACGGGTGGAGCAAGGCGCCGCGTCAGCACAAAGCCCAGCGAGCCTTCGCCGAGCTTCGACTCGGTCCCGGCGACATCGCCATCGACTGCGGGGCCAACGTCGGCGACGTCACGCTGGCGATGGCGTCCGGGGGTGCAACCGTGCATGCCTTCGAGCCTTTTCCGGAGGCCTTTGCCGTCCTCGCGCGACGAACCCGGGATCTGCCGAATGTGCACTGCCATCAACGTGCCGTGGCCGATCGTTCCGGCAGCACCCGACTGTTCCTGCATCGCCACCGCAGCGACGATCCATTGAAGCATGCCTCCGGATCATCGCTTCTGGCCACGAAGCACAACCTCGATCCGTCCCGTTTCATCGACGTGGAAATGGTGGCTCTGACCGATGTGATTCATGATCTCGGAACGGTGAATCTGCTCAAGATAGACGTCGAGGGCTTCGAGATCCGGCTGCTCAACCACCTGCTCGATACCGGCGCCATCAACGCCATCGACCAGGTGTTCTGCGAGACCCACGAGTTCAAGGTGGCCGGCCTGTACCGCGACCTGAAACGGCTGCGCCAGCGGCTGAAGGCCGCTGGCATCGACCACGTCAATCTGGATTGGCACTGAAGCAGTGCTATCGGTGCTTGCCACGCTCGGCATCGCCTTCCGGTTCTGACCCATCACGACCCGCGAGACTGTCCGCGAAGCGGTGATTGACGTCCCGATGTCCTGCTTCGTCGTCCCGCACCGCCAGGACGACGTCGCGCAGGCGCACCCTCCGGGAGACGAGGGGGTCCTTGGACGTCGACATGGAAGCTCCAGCAATACTCAGCCTCCAGCATACGCAGCACGCAGCGGAAGTCAGGTGGTGAGTCCGTGCTCCCGGATGAACTGCTTCACCGCATCGAGATCGGCCGGCAACTCCACGCTGCGCACGGGTTTACCGATCAGGGCGTCCACGGCCGGATGATGGGCGAGATCCTCGCCGATGGCATCCTGCACCGCTTCCGGGAACTTCGCCGGATGGGCGGTGGCCAGGCAGATCACCAGCCGGCCTGGCGCCAGAGTCTCCGCCGCAGCCACGCCCACGGCCGTGTGGGGATCGAGCAGGTAGCCGTGCTCCTGCCAGGTGTCCCGAATGGTCGCGAGGGTGGTTCGGGTGTCCACTGACCGTGCCCGAATGAGAGGATCGAGCGGTCCCTCCGTACGGATCTCGCCCTTGGCCGAGAACTCGGCCATGAGGCTGACGAGGCGGGAGGCATCCTCGCCGCAGTGGTAGTAGAGAAAGCGCTCGAAGTTACTCGCCACCTGAATGTCCATGGAGGGACTGACGGTCTGGTGCACCTCACCGCGGCGATAGACACCGGTGTTGAAGAACACCGAGAGGATGTCGTTCTCGTTGGTGGCCAGCAGCAGCCGCTCCACCGGCAGCCCCATCCTCGCGGCCAGCCAGCCGGCGAAGATGTCACCGAAGTTGCCCGTGGGCACCGAGAAGGTCAGGGGAGCCCGCTGCCGCAACCCGGCATGGAAGTAGTAGACGATCTGGGCCATGACCCGGGCCCAGTTCACCGAATTGACGGCTCCAAGGCGCATGGATGACTTCAGGTCCAGATCGACGAAGGTGGACTTCATCAGCGCCTGACAGTCGTCAAAGCTGCCGTCGATGGACAGGGCATGGACGTTGGCATCCGCCACCGTGGTCATCTGCAGTTCCTGCACGCGGCTGGTCCGACCGCGCGGAAACATGATGAAGATGTGGATGTTGTGGTGGCCGCGCACCCCGGCAATGGCGGCGCTGCCGGTATCGCCGCTGGTGGCGCCGAGAATGTTCATGGACTGACCGCGGGCTTCGAGGATGTACTCGAAGAGATGCCCCAAGAGCTGCAGCGCCACGTCCTTGAACGCCAGCGTGGGGCCGTGCCAGAGCTCCAGAATCTGCCGCTCCCCCACGTCGACCATGGGCGTCACAGCCGGGTGATCGAAGCTGGCATAGGCCCGCTCGATCAGGCGTGCGAGATCCTCACGGGGGATGTCATCGCAGAACAGGCTGACGATCTCCAAGGCGAGTTCCTGGAAGGACAACGTTCGCCAACGTTCGAGTTCCCCGCGCACGTCGGGAATCGACTCCGGCACCAGCAATCCACCATCCGGCGCCAGACCGGTGAGCACCGCATCCTGAAAGGACAGCGGCGGAGTCTGACCACGGGTGCTGACGTAACGCATGGGGCGACCTTCAACTGAGCGGTTCAGGAACGACCGGTATCGACGGCCGCATGGCAAGGCGCGGATTCTAACCGACCCGGACAGCGTCGTCTCACGCTGAGCGCAGCTCAGTCACCGTCGGCATCCCGGGGCGCCCAATAGGGATACTTGACGCCCGCTATGCGATGCATCACGAAGGCCTGCAGCACCAGGATCGAGGCCCCCGCCAGCAGCAGCGGCAAATGCCACAGCGATGAGATCAGGCCCATGGACACCAGCCGCGAGGTGGCTGCGGCCGGCGGATGCGCCGCCCGCAGCCAGACCATCAGGGCACAGGAGAGGCCCATACCCACCGCCGTCGCCGCCACGCGCAGGACATCCATGCCTCCTTCGAACGCGGACGGCGCTCCCAGCAGACCGAACATCCACAGACTGGCCCAGCCGGAAAGGACGCCGATGGTATGGCCGAGCAGGACGTTTCTCGGCGAGGCCGCCGCCACCAGCGGCCGATAGAACAGGATGAATGCACTCGAACCGACCGAGGGGAAGATGAACGGCTCCTGGGTGAGCAGCGCGATGCCTGCCAGCAGACCGATGCTCAGCGCGCCGTTGAAGCCGCTGATCAGCGCCAGTGCCGTCCGCGGGTGGAGATAGCCCACGAGGCGCTTGAGTCGCAGCCGCGCCAGCAGGAAGTAGGCGAGGCGACGCCGCGCCCGTTCGTTGCGTCCGACCATGAGTAACCCCCGAATCGTGCCGCAGCATAGGGACGGGGAGTCCGGCCTGACAAGTCGGCTGGCAGCGGCGAGTGATCCTGCAGTTGTGATCGTGACGGCGCGCGGCGCAGTCTCGGGGTGGGAGCCGACTCCGCTCCCCACGGCGAGGGGGAATATCGGGGCTCATGACCGGCGAGGCTCAGCGCCTACCGCGGCGTCTTTCGACCCTCGAGACAGGCAGCCCTGGACGCCAGTCGCGCAGTGGTCTGGGAACTCGACGTCGCCCGTGGTCAGGTGCGCCGCCCTTTCTGCAGAAACCCTTCATGCCCTCGGTCCTGCTGGCCGAGGTGCGGCGCATCCTCGACGCCTGAACGCCCGCTTCAGGCCAGCACACGCGCCAGGAAACGTTCGATGGCCGCCAGGGCCTCCGGCTCGTCGAGCATGGGCGCATGCCCCACGCGCGGGATCTCCACGCTCTCCAGGTCGGGCCGCCGGCGTTGCATTTCCGCCACGGTGGCGGCGGACAGGATGTCCGACAGGGCGCCGCGAATGACCAGCAAGGGCGTCGTGCCCATGGCGTCGAACACTGCCCACAGGTCCGGCGGGACGCCGCCGGCTTGGCCCGCATGGAACGGCTCGGCGATGGCCGGGTCATAGTCCAGCTCCAGCATGCCATCATCACGTTCGCGGTAAAGGCGCCGAGCGAAGGCGATCCAGGCGGCCTCGTCATAGTCCGGGAAGGCATCGCCGTTGCTGGCCCGTATGGCAGCGGCTGCCTCGACCCAATTTGCCACCGGCACGCCCTTGCCGACGTAGCCTGCAATCCGTGCCAGACCGATGGCCTCCACCACAGGACCGATGTCGTTGATCACCGCGCCACGATAGCGATCCGGTGCCGCCGCCAGCATGAGCATGGACATCAGTCCGCCCATGGAGGTACCGATCAGCACCGGCCTGTCGATGGCCAGGGCATCGAGCATCCCCAAGGTGTCCTGCACGTAACGCCCGACTTCGTAGTGCGACGGGTCGAGATCACGGTCCGAACGGCCACGGCCCCGCTGCTCGATGGCCAGCAGCCGATGGCGGTCACGCAAATGTTCGCAAAGCGTCTCGAAATCAGCCGCATTGCGCGTCAGGCCATGCAGGCAGACCACCGTGGGAGCGCCTTCGGGACCGGCATAGTCCCGGGCATGGATGCGCAGGCCATCGTCGGTTTCATGAAATCGATCGGTATAGCTCGGCTTTGCTTCAGTCACGTGGGCTGCCTCCAGTTGGTCTGTTGGTTCGCGCGATGAAATCGCACCAGGAGGGCGGGATGGCGATGCGCCTTGGCGCTGCTCCGGACCTCCCGTGCATCCGGACATCGCCTCAGCCGGCAAACGACGGCTGCTGCAGGTCAAGGCCGAAGGCCAGTGCCGAGAGTACGCTCGAAGTCAGGTGGCGACTGATGCGCGCATGAGGTACGAAGACATCGCCACCGTGGTATAAGCCCGGGAACACCGAGAGCTCGCAGGGAACGTCGGCATCGAGGAGGCGTCGCGCGTAGTCGATGTCCTCGTCGCGGAAAAGGTCTTCGCTGCCGACACAGACGTACGCCGGTGGCAATCCGGACAGATCCTCGGCGCGGCTGGCGGCAGCGTACGGCGAGGCGTCCAGACCCGGCGTTCCCGCCAGATACATTTCCCAGGCGTTGAAGGAGGTCTGCCGGTTCCAGACCGGGTGGTTGACGTAGCGTCCGGACGGGGTGGCGTGCAGGTTGTCGATCATCGGATACAGCAGCAGCTGCATGCGCAGATCCGGGCCATGACGATCCCGGTTCATGAGTGCCACCCCGGCGGCCATGCCGCCACCGGCACTGGCGCCGCCAATCGCGATGCGGTCGCTGTCGATGTTCAACGCAGCGGCGTTCGCTGCCAGCCACAGCAGCGCCGCATGACAGTCCTCGGGACCGGCGGGAAATGGATGCTCCGGTGCCAGACGGTAGTCCACCGAAACCACGGCGCAATCCAGCGACTCGGCAATCACCCGCCCGCGGTCGTCCTCGGCGGTGCCGAGAATGTAGCCGCCGCCATGGATCCAAAGCAGCGCGGCCTGAGGAGATTCAGCCGGCCGCCGATAGAGGATCACGGGCACATCGCCGTCCGGGCCGGGGATGTGCCGCCGTTCCACCCCGACGCTGTCGGATGTCACCGGCACAGCACGCTGGGCCGCCATGACCTCTCGGACCTGCTGCAGGTTGCCGCGATCGATGCGGCCGAAGTTCGGCGGCAGGGTTGCGAGCGCTGCAGCGAGTTCCGGGTCCAGTCGGGCGTAGTTCAGTTCCATGGCGAGCGCTTCTCCTTCTGGTCTGGAATCGGCAGGGCGCCAGCGAGTATTGCAGGGGAGCAGTGGGAGGGGAATGCCGGTCGGACTCGAGGCCCGATTCCTTACATTTGTTCAGCCCCGGGGCCAGGGGAGGGGTGACCGTGGGCTCCATCTGCAAGGCGAAAAAAAGGGGCGCCCGAAGGCGCCCCTTGATCGTGCCGTGGGACGAGCCGGCAATCAGCTGGTCTTCACGAACTCCGGGTAGGCCTCGAGGCCGCATTCGGAGAGGTCCACACCTTCGTACTCCTCTTCCTCGGAGACGCGGATGCCCATGACCATCTTGAGGACCGTCCAGACGATGAAGCTCATCGCGAACGTCCAGATGAAGATGGCTGCGAGACCGAGCAGCTGCGCACCGATGGCAGCACCACCGGTGACGACCACGGCGAGGACACCGAAGATACCGCAGGTGCCGTGCACCGAGATGGCACCGACCGGATCATCGATCTTGATCTTGTCGAGACCGATGATGGACAGGACCACGATGATGCCACCGAGAACGCCGATGATGGCAGCGGCCAGCGGGGACGGATCGAGCGGGTTGGCGGTGATGGACACCAGACCGGCCAGGGCGCCGTTCAGGGTCATGGTGAGATCCGCCTTGCCGAACATGATTCGCGCCAGGATCAGCGCACCGAGCACACCACCCGCTGCTGCCAGGTTGGTGTTGACGAACACGGCAGCCACTGCGTTGGCGGAATCGATGTTGGAGACGATCAGCTCGGAGCCGCCGTTGAAGCCGAACCAGCCGAACCAGAGGATGAAGACCCCGAGCGTGGCCAAAGGCAGGTTGGCACCGGGAATGGCACGCGAAGAACCGTCCGGACCGTACTTGCCGGCACGCGGACCGAGCACCAGAACCCCGGCCAGGGCCGCCGCAGCACCACACATGTGGACGATGCCCGAACCGGCGTAATCGGAGAAGCCGGCAGCGTCGAGCCAGCCTTCGCCCCAGCTCCAGGAGCCCTGAATCGGGTAGATGAAGCCGGTCATCACGACCGCGAAGGCCAGGAAGGCCCACAGCTTCATGCGCTCAGCCACCGCGCCCGAAACGATGGACATGGCGGTCGCCACGAACACCACCTGGAAGAAATGGTCGGAACGGTTGGAGTAGTAGATGTCGCCGTCGGAGGCGAGAGCTTCGGCGGCCGTGTTCTCACCGCCAATCAGGAACCCGAAGCTCGGGAAGTACCCGCCCTCGGAGATTCCCATGTACATGAGGTAGTACCCCACAAGCATGTACATGACAACCGCAATCGCGAACAGGCCGACGTTTTTGGTGAGAATCTCGGCGGTGTTTTTCGCCCGCACGAGACCGGCTTCGAGCATGGCAAAGCCGGGCGCCATGAACATGACGAGGACGCCGCAGATCAGAAAATAGAATGTATCTAAGGCGTAATTGGTCTGTACCAGATCTTCCACAGTGAAGTCCTCCTTACGAGGTCTGGCTTTAAGGCTGAAAGTGATTGGCCGCTTTCGAGTGGCGTTTCGATAGCAACGGTCGGCAGGTCAATGACCGTGGCTTTCGAAGTCGCCCTCGCGACCGGCTTGCGTCTTACACCGCGTCGGAACCGGTCTCGCCGGTGCGAATCCGCACGACCTCATCGAGCGAGGAGACGAAGATCTTGCCGTCGCCGACCTTGCCCGTATTCGCAGCTTTCGTGATGGTCTCCACCACCTGCTCGAGTTGTCCGTCGTCGATCGCAACTTCGATCTTGACCTTCGGCAGGAAGTCCACAACGTACTCGGCACCCCGATAGAGTTCGGTGTGTCCCTTCTGGCGCCCGAAGCCCTTGACCTCGGTGACCGTCATGCCTTGCACGCCGATCTCCGAGAGGGACTCGCGGACGTCATCGAGCTTGAAGGGCTTGATGATTGCCGTGACCAGTTTCATGGGATTTCTCCTCGCTTGAGTGTTTGACCTGCCTTCCGAGCCTTTCAGCCAGCTTCACCGGGCCTTCGCCCTTTGAAGATCTGTCCCGGGACCGAAGTCCCGGGAGCAGAAGGCAAGTCTACGCGTTCGTGCTCAGAAGCTCTTGCCGACGGAAAACACGGCAGTCGCGCTGCAGGCCTTGTCGCCACCAAAGCACTCACTACGGCTCAGATCCGTATCCACGTAGGACAGGGACCAGTCGAGGCCATAGGCTTCTTTGGAAAGCGTGATGCTCCAATCGAGATAGCTGCTGCCCGCACTTACGCCGGTACCAGCGAGCTCGAGGAAGTCATCCATGTTCGAACTGTTCTTGAAGATGTTGGATCCGAGGTGGAAACCGAGCGCGAACTCACCCGGCAGTTCGATTTCATAGGAGCCATGAACGTAGAAGTAGCGACCGGTCTCCGCAAAGTAATCCGGCGAGTAGTCGACGCCAAAGTTGACCCCGGCCCAGGAGACGCTGGCGTAGATCTCCCAGAAATCGAGGTTCGGGTTTTCGCCATCCTTCGGATAGCCGTAGTAGAGAACGCCGATGTCGAAGTCGATTTCAGAGTTGAAGGACCCCGCAAAGCCCATGTAGGGATCGAGTTCCAGGGCACCGCCCGAGAAAGAGACGTTGGAACCCCAGAGACCGGCATAGAATCCGCTCTCGTGCTCGTATTCGATGCCGCCTTGAACGGTGAAGGAGCGATCGGTCTGCGAAATGCCGCGGAAGCGGTAATCGGTGCCGATGAGGACCTCACCGGAGAAAGCGCCTTCCGTGAGTTCCTGGGCCTGAACTGCCGTCATGGCTGAGGTCAGCAGAGCGGCACCGGCGATGACTTGCTTGTACGGTACGTTCATTGAAACGTCCCCTTAGACTGGAGTGTTGTGAATGTTTCGGGCCGCCCCCTTCGGTGCAGTGCAGCCCTGTCCAACACCGGGTAACGCCCCCATGGCTTGAGACATCCCCCGGAGCCGCTCGCCTGCATGGACGACACGGCATCGATCCAGAGAATGCAGAATCCATGCCCAGTCTTGAAACATGTTTCAAGACAATGACTTGAGACTCTGAGACCAGATCCTCGCGAGCCATGCGCACCGCAACGGGGCGCCGCACCAATGGCGCGCACTAAGTTGGCGCACCATTTCGGTGCGGTTCGCGCTCGGCAGCAGAGCGCCCTTGGAATCAGCCCTGGCGCACAGCAAAGCGGGACAAATGCCCTCGACCCCGCCATGCACGCGCCCTAAGCTGACCCGACATGCCCCCTGAGAGAGCCCGCGCCATGCCCGCCGATGACCCGTTTCGCCAGCTCGCCGATCAGATCCGCGCAATGCTGCCGAAGGGCGCTCCCGCCCTGCCGCCAGAGTTCCAGGACAACCTCAACGCGCTGGTACAGGGCGCGCTGTCGCGGTCGGCTCTGGTGACCCGGGAGGAATTCGAGGTCCAGCAGGCCGTTCTGCGGCGCACCCGCGAGAAACTGGAGGCTCTGGAGAAGGAAGTGGAGCGGCTGGAGCAGGCCCAGACGATCAGGGACAGATAAGGAGGACATGGCGAGATGGCGTTCGCCGTCACCTGGGGCCGGGCCAGCGTCGGCATGGATGCCCCCCCGGTCCGGGTGGAAGCCCACATCACCGGCGGTCTGCCTTCATTCAACATCGTCGGACTCGCCGAAACGGCCGTCCGTGAAAGCCGGGACCGGGTCCGCAGCGCCCTCCTCAACAGCTCCTACTTCTACCCGAAAGACCACCGCATCACCGTCAATCTGGCCCCTGCCGACCTGCCCAAGACCGGAGGCCGCTTCGATCTGGCCATCGCCATGGCCATCCTCGGTGCCAGCGGGCAGCTCGCGGCCGATCGCCTCGATGGCATCGAGTTTCTCGCCGAGCTGTCCCTCGAAGGCCACCTGCGTCCGGTACGCGGCGCACTGATCGCGGCGGCGGCTGCAGGGCAGGTGCCGCGGCCCATCATCGTCGCCCGCGGCAACACCCTGGAGGCGGCCCTGCCCGAGCAGGCCCGGGCCTTTCCGGCCAACTGCCTGACCGACGTCGTCCAGCACATCCACGAAGGCCACGTCCTCCAGCAGGCCCCGCGACTGGTGAGGACTGCAGCGAGTCACGGTGGCAGCCTGGCCGAAGTCCGGGGCCACCACGCCCCGAAAAGGGCCCTGATCATCGCGGCAGCGGGTGGCCACAATCTCTTGATGCACGGCCCACCAGGTACCGGCAAGACGCTGCTCGCCCGGTGCCTGCCGAGCCTGTTGCCACCCCTTTCCAGCGACGAGGCCCTGGCTGTCGCAGCGGTCCATTCCCTGGCAGGGCGCCTCGATGACGGCATGCTTCCCGGACGCCCCTTCCGGGCGCCACACCACAGCGCCACTGCTGCAGCGCTGGTGGGTGGCGGCAGCGATCCCGTGCCGGGAGAGGTATCCCTGGCCCATCAGGGTGTGCTGTTTCTGGATGAGCTGCCCGAGTTCACCCGCAGCGTGCTGGAGAATCTGCGCGAACCCATGGAGGCAGGCACCGTCGTGATTGCCCGGGCCAAGGCCAGGGCCGAGTTCCCGGCAGCTTTCCAGCTCGTCGCGGCCATGAACCCCTGCCCGGCCGGACGCGACTGCCGAGGCGGCGTCAGCTGCGTTTGTCCGGCCGATGCTCTGCGCCGTTACCAGGGCCGCCTGTCAGCGCCGCTGCTCGATCGCATTGACCTGCAGGTGGAGGTCCCCGCCGTTCCGGTGGAAGTGCTCGCCGCAGCCAGCCGCACCGAGATCGAGCCACGCAGCGAGGAAGACGCTGCTGCCCGCAACATCATCGCCCGGGCCCGGCAGGTCGCCAGCGCGCGCCAGGGCATGGTGAATGCGCGTCTCGGCCCCCAGGCCACGGAGAGGATCTGCCGGCCGGATACAGATGGGCTGACGCTGCTCGAACGCGCCGCCGCCCGCATGGGCCTGTCCGCCCGGGGCTGGCACCGTACCTTGCGGGTGGCCCGGACCCTGGCTGACATGCGCGAGTCTCGGGGCATCGGCCGCGAAGACATCGCCGAGGCCTTGGCGTTCCGCGAACAGTTCGGTGCGGCTCAGACATCCAAGCCGGGCTGAACCGTCCTGCTTGTGCTTGTGGGGGGACCTGCCGCTCCACTAACCTTGCGCTCCCGCTGCCGTCCAGCCGGCACCCCCACCCTCACCATCGGAGCATCCCCCATCCCGTGGACCTGAATCCGCAGCAAATGGCCGCCGTCCGGCATCTGCACGGCCCACTGCTGGTGCTGGCCGGTGCCGGCAGCGGCAAGACCCGTGTGATCACCGCCAAGATCAGTCACCTGCTGCGTACCGGCGGGCTCGAACCGGAGCAGGTGTTCGCGGTGACCTTCACCAATCGTGCGGCCAGGGAGATGAGCGAGCGGGTCATCGCCGATGCCGGGCGGGCGGGCCGCAAGGTCTCGGTGTCCACCTTCCATCGCCTGGGCCTGCGCATCATCCGGGAAGATCCGGCAGCGGTGGGGCTCAAACCCGGATTCTCCATCTTCAATTCCGGTGACGCGGAATCCCTGATGCGTGAACTGCTGCGCATGCACTGGGGAGGCGAAGTGGACGCCACCGCCCTGCGTGATGCCAGTCGGGCTGCCGTGGGCATGATCTCGAACTGGAAGAATGCCCTGCTGACACCGGAGCAGGCGGCGGCTTCTGCGCGCAGCACCCTCGACCGGACCCACGCAGCGGTCTACCGCGACTATCAGAACCACCTGCTGATGAGCAACGCGGTGGACTTCGACGACCTGTTGCTGCATCCGGTGCGCCTGCTGCATCAGGCATCGGATCGGCGGGCGCTGTGGCAGGCCCGGGTGCGCTATCTCCTGGTGGACGAGTATCAGGACACCAACGGCGCCCAGTACGAACTGATCCGACTGCTCACCGGCGAACGCGGCGCCTTCACGGTGGTGGGCGACGACGACCAGTCCATCTACGCCTGGCGGGGCGCGAGGCCGGACAACCTGGTGACCCTGGCCCGC
This sequence comes from Gammaproteobacteria bacterium, assembly GCA_020832055.1. Lineage (GTDB taxonomy): Bacteria > Pseudomonadota > Gammaproteobacteria > Pseudomonadales > Azotimanducaceae > SLTB01. The sequence continues at coordinate 24,417 of JAFIFL010000010.1, forward strand.
GACTTTCCCGACCTCGCGGTGGTGAAACTCGAGCAGAACTACCGCTCGCGCAGCAACATCTTGAAGAGCGCCAATGCCCTGATCAGCCACAACCCCCACCTGTTCGAGAAACGGCTCTGGAGCGAGCGTGGGCCGGGTGATCTCGTGCGCATCGTGGAACTCGACGACGACGATGCGGAAGCAGACCGGGTGGCCAGCGAGATCGTCGGGCAGCATGCACGGCGGCGCTGCGGCTGGGGCGAGTTCGCGGTGGTCTATCGCTCCAACCATCAGGCCCGGGCTCTGGAACTGCGACTGCAGGCCATGAAGGTGCCCTACCGTATCAGTGGCGGCGGCTCCTTCTTCGATCGCGGCGAGGTCCGCGACGCCCTGGCCTACTACCGCCTGCTGGTGAACCCCGACGATGACGGCGCCCTGCTGCGGGTGATCAATGTGCCCCGGCGACAGCTCGGCGCAGCCACGCTGGGCGCCCTGCAGCGAATGGCCAATCGCCGTCGCAGCGCCCTGCTGCCCGCCATCGATGCCAGCGACCTCGCCACCGAGGTGGGCGGCAGCGCCGCCCGCCGTCTGATCGGATTCCGCGACTGGCTCAGCCACTGGCGCGGACAGCTGCAGCGCCCGGCGGTGGCCCTGCGGGACCTGCTCACCGATGTCGACTATGAGGGCTGGCTGGCCGGGCTGAGCAAGGACGATGCGCAACTGGCCCGGATCCGCTGGAGCAATATCGAACTGCTGCTGGCGGCCATCGAGCGCCGCAGTCTGGCCGGCGACGATCCGGCGGAGATCCTGCGCAGTCTGGCCCTGGACGATTCACTGGATCGCGACGATGACGACGAGGTGGATCCAGAACAGGTCCAGCTGCTGACCCTGCACGCCGCCAAGGGACTGGAATTCGCCCATGTCTGGCTGATGGGCTTCGAGGAGGGCTTGCTGCCCCACCGCAACTGCATTACCGACGAGCAGGTGGCCGAGGAGCGCAGGCTGGCCTACGTGGGACTGACCCGGGCCATGGAGAGCCTGACCCTGACTTTGACCCGCAAACGCCGCGCCCGAGGCGAAAGCCGCCGCTCGGAGCCCAGCCGCTTCCTGGCCGAGCTGCCGAATGAGCACTACGAATGGGAAGGCCGGGAGGACGAACCGGAGGAGCGCAAGGAGGCGCGGGTGCGGGAGTCCCTCGACGCCCTGAAGAACCTGCTGGACTGAGCCCCGAATGAACGCGCCAAAGCGGCATTCCCGGCCATTCCTCGGACACTAATGAGGCTTTCGGGGGCAGCTTTCCGGGTATCCAGAAACGTGCAAAGTGGACGCCGGCGGCCCCTCTCGAAGCCGCCAGCAGACAGGATCACTGCACCGATTCGACCATCCAGTCCACGGTCTTCTTCAGTTCTTCCTCAGTGCAATCGAAACAGGTCCCACCAGGCGGCATGGCGCCCTTACCGTTGATGGTCGTGGCGTAGAGCGTATCCATGCCCTGAGCGATTCGCGGCTCCCAGGCTTCTGCGGTCATCAGCGGTGCGCCGGCCACACCGCCGACGTGACAGCTGGCGCAGAACTGATTGTAGATGGCCTGGGGATCACGCGGCTCACGCTGGGCCACGACTTCCGCTTCGCCTTCCTCCTCGGTGGCCACCACACGCAGCTGTCCGAAGGGCGCGATGCGCTCGCGAATCTCAGCCTCGGTGCCCGGCGCGAAGGCACTGGCTCCCGCAGCTGCGGCGGTCAGGATCACGATGGCCAGCACTCGCGTGGCGATGACAGACAAATGAAGCATGTTCACTCCGAAGATTGGCGCCCGATAGAAACGAGGCGGGCCGACGACTCCCGGCCCGGACCGGCGGATTATAGCCAAACGGGCCCGCCAAGGCATTCGCCCTTGGCCATGCCCTCCACAGATGCTCACGCCGAAGCGTCGAAGAGCTCCCGACCGATGAGCATGCGGCGGATCTCGCTGGTGCCGGCGCCGATCTCGTAGAGCTTGGCATCCCGCAGCAGCCGGCCTGCCGGATAGTCATTGATGTAGCCGTTGCCGCCGAGGGCCTGAATGGCCTGCAGCGCCACCTGAGTGGCCTGCTCGGCGGCAAAGAGGATGCAGCCGGCCGCATCGAAGCGGGTGGTCCGACCCGAATCACAGGCTCGGGCAACGGCGTAGACGTAGCTGCGGGCGGCGTTGGTCAGGGTGTACATGTCCGCCAGCTTCGCCTGCATGAGCTGGAAGCTGCCGATGGGCTGGCCGAACTGCTGGCGCTCGTGGAGGTAAGGCGCCACCAGTTCCAGGCAGGCCTGCATGATGCCCACGGGGCCCGCCGCCAGCACCACGCGCTCGAAATCCAGGCCGCTCATGAGCACGGCAGCACCGCGCCCCACCTCGCCCAGCACCCGGTCAGCGGGCAGGAAGCAGTCCTCGAACACCAGCTCACCGGTCTCCGAGCCGCGCATGCCGAGCTTGTCGAGCTTCTGGGCGCAGCTGAAGCCGGCATCGCCCCGCTCGACGAGAAACGCCGTCACGCCCTTGCTGCCAAGGGCGGGGTCCACGGTGGCATAGACCACCAGCACATCGGCGCCGGGGCCGTTGGTGATCCAGAACTTGGTGCCGTTGAGGCGGTAGCCGCCGTCCGCTTCGCGGCCGCGGAGCTTCATACTCATCACATCCGAGCCGGCTCCCGGTTCGCTCATGGCCAGGGCTCCGAGATGTTCCCCGGAGATCAGCCCCGGCAGGTATTTCGATTTCTGTTCGTCGCTGCCCCAACGGCGGATCTGATTAATGCAGAGGTTGGCGTGGGCACCGTAGGACAGGCCCACGGAGGCGGAGACCCGGCTGATCTCTTCCAGCGCCACGCACTGGGCCAGATAGCCGAGGCCGGACCCGCCCCATTCCTCTTCCACGGTGATGCCGTGCAGGCCGAGTTCACCGAACCTCGGCCACAAGTCACGGGGAAACACGTCGCTTCGGTCGATCTCGGCGGCCCGAGGTGCCAGCTCCTTCTCGCACAGCGCCCGCACCGAAGCACGCAGCATGTCGAGATCCTCTCCAAGGCCGAAATCGAACTCTGGCAGCGCTTGGGCCACGGCCCGCTCTCCTAGCAAATGGACGGGCAAGCACAACCGATAGCATCGACCACGTCAATGGCCGGCATCCTCGCCGGCTGGCCGGTTTCAGGGTTTCGTCCCCGTGGTCAGGGGCATGGATGCGTCCCGCACCCATTCCGCCATGGAACCGTCGTAGACGGCCACAGCCTCCTGGCCGAGCAGCTGACAGGCGAAGCCATCCACCGTGGCGGAGATCCCGCCCCCGCAGTAGGCAATGACGCGTTCTGCATCAAGCAACCCCTGCGCCTTCAGCTCATCACGCAGCGCAGAGGCAGCCTTGAAGTGACCGTTTTCGAGCAGCTCGTCGTAATGCAGGTTCAGGCTACCGGGGATGTGCCCCCGTCGGCCGTAATGCATCGCCCCGGTCCCGGCATAGACCTCGGGCGACAGGGCATTAATGGTGCAGACACCGGAGGTCGACATGCTCCGAGCCACTTCGTCCTTGTCCACGAACAATTCCGGTCGCGGCGACGCCCGGTACGTCTGTGGGGGCAGCGATGGCCGGTCCGTGGCGACGGGCTGATTCGCCGCCAGCCAGGCCTCGAGCCCACCATCGAGGACGGCAACGTCATCGTGACCGGCGTAGCGCAGCAGCCACCAGGCCCGGGTCGCCCACATCACGTGTCCGCTGGAGTAGATCACCACCCGGTGCTCAGGGCCGATGCCAAGCGTTCCCAGGGCCTCCGCCAGTGCATCGGGGCTCGGTCGCGAGAAACCGAGCCCGGTCGAGGTATCCGAAAAACTCCGAATCTGATCCATGAACACGGCACCGGGAATGTGCCCGGCACAGTAGGCTTCCCACCCGCTTTCCACGCGGTAACCGTTCTCCGCCAGATGCAGGAACACCGTGGCGTCCACGATGCGCAGACCTGAGTCCAGGTACTGCTCCGCCAGAGCTTGAACGGAAGTCAGGAACTGCGGGTGCCGATAGGCATCCATGCCGAGTCTCCTCTATTGGCTTGGTTCCACGTTGCGACCACCTCATTGTCGATGGCCTGCCCGCATTTCGAAACTCGGGGCCAGATGGCAGGCTGACCCCTGCGCGTTGCCAAACGGATGGTCCGACGCATTCAAGGCCTGTCCTCCCAGTCGTCTCCGAGGCGCACGCCCATCAGGGGCAGGATCCGGCGCTGGATGACCATCAGCGCAAACGCCGCACAGAGCGCGCCCAGGAACACGGCAAACGTGCTTCCAGCATCCCGCATCAGTGCCGGTTCGATCAACAGCACCACGGCCAGCGCCAGCATGATCATGCCACCGAACAGCTTCAGAATTCGGCCGTGTCTCTCTTCGAAGCGGTCAATGCGGAAAGTAACCAGTGCCGTGACGAAGATCACCAGCTCGATGCTCAGGTACACCAGCAGGTAGGTTGCGAGCAGAACGACAAAATAGGGCCAGTCGACTTCCTGGGCGGCCACCAGACTGCTCCAGACCACCGGGAATCCGGCCGTACACGGCAGTTCGATCAGGGCCACCCCGGCCGCCATGACCACGGTCGCCATGATCAGTGCCGGCATGGACCGGCCCTCTTTGAGCAGCCCGCGCATACTTCGGAACAGGCCCGGTTTGTGACGATCATCGATGGTGAAAGACAGGCCGCGCTTGTACCAGAAGTAGTCCTTGATGTTGACCAGCGCGAACAGCAGGGCGAACCCGGCAACGAGCCAGTAGACCCAATCCAGATACAGCAGATAGCTCAGCACGCCGAACATGCCGCTGATGAAGAGGCCGTAGATCAAGGCCGTAACGCTGAGGAAGGTCAGGCCTACGACCAGCACCCGCACGCGGGAACCGGAGTGGATGACCAGGGCCAGCAGAATCGTCAACACCCACAAGGAGCAGGGGTTGAAGCCATCAATCAGGGCGATCAGCACCGTGCTGAACAAAAGCGGCGCGGCCCCCAGATCGACTGCGCCGGTCAACGGCAGGTCTATCGTTGGGGAACGACGCTCATCGCCACTCGCCTGCAGGGGAATGTGCCCACGAGCTGAGTCGGGGCAGTCGCCACTGCTCAGGCAATGCTCGACCCAGGCGGCAATCTCTCGGCGGATCGACGGACCGTCACCGATCCAGGCCCGGCCGCCCACGAAGATCGTCGGCACCGATCCGGCCGTGATGCCGTGCGCCTCCGCCATGCGGCGAAAAGGATCACGATGGTGAACGGTACGCAGGACTTCGAAAACCTGAAGTTCGATCTGTTCGTGGTCGGCAGCGAGTTGCTGCAAAAACGGTTTCTGAGCCTCGCAGTGCGGGCAGTCTACGCTGGCGAAGACATAGACGTTCACCGGCTGCTGTGACGCTATCGACGTCGTCAGCAACAGCAAGGACAGCAACAGCAGCGCTCTGATAGTCGGGAACCCGGCTGAAGGAGCCGGTTGCAGGCAGACCCTGGTCAGGACCGACTCGGCGGGGACGCGGTGCGCAAGCTCACTGGCGGCTGATCGGCACCTGTACATTCACGTCAACCCTCAGCAGTGACCGGGCGGTTCATTCGCCGAGGCTGGCCAAGGGCGCACCGAGACGACCGCCATAGTGGGCGCTGACATAGCAATCGTTCCCGGCGTCGAACCAGCGCGCCGTGATCAGCACCGGCCCGGTTCGGGCCAGGGTTTCCCGCGACACCGGTTTGGTCACTTGCCAACTCGAATCGAAGGCGCCGAATCGACTGAGGAAGGGTGCGGCAAAGCCATCACGAAGGCGGAGGCAATCCTCCTGGCTTCGGGCGCGGGAGGTTTCATGAAGGGTGACTTCAACACTTTCGATCCGGTCACCACCGGTCATGGCCATTACGGCAACAAAGTGCTCGCCAACCCAGCCGTCGTAACGGATCTCGGCGAAACCACCGCAGCCGATTCCGGAAAAGGCGGACTCCGCCGCCACCTTGAACGCCAACCGCTCAGCTTCCAGGAAGTCACGACCGAGCAAGAGCGGCCCGACGCCGTCGTCCCTCAACGCCATCGGAGCCACCGAAACCTCCGGCACCTGCTTGTGCAGGAACCCTGCTGACAAGGCACAAGCCAGCAGCAGTGCGACGCTGAGACTGATCCGACCCATCACTCTACGGGGCGGATCACACCACAGGCGATGCGCGGGCCTGCGCCGCCGATGGGCTGACTGAAGTGATCATCCCGATGCTGGTGAATGACGAAGGTGGCACCATCGTAGTCGAGCATCGCCGGCCGCCCATCCGCACCGTGCAGCGAGGCTAGGTGGGTGAACAATTCAACCTGCACCGTGCCGTCGTCGCGAACGATCAGGTTCGGCAGATCGCCGTTGTCCGGGCCGTCCGGATTCATCAGACCATGTTTGCGTCCTTCCGGGTTCAGGTGCCCTCCGGACGCCACGAAACCCTCCGCAGGGTCCTCGCAGGTGCCAATGCTGTGAATGTGGATGGCGCGGCGTCCGGGCGGCAGACCGTAAAGATCCAGGTCGATGAGAACACCGTGCGGACCTTCGATGAGCAGGGCTTCGCCCACCTCGATTCCGTCCCGATCAATGAAGCTGGCCGATGCCCGTGGGTGATCGCCGACATTGGCATAGGCGGCGATCGAGATCAGGCAAGCAGCAGCAACCAGGCAGGTTTTGACATTGTTTTTCTTCATTATCAGTGGCACCTGAAGAACCGTCCGACTTTCTCCGTCTTGATGGACTGTGTCCTGCGGGTTGCCGCGAGTCAACGGCTACAGCGGGCAGGACTCACATGTCGCCTATGCGGTGCATTTGCTGGGCGATCTGCCTGGTGTGCCCCTCCTCGAGGCCCAACATCCGCGCCAGGAGCTCTTTCGCCTCGGGCGTGTCGGCCCGGTCGACGAGAAAACGCAGCACCATCATGATCTCGTTATGGGCGTCGAAAACCGCTTTCGCCACGGCCTCGAAGGCGTGCTCACGATCGGCGGCGTCGATGACGGTCTCCGGCCGTGGCGGCGGATGCTGGAGCCAATCATAGACCCATGTTTTAAGCGCGCTGCGGTCAGCCGCTTCCTCGATGCCATCAAGCTGATCCGACATCTGTGCTTCATGCTTGGCCACGTACTCCATGAGCCAGCGCACTGGCCCATCAGCGCCCTGATCTGCGCCGCGAGCCATGCGATCCGCAAGGCCTGCGTGAATGGCGCTGGACCAGTTCAGTAGTTCTCCAAGTGTCTCGATTTTCACGCTAGAGCTCCCTGTGTCGATATCCGCTGCTCTCGCGTGATGACGAGGTCACCAACGTGATGCTGACGCATCAGCTTGGCGGCCTCCAGAGCCGATTCTTCGCCGTCAATGTAGGCCACGGCGCGTTTGCAGGCTGTTCCGGTTTTCATGGCGGGTCTCCCTGGCGGGCCGGATAGGGTCGGGGCGCTTCGAACGAACTCCGTGTATATACTCAAGCCACCACGATGCACAGTCTGCGCTGGTCCGATTCGGGTTGCGCTGACCCGGATCAAGTCCTGCGCATTTATAGGGAGGCATCACCCTCATGGCCGGCGAGAGCGTGCTGGCTCCAATCGCCAGCGATGCTGCCGGGTGTGTCGGGCATGACGACTGCATCCTGCGCATGAAACTTCCGTGCCAGTTGGGTCAGTCGGAGGACGTCATCGGGGGTCACGGCAAGCGTGGTCATGGTTGATGGCTCGACCTGAAGGGTTGGGCCAGGCACGAGGCGTGGCAAGCGTGCGCCATTTCAACATTGGAACGACCTCGAGGACGTTGAGCCGGATCAACCCCTGGGGAAATCGCGCACTATGACTTCGCATGTGTCGAACCGGGAACTCAGATCAGCGAAAGACGGCTGGCAGAGCCGAGAGCAGCCTCGCGCCAGGTTTCAGCATTGCTTTCGCGAACCGGCCCCACACCGGTAACCTCGGGAATCGAGGCAGACCGAATGACGTGTCATCTGGTGCGAGCGAATGTACGACCTGGACGGGAGCACCCCATCATGATCTTCCTGCCGCCCTTCCTGTCGAAGGCAGCCCGCAAGCGGACGGACCGATGCGTTCGCTGCGAACAGCTGACCAACCCCGCGCTCGAGCGTTGCGAGCACTGCGGCCACACCTTCACCGACGCCGACCGGGCGCAGATGGAAGCCTGCCGCGAAGAGCGCAGCAAGGTGTCGCTGTCGGCCATCGCGTTCCCGTTCGTCTTCGTGCTCATTGTCCTTCTCTTGCTGCTGGCCTAAGTGGACAACTGCAGCCCGGCGAGGCTCAACTGAGTTCAGGCTCCTGCATCCACGTTCGTAGATCTCGGTGGCCGCTGAGGACGCGCCAGACGTCAATCTGCTCGGGACGCTCGAGATAGAAAACAAGGTGCGGGCGGAATGCCAGCGAGCTTGGCAAAATTTGGCAAAACCAGTGAGCAGTACGCCCAGGCAGGAGGTGATCAGTTGCCTCGAGTTCACAATCATGTTCCACAGTTGGGCCCTTGCCTGAACCCATCGCCTGTTCCCAACCCGGAACGCCGACGTCAAGTCGGCGGCGGATCCCGCGGCTGTGTCGCGTCCCGCGCACGAAATGTCCACGCCATCAGGATCAACGGCAACAGTACCACCGCAGTGAAATAGAGGCTGTACTCAAAGTTGAGCCAGTCCATGAACAGGGCGTAGTCCCGGGAATGCAGATGCCACATGGCGACGATCTGCGGCACCCAGTACCAGTTGAAATCGATGGGCAGACCCACCGGCATCAGCAGCATGATGCCGATGACCACGAACAGGACTCGACGTTCGAGCAGTGAGGCTCGGGCGAGGCCCGCCCACCGCCATATCAGCCAGAACAGTGGCAGGACGAGGGCCAGGCCCGTGCCGTAGGCCAGCAGGTTGATCTGATCAAGCTGGTGGCCGCCACAGCGCTGCGATTCCGGCGTATCGGTCCAGCCGAGCAGACCAAAGCCTGTAGTGCGTTTGACTCGCTTCCGAGCCTGCTCCAACACCCAGTGCTCCGGCGCACCCACCGCGTAGCCCACATCACGGCGCAGAAACCTCTGCAAGCCGGAGAGTTGCTCCCAGCAGTTCAGTCGCGTCGCTTCACGCTACGGCAAAGGCTCGTCGAAGTGCTCCGAGAAAGACCGCAGATTCCAGCTATCCGTGAACACCGCAGGATGACGCTCAACCGTTACTCGAGCATCAGGGAAGGCCTTTGGAAGAGCTTCATCACGCAACCCTCGAAACAGAGCCCACTCGTCGAGACCAAATCGCGGTTCACCGTGACGATGCCTGAATACAAAACCAGACTCGAAACCTGTGCAGGCTCTCTATTCCACAGAACCCTGAGTCCGTAGTCATCTCGATACGCCTTACGTGATTCATAGGTCAAACCCCTTTGCAATGTCTGAGCAGTTCCCGGCGCATCCAGAAAATCCTCCCCGCGCGGCGGAAGCCCTGCCGTTACCGCCACAGATTCTGCCGCGAGGAACGCGTGCCTCCGACTCATTTCATTGGGCAGCTCCACAGCGAGTCGGGCATTCGGTACCGTATAGCCACCGACACCAATGGGAAGCAATGAAAAAAACAAATAGCCCGACGCAACCAACCCTCCGAGGATGAGCGCCAGATTTCGTATTCCAAGTATCAGCCTGGAGGACAAGCGCCTTGCTCCCGCACCCAGTCCTCAATCTTCCGATCAACGTGTCGGAAAAAGCAGCAGCGCCTTGCCGCTCTAGTCGAGCTGAACGAGGCCCATCCCGACTTTGGCCGCTGCTGCATTCAGCCCCTGATCGAAAGCGAAGAAGCGGAGGCGGGCCGCGTCCCCAACACGACGACTGAGCCGCGATGCCGCTGCCAGGTGCAAGCTGTCGAATCCTCGCAGCCCATGTTGCTCAGCGAGCGCGCCAGCGGCCATCACCAGATGCGCATCCACGCTGATGTGGCGCAGTCGCGCCCAGTCACGATCCGCGTCCTCTACGAGCGAACGAAGCTGGGAATCGTTCACCCGCCCCAGGCGCCAGGCCTTGGCCAACCCGGCTCGGAGTTCGGCGTAGGCGATGAGGTGAACGTAAACGGCTGTCGCTGACTGAATCAGGGCCAGGGTCTGGGCAGACTCGTCCTCCCGGACATAGAGCTTGAGCAACGCCGAGGTATCGACATAGAGGATCATTCCCGCTCCAGCAGCTCGCTGGAGAGCCGCTCACCTTCTGGCACCCGGATCGGATCTGTAGCGCCACTCGGCCTGCCGGCCGCCTCCGGCGCATTGACCCAGGGCAGTTCGTCGAGACGGGCGACGATCTCGGCATCGTCATCTTCAGTCGCAGCGAACTCCGGCTCGGCGACGATACGAGCCACCCGGCGCCCGCGCAGGGTGACGACCACCTCCTCACCGGCTCGAACCCGCCGCAGACAATCTGAAAGCCTGGCCTTCAGCTCACGCACTGTGACGTCCATAGACATGCTCCGTGACTACAACTTTCTAATTGTAGTCACATGGTGCGGGCCCGGCTAGCGGCGATGGGCGGCAGGGAAAGACGTCAGAGACGCCGGGAAGGGAGACACGGTCGGTGCACGGCAACTTCCTCTGGGCAACGCAAGAGTCAAAGCGCGCACCGGTCGGTCACCGGCGCATTCAGGCTGCGCTTTGGGGTTCCATGACGCGGACCGGGGATGTGGGTGAGCGGAAGTCGGCCAGCAGTGCCGGGAGCACTTTGCGCCAAGCCTCGGCGTTGGCTTCCCGCACCGGGCCGAAGCCTGAGACCTGCTGGATCGAGGCGGCGAGGCGCACGGCGGCGTCGAGGTTGTCCTCGTTCAGGCCACGCTCGATTTCCGCCAGCAGGGTCTGATACTCGGCTGCCAGCGCGCGTTCGAGCTTGCGGTCGGCGCTGAAGCGGAACGGGTCCAGCCAGGTTCCGCGCAGACCTTTGCAGCGGGCCAGCAGGCTGAACAGGCCCAGCACCCAGGGTCCGAAACCGAACTTGCGTGGGCGGCCGGTCGCATCTTTAAGGAAGCCGAGCATCGGCGGCGCGAGATGGACCCGGACTTTGCCGCCGTCGAAAGTGGCCATGAGCTTGCGGCTGAAGCGTCCGTCCGCATACAGCCGCGCCACTTCGTACTCGTCCTTCGGCGACAGCACCCGGAACAGGCCCTCGGTGACCGCCTCGCTGAGGCGTTCGCTCTCGCTGTCGCCCCGGGCTTCAGCACTGCGCAGGCCGGCCAGCGCGTTTCGATATTGCTCGGCCAGTGCTGCATCCTGATAGGTTTCGAGTTCCTGCGCCCGCGCTTCGATTCGGGCATCGAGGTCAAGCGACTTCGGCGGGTCCATGGCTGTGGGCGCAGCCGCCTGATCCATTGACAGCAGGGCATCGTCCGGGGCGTGGGCCGTGAGTCGGCCGAGCTGGAAGGCGGCCTGATTCATGGCCACGGCCACACCGTTCATTTCAATCGCGCGCTCGATGGCGGCCAAGCTCACGGGAATCAGTCCAATCTGCCAGGCATGGCCCAAGGCCAGCAGGTTGGCGCCTACCGCGTCGCCGAGCAGACGCTCTGCCAAGCCGGTGGCATCGAGGGTGGCGGTGGTTCCGGAGTGCCGGCGAATGCGCTGCAGCAGATTGGCCTCATCGAAATCCACGGTGCGGTGGAGGACGAAGTCCGCCGTGGGTGCCACGTGGGTGTTGACCACGGCCGTGGTGTGCTGGGGGCTGATCCGGGTCAGGGCATCCGGGCTGGCTGCCGTCACCGGATCACAGGCCAGCAGCAGATCGGCGCGGCCTGCAGCCACCCGCGTGGTGTGCAGTACATCCGGCTCGCTGCCGATGCGGACGTGGGAGAACACGGAACCTCCCTTCTGGGCCAGCCCGGTCATGTCCAGGGTCACCGCCGCATTGCCGTCGAGGTGAGCGGCCATGGCGAGGATCTGCGATACGGTGACGATGCCGGTGCCGCCGACGCCGGTGATCACCAGATTCATGGGCACTTCGAGCCCTGCCCGGTCGGGCTCCGGTATCCGGCCGGCGAGGCTGGCCGCATCCACGCCCGCACCCACATCCGGCTTGCGCAGCGCGCCACCGGCAATCGTAACGAATGAAGGACAGAAGCCGCGCAGGCAGGACAGATCGGAGTTGCAGGCACTCTGGTTGATGCTGCGCTTGTAGCCATGCTCCGTGGCCAGGGGCTCCACCGCCACGCACTGGGATTGCTCGGAGCAGTCGCCGCAACCTTCGCAGACGGCCTCGTTGATCAGCACTTTGGTGGCGGCCGGGGCCGCCTTGCCACGCTTGCGGCGGCGGCGCAGCTCGGTGGCACAGACCTGATCGTAGACGATGACGCTCACACCCTGAGTTGCGCGCAGCTCCTGCTGCAGTCCGTCCATCTCGTCCCGGTGGCGGACAGCGATGCCCGACACCCGCCGCCGCGGATGGCGGTCGGGATCATCGGCCACCACTTCGATGCGCGCGACGCCCTCGGCGCGGAGCTGGGCGATCACGCCCGGGACCGTCAACGTACCGTCCACATGCTGACCACCGGTCATTGCCACCGCATCGTTGAAGAGCAGCTTGTAGGTGATGTTCACCTTGGCCGCGACCGCGGCGCGCACGGCGAGAATGCCCGAGTGAAACCAGGTGCCGTCGCCGATATTGGTAAAGACGTGAGGGGTATCGGTAAAGGGTGCCTGACCGATCCAGGGCGTACCCTCGCCACCCATCTGGGTGAAGAGATCCGTGTGCGGCTCGTTCCACTGGGCCATGTAGTGACAGCCGATACCGGCCATGGCGCGACTGCCGTCCGGCACCTTGGTGGATCGATTGTGGGGACAGCCGGCACAGAACAGGGGCTGACGGCTGGCCTTGGGCGGCGGTTCGAACAGCGCCTTCTCCCGTTCCAGCAGCATCTGCAGGTAGCGCTCCACGCCCTCACCGCGGGCAGCCGGCGGCAGGACCTTGGCCAACGCCCGGGCCACCTTGGCAGGTGACAGCTCGCCGGCGGTCTGCAGTTGCGGTTTACCGTCGGCATCGAGTTTGCCGGTGATGCGCGGGCCATCACGCATGCCGTAGAGCAGGCTGCGCATCTGGTCCTCGATCAGCGGGCGCTTCTCTTCCACCACCAGCACGTGTTCGAGGCCAGTGGCGAAAGCGCGCAGCGCAGTGTCATCCAGAGGCCAGGGCATGCCCACCTTGAGCAGGCGAATGCCGGCGGCGGCGATCTCGTCTTCCGTCACCATGCCGAGTTCGGCCAGGGCCTGACGCACGTCGAGGAAGGCCTTTCCGGTGGCCACCACACCGAGTTTCGCACCTGGCGCGGGCACCACCAAGGGATTGAGATCATTGGCCCGGGCGAAAGCACGCGCTGCCGGCAGGCGCCAGGTGTAGAGACGCTCTTCCTGGGCCAGAGGCGTGTCGCCGAGCCGGATGTGGACACCGTCAGCGGGCATCTCGAAGCGCTCGGGCAGGACGATGCGCGGACCATCCGCCACGTCCACCGTGGCCGTGGAATCCATGGTGTCCGCCAGCGCGATCATGCCCACCCACAGGCCGCAGTAGCGGGACA
>JAFIFL010000238.1 GCA_020832055.1 Gammaproteobacteria bacterium
GAGCTTGTCACGCTGATCGCCCTGCAGTTCGATGACGCCGTCCTTGACGGTGCCGCCCACGCCACAGCGGGCCTTGAGCTGCTTCGCCAGCGTGGCGAGATCGGCATCTGACAACGGCAGCCCCCGCACCAGGGTCACGCCGGCGCCTTTGCGGCCCTTGGTTTCGCGGCTCAGGCGCACGAAGCCATCGCCCCCGTCCCGCGGCCGTGAGCGGTCCTTGCAGACGCACTCCGGCACCGGACGCAGACAGCCGGGACAGATCCGGCCGGTGGCCGTGGAGTAGACCAGACCGCCCTGTTTGCCGCGCTTCTTCATCAGCCCGCCGTCAATCCGTGGCCAGCCAATCGATGGGTGGCTGTCCATGGGCCACCAGATAACGATTGGCACGAGAAAAGTGCCGACAGCCGAAGAATCCCCGATGGGCCGACAGCGGCGAGGGATGGGGTGCGGTCAGCACTTCGTGGCGGCGACGGTCCACCCGCTGCCCCTTCTTCTGGGCATAGCTGCCCCAGAGCATGAAGACCACATGCTCGCGTTCGGCATTGACCAGTTCCACGACACGGTCGGTGAACTGCTCCCAGCCCCGATTCTGATGGGCGCCCGCGCGCCCGCGTTCCACCGTCAGCACCGCGTTGAGCAGCAGCACGCCCTGCCGCGCCCAGCCGAGCAGCGAGCCGCTGGCAGGCCGGGCGGCTCCGACGCGACTGCCGGGAACCTCCGGATCCGACATGTCGCTGACGATCTCCTTGAAGATGTTCTGAAGGGATGGCGGCGGCGGCACCCCGGGCCGCACGGAGAAGCAGAGGCCATGGGCCTGATCGGGGCCGTGATACGGATCCTGGCCAATGATGACCACGCGCACGGCCGGCAGCGGCGTGGCGTCGAGGGCTGCGAAGATTTCCGGGCCCGGCGGGTAGATGACCTTACCCTGCTGTTTCTCGGCGGCAAGAAACGACCGCAGTTCGCCCATGAAGGGCTGCTCGAAGGTGTCCGCCAGTGCTGCCTTCCAGCTCGCCTCGAGGCGGACGCGATCCGCCTGCCTGATCTCCTCCCCGCTCACTGCTCGCCGCGGGGACGCATGTGGGGGAACAGCAGCACATCACGGATGCTGGCCTGATCGGTCAGCAGCATCACCAGCCGGTCGATACCGATGCCCTCTCCGGCCGTCGGCGGCAGGCCGTATTCCAGCGCCATGACGAAGTCGGCATCGTAGTGCATGGCCTCAAAGTCACCCGCCGACTTCTGCGCCGCCTGCTCGCGGAAGCGGGCGGCCTGATCCTCGGCATCATTGAGCTCGGCGAAGCCGTTGGCAATTTCCCTTCCCATCACGAACAGCTCGAAGCGATCGGTGACCGTGGGATCCTCGTCATTACGGCGCGCCAGCGGCGAGACCTCGGTGGGATAGCGGGTGATGAACACCGGATCCGTGAGTTTCTCCTCCACCAGTTCCTCGAACAGCGCGAACTGCAGGCGTCCGAGCCCCCAGTCCGGCGTCACCTTCACACCCTGCTCCCGCGCCAGCGCAAGCAGGGCCTCGTAGTCATCGACCACGGCATCGCTGAGATCCGCATACCTGACCAGCGAGTCGCGGACGCTGACCCGGGCGATGGGCTGACCGAAGTCGATCTCGTGGCCCTGATAGGTGATGCGGGCGGAACCGAGCACCTGCTCGCAGAGCTGTCGCAGCAGGGTCTCCGTGAGGTTCATGAGATCCTCATAGCCCGCATAGGCCCAGTAGAACTCCAGCATGGTGAATTCGGGGTTGTGGCGCGCCGACAACCCCTCGTTACGGAAGTTGCGATTGATCTCGAAGACCTTCTCGAAACCGCCCACGGTCAGCCGCTTGAGGAACAGCTCCGGTGCCACCCGCAGGTACAGCTCCATGTCCAGGGTGTTGTGGTGGGTGACGAAGGGCCGCGCCGTGGCTCCGCCCGGAATCACCTGCATCATGGGGGTTTCCACCTCCATGAAGCCCCCGGCTTCCATGAACTCGCGAATCCCGCGGACGATGGCCGAACGGACGGCGAATACCCGCCGGCTGTCCGGATTCATGATCAGGTCCAGGTAGCGGCGCCGGTAGCGCAACTCGGTATCGGCAAGGCCGTAGTACTGATCCGGCAGCGGCCGCAGCGCCTTGGTGAGCAGTTCTGCGCGGCTCAGATTCACGTACAGCGCGCCCTTGCCCGACTTCTCCAGCTGGCCCTCACCGGCGACGATGTCACCGATATCGAAGGCTTCCACCTGCGCACGCAGCGCAGGATCGGCCTGCTTGTCCAGATAGAACTGGATCTGGCCGGCGCCGTCCTGAATGACGAGGAAGGGGCCACGCCGGTTCATCAGCCGGCCGGCGAGGGCCACCTGAATGTTGCGCGACTCGAGCGCCGCCTTGTCGAGGTCACCATGACTGGCGGCCAGCGCCGCAGAATCATGCTCGCGCCCCGAGTCGTCACGGGAACGGCGGAAGCCATTGGGGAAGTTCCAGCCTGATTCGCGCAGCTCACCGAGTTTGCCGCGCCGCCACTCGATCTGTTCCGCCTCGCTGGAACCCGGGCCCTGCCTGTCATCTGCCATGATCGTTCCTGTGTACTGTTGTTCCTGTGGCTGCCGCCCGCACACAGGCTCAGAGCGCGGACTTCAGGCTCGCCTCGATGAACTCGTCGATGTCACCGTCGAGTACCGTATCCGGGCTCGAGATCTCCACGCCGGTGCGCAGATCCTTCACCCGGGACTGATCGAGGACGTAGGAGCGGATTTGATGGCCCCAGCCGATGTCGGACTTCGCGTCCTCCACTTCCTGGGCGGCGGACCGCCGCTTCTGCAGTTCCAGCTCGTAGAGCTTGGCGCGCAGCTGTTTCCAGGCCTTGTCGCGGTTCTGGTGCTGGGAGCGCTCGGTCTGGCAGGCCACCACGGTATTGGTGGGGACGTGAGTCAGACGCACCGCCGAATCGGTCTTGTTGATGTGCTGACCACCCGCGCCCGAGGCCCGATAGGTGTCGGTGCGGACATCCGAAGGGTTGATCTCGATCTCGATGTCATCGTCGATCTCCGGAGAGATGAACACCGAGGCGAAAGAAGTGTGACGCCGGGCACCGGAGTCGAAGGGCGATTTGCGCACCAGTCGATGAATGCCCGTCTCGGTGCGGATCCAGCCATAGGCATGGTCGCCCCGCATGGCGAAGGTCGCGCCCTTGATGCCCGCCACTTCGCCCGCGGAGATCTCGATGACCTCGGTCTCGAAGCCACGCCGCTCCGCCCAGCGCAGGTACATGCGCAGCAGCATCTCCGCCCAATCCTGGGCCTCGGTGCCGCCGGAGCCGGCCTGAATTTCGACGAAGCAGTTCGCGCTGTCCATTTCCCCGGAGAACATGCGCCGGAATTCGAGCCGGGACAGCTCCCGGTCGAGTTTCTCGAGATCATGGCGGATGGCGGTGAGCGTTTCTGCGTCGTCCTCGCCCTCGGCGAGTTCGAACAGCTCGGCGGCGTCGGTCAGTCCCGCTTCGAGTCGATCGATGACGCCGACCACGTCCTGAAGCGCCGCGCGCTCACGCCCGAGAGCCTGGGCCTTGTCCGCGTCGTTCCACACGTCGGGCTCGGAAAGTTCGAGCTCGACTTCCGCCAGCCTTTCCTTGCGTTCCGTGTAGTCAAAGATACCCCCGAAGCGCATGGGTCCGCTCGGTCATGGTCTCGATCATTTCGCGAATGGCGTTGACGTCCAGCATGGTGCCTCCAAGAGTTTCAGGCCGCGCTGTCGAGGCTCTCGACGCGGATCCGCATGACCCGACCGCGGGTTTCTTCAAGCGATTCAATGGCGACGAGCGCCTGTTCGAGCTGAGCTTCACGGACCCGATGGGTCAGGATGATGATCGGCACCCAGGCGTCCTCGTCGATTTCCCGGATCGCCTGCTCCTTCTGGATCAAGGCCTCGATGCTGATGCCCTGCTCGGAGAGGATGGTCGCCACCCGTGCCAGTACGCCGGGCCGATCCTGGGCGAAAATGCGCAGGTAATAGGCAGACACCACCTCACTCATGGGCAGGAACGGAACGTCCGACAGCGCGTCCGGCTGGAACGCCAGATGGGGCACCCGCTGATTCGGATGCGCCGTGATGCCCCGCACCACATCGAGCAGGTCCGCCACCACCGAAGAGGCCGTGGGGCCACCACCGGCGCCGGGGCCGTAGTAGAGCGTCGGGCCGACGGTATCGGAATGCACCAGCACGGCGTTCATGACCCCGTCCACATTGGCGATCAGCTGCCGCTCCGGGATCAGGGTCGGATGCACCCGAAGTTCGATGCCCTGATCGGTCCGTCGGGTCAGCGCCAGCGGCTTGATGCGATAGCCGAGTTCTTCGGCATAGGCGATATCTTCACGGGTGATGTGGCCGATGCCCTCGGTGTAGGCGGCGGAAAACTGCAGCGGCACGCCAAAGGCGATGGAGGCCAAGATCGTCAGCTTGTGGGCCGCATCGATGCCCTCCACGTCGAAGGTCGGGTCCGCCTCGGCATAGCCAAGACGCTGGGCCTCCGCCAGTACGTCGGCGAATTCCCGCTCGGCCAGCCGCATTTCCGACAGGACATAGTTGGAGGTGCCGTTGATGATCCCGGCGAGCCAGTCGATGCGATTGGCCGACAACCCCTCCCGCAGCGCCTTGATCAGCGGAATGCCACCCGCCACCGCAGCCTCGAAGGCCACGTTCACGCCATACTTGTGGGCCGCGGCGAAGATCTCGTTGCCGTGCTCCGCGATCAGCGCCTTGTTGGCGGTGACCACCTGCTTGCCTTCGGCAATGGCGGTCATGACCAGTTCGCGGGCCGTGGTGACGCCGCCGATCAGTTCCACCAGCACATCGACTTCCGGATCGCGAGCCACCGCCAGCACGTCCCGTTCCACCCGCACTGCGCCCGGATCGAAACCGTCCCGATCACGACGCATGCCGATCACGCTGATCTCGATATCCCGGCCGGCGCGGCGAGTGATCTCCGACGCATTGCGCTCGAGAACGGCAAAAACCGCCTGCCCGACGGTACCGACGCCGCAGAGTCCCACACGTGCTGCTTTCAAGAACACATCTCCCGCCCAATGAGCATCCGACAGCGCCGGCCGGCGCGCACGTTACCCCTGGACCCGGAGCAGGTCAACGCAGGCATACGCAAGCGGGATGGCCCTGCGGCCAGAGGAGTCGCCACCGCAGCCGCCAGCTCAGTTCAGACCGAGTTCCTTGAGGAACTCCCGTGCCGGCATGTAGCCGGGCAGATAGCGGCCGTCCTCGAGGAAGGTCCCCGGCGTGCCGCGCACGCCCAGCCGTTGTGACAGCGCATGATGATCCGCCACCGGATGATCACAGGTGCGCGGTTCCACCGACTGACCATTCTTGAGCCGGGTAATGGCCGTGCGCTGATCCGTCGCGCACCAGGCCCAGACGTGCTTGTCGTAGGACCCCGAGCCGACCCCGGCCCGCGGGTAGGCCAGATAGCGCACTTCCACTCCGTTGCGGTTCAGTTCCGGCACCTCGAGATGCAGCCGGCGACAGAAGCCACAGTCGATGTCAGTGAAGATGCTGATGACCGCTTTGCGATCGCCACTGGCGGGGAACACGATCATGTCATCGGTATCGAGTCCGGCAATGGTCTCGGCTCGACGCCGGGAGCGGACGTCCTCGGAGCGATTCACGAAGCGCGTATCCGTCACTTCATAGAGGTCGCCGGCCAGAAGAAAACCGCCGTCCTCGGTGGCGTAGAAGATGGTGCCATCTTCGAATTCCAGCGCGTAAAACCCCTCCAGGGCTGCGGGCACCACTGCCACCAGCGGCAGCTCCGGCCGCACCGCCGTCAGCCTCTCACGGATCCTGGCCGCAGCTTCACCCTCCTCCAGAACCCCCTTGGCACCCTCCTCCCGGGATTGGGCGCAGGACGCAACGGCAAACAGCAACAGGCCGAAAGCGGGCAGGGCAAGATAACGCATGGATATCTCCAGGGGTCGTATCGACGCGGCAGCGCATTGTCGCACAAAAGGTCATGAGCGCTGAGGCTGGTGTCGGCAATGGGACACCACTGCTCCGACAAGGCCCGTTGCGACAAGTTCGATCGCAACGCCCCGTCTTGTGGGAAGGCCCTGATCGCACAGCGATTGGGCCGATCTCGAAGCGCTCTGCCGAAGCTGATGTCACTGCCTTCGCTGAATGTCACGCAGATCGGCGCATTTCGCTGTGCGAAATAGCGCTCTGTTGCGCGCCATCCCTGGCGCGCCCCGCTTCGCGGCGCACTGCGTGCGACGCATTTCGTTCCGGACGAAATGCGCCCACAAGCTGGCGTCATCCGCGGGGATGATGAGCGGCGTGCAGTTCACGCAGGCGGTGGCGGGCCACGTGGG
>JAFIFL010000239.1 GCA_020832055.1 Gammaproteobacteria bacterium
GTACGGAACATCATTGCGGCGCTCCGTCGATGACCCAGATGCCGTGAACGCTTTCAAAGGATCCGGAACCACCCTCGATGAATCCGGCCAGATTGAATCCGCCGACGTGCCGCTGGCCATCCGGGCCCGTCAGCATGCCGGCCATGGTCGCGTCCGGCGTGCTGTCGAAGCCCACGGGACTGCCGTCCCTCATCAGCTCCAGGCTGGTGACCTCGAACTCGGTCACCGCACCGTTGAGGAAGCCATCGAACTGAGCATCCCATTGCACGCTTCCATCCCCGTAGGTCACCTGCAAGGCACCGTCGCTGATGGCGCCGCTGCCGAAGTCGACCATGAAGCCCACCGAGAGGGATTCGATCGGATCCATGGTCTGGAGCGAGGACGCGCCCCCGGCACCAAAGAACGCCGTTCCGGCGACCGAACTGTCGTAGCTCCAAAGGCCCTGGACCGGCAACTGACTGGTGGGCGTCGGATTGACGCTGGCGAAGAACACGCTGTCCACCAATTGGATGCTGGAACTGTCTTCAGCCTGATCCTGGACCTGACCGCTGCCATCACTGGCCCAGGCACCCCAGGAGACCTCGAACCCTGCGAAGGTCGGTGCGTCGTCGCTGGGGCGGACGTCGAACGCCTCCTGCGACGCCATCGCATCCCCCTGGCGCAGGATGAAATCGAAAGGCTGGCCGAAGAAATCGCGACTGTCGGATCCCACGAAGGCATGTTCGCCTGTCGCCTCCCTCATCAGAGCATTGGCTCCGAGCACGAAGGGCGCGTCAGTGCTGGGGTCGCTGGCCCGCCCGAGCAGGAAGCCATCGCCCGGCGCGCGACGCCCGAAATCCGGGCCATGACGGAACACGGCGATACCGAACCCCGGACGCGGTGCATCTCCAGGCCCGAACCGCACCCAGCTCTCCACGTCGCCGCGGGCGAGTCGGGTCTCGGGCATGTCGATGTTGGAGATCTCGAAGATCCCTGCAGCGGCGCCCTCGCCGTCGCCGCGCAGGTCGTAGCTGCCGGCAAAGAAGATCTGCTCCACGCCTTGTGCGAAGAAGCCGTCGAGGCTGCTGTTGTCGAGGTCCAGCGGCGTGCGCTGGCGGTAGCTGCCGTCGAGTATGTTCAGCGCGGCGAAAGGTGTGTCGCCTTCGACGGCGACGAAACCATCGAAGAAGACCTCGAAGCCCAGTTCCGAGAGGTCCGACCCGTCTACGACTCGCTCCTCCACCACGAACAGATGGCCGGCGAAAATGTCGCCGGTGTCGAGATCGACGTTGAACGACGCGCTGAAGCCTCGACCAAACTGCTGACCGCTACCGTCCAAACCGAACTGGGTCGCGGATGAGCTGAACGCATCGGGATCGCCCCAGAAGGTCGTGAAGGTCGCGTCCAGGCTCGCGAGATCGAGGGGCATGGCCACGTGATAGAGCAGCGTGGTGGACAGTCGTTCGAGGATGTTGCCCGTCTCGGCGTCGACCCGCAGCGCTGACCCACCGTCACCAAGCCAGATCGCGGTTTCTGAGGTCTGGCCACCTTCGTCCCCATCGCTGGCGAGCATGATCGCAAAAGCGTCAACCTGCCGCAGCAGTGCCGGGAACATGCCGTCGCCGAAGCCATCTCCGCCCACGCCGAGGACGGCATCCTCGCCAAACTCGGTGACGCCGCCACGGAAGCTGGACTGTTCGAGACCGCAACAGGCCACGCCGACGAAGGCCAGATCGCTCTCGGCGAAGAGTGCGGACTCGGCCTCCGTCAAGCTCAGGTCCTGGCGGGCGAGGGCGATGTTGCCCACGGCCAGAATGCGTTCGGCGTCGCTGCCGAAGCCGGTGGTTTCGAGGTGGAACGCGGCGGCGAAATGCTCGGCGTCGTCACCGGTGAAGAAACCGTCGATGAAACTCCGTTCGAGGTCCAGCGGGTCCGTACCTTCCCCGGGCACGCCGCCATCGAATACCTCGAAATCCACAAAGGCCCGTTCGCCGTCCAAGGTCACCTGACCGGTGAAAAACGCCTCCAGGATGGGGCCGAAGAACACCGAGCCGCCGTTGTCAGGTCCAGGGTCGACCTCTTGGCCTTCGAGATCACCAAAGATATCCAACGGCGCCAGGAAGACGCCGTCCGTGACGCTGCCATCGGCGAAGTCGACGTTGAAGGACATGTCCGCGAAGGGCATGGAGATCGGCTCACCGCCCCCAAAGGCGAAGCCCTGAATGAGTTCGACGCTCTCGTAGCGGGCGAAGCCGACGAGGTCCGCCACCCGGGTCGGACGCCCGGTCAGGACCAGCAGGTTCTGTTCGAAATCGCGTACCGCATCGCCCTCGATGGCGTCGAAGGCACGGGCCGGGCTCTCGAAACCCTGCCACTCGAAGGCCGCGAGCCCCGTATCTCCATCGGCGCTGAAGAAGGTGACGTCGGCTTCCTCGCGGCGCGCCACCAGTTCCGGGATCACGGATTCGAATCGCGCATCCGTCACCGAGACTGGCGAACCGTCGGCCTCCACGCTGTAAGCAAGCAGTGTGGTCACACCGCCGGTCGCCAGGGCATCCGTCGCGCGACCGGCCAGCGTGCTGGTGGGCAGGCCACCATCCTCGAAACAGCAGTTGACGGCCACGAAGAAGAAGCCTTCCTGCAGTTCGAAGAATTCTTCAGGGCTGAGCCCGCCTCCGAAGATGTCCTCGACTTCGATGAGCAGAGCCAGTCCGGACACGTCGGCATCGTCGCGACCGGCAACCCGGAAGTCGAATGCCAACTGCAGAAACTCTCCGGCGTCGCCGGCCAGAAAGCCTGCGATGTCCGCGGCCACCTCAGAGGTCTCGCCGGAACCGAAATCAATGAATTCCAGGAACAGGATTTCCAGATCCGTGAGCACACCGGCTGTCACCGAGCTGGTGAAGTCAGTAACAATCTCCGCCTGGACCGACTCTTCGCCGAACTGGACGTCGAGGAAGCCGAACAGGACTGCCGTGTCGAAATTCAGCGCAGCGCCGGCATCGAACTCCAAAATGGGCAGGCCGCTGCTGCTGCCCGTGGCCGCTGCGAGCTCGTAGGAGACGGCTCCTTCGCGATCCGCGATATCGAAAGGTGTGCCCAACGCGAACAGGATGTCGCGGTCGACTTGAAGCGCCGCCTCGGCATCCGCGGAATCCAGGAACTGGGTCACCGGGGCGGTGAAGGAACCCCAGGCGACTCCGGATCCTTCCACGTCCTCGTCCAGCGTGAACTCGCCGCTGTCTGCCGTGAACAGGGCATCGCTGCCGGCCAGGACGTCAGCGCGATCGACGCCGGCAAGATCTGCCGCCAGGGTATCGAGGACCAGGATGGGATCGCCCTCAACCACCGTGGCGATGCCCTGGGCGAGCACGCCCGCACCCGCCTGGGCGGCCCCGAACCCACCCGGCTCCACACCGAGGGCGAGCGCATAGCCATCATCGGCAAGCAGCGCCGTTTCCTGATCCGAAGTGAGGACATCCATGGTCAGGTCGCGGGCCAGCAGCAGCAGCCCGGCCACGTCGGCGTCATCGCGGCCCGGTACCCGGAAGTCGAAGGCGAGCTGCAGGAAGTCGACCTCCTCGCCGGTGAAGAAGCCGCCGAGTTCGCCTTCGGCCGACACGATGGATTCGTCCGAGGGGTCGATGAAGTCCAGGGTGTCGAACTCGACGCCCGCGAGGACGCCGCCGCTGACGTCCGCTCCGAACTCGGCCAGCAGGCTCGCGCCCGCCGAGTCCTCGCCAAAGAGGATGTCCACCAGCCCCATGTAGCGGGCCTGGCCGACGTCGAGCAGGCCGCTGGCGAAGATGTCGGTGACCGGCATCCCGGAGCTCACTGCGTCGAAGTCGGTGATCGTGAAGCTGTGTTCGCCCTGCAGGACGGCGATGTCGGTGGGGGTACCCAGTACGAACAGGAGATCCCGATCCAGCGTCAGCTGCCGGTCACGGTCTTCCAGGTCCAGAAACTGCGTCACCGGCGCCGTGAACCGGCCCCAGGTCAGGCCGTCGACCCCGCCGATGTCCTGCTCCAGCGCCACGTCGCCGCTGTCATCGAGAAGGAAGGCGATGGACGCTTCCAGCACCGCGCTGCGCTCACCGCCCGGGACGGCGTTCGCCCCGAGGGCCAGGATCGGGGCGCCATTGTCCAGGGTGCCGATGCCGCCAGCGAGCAGGGAAGACATGTCCGTCTCGGAGGCCGCAATGCCGGTGGCCAGCGCGACAGCGGTGTCGCCCAGCAGCGCCGACTCCTGTTCCGGGGCCAGCAGGGGCGTGCGGATGATGCGCTCGAGCAGGGCCAATCCGGCCACGTCGGCGTCATCGCGGCCGGGTACCCGGAAGTCGAAGGCGAGCTGCAGGAAGGCCGCCTCCTCGCCGGTGAAGAAGCCCGCGAGTTCACCCTCGGCGGCCTCGCTGGACTCGTCCGCCAAGTTGAAGAGGTTGAGGGTTCCGAACTCGATGTCCTCGAGGACGCCACCGCTGACGTCCGCCCCGAACTCGGCCAGCAGGCTCGCACCCGCCGCGGAGTCCTCGCCGAGGAGGATGTCCAGCAGGCCCACGTAGCGGGCCTGACCGACGTCGAGCAGGCCGCTGGCGAAGATGTCTGTCACCGGCAGCCCCGAGCTCACCGCGTCGAAAGCGCTGATGGCGAACTCATGCTGGCCCTCGAGCACGGCGATGTCGGCGGGCGTACCGAGCAGAAACAGGATGTCGCGCTGAAGTTCGAGCACGCGCGAGCGATCCGACGGGTCCACGAACAGCGCCACCGGCGCCAGATAGCGGCCCCAGACCAGACCGGGCACGCCCCCAACGTCCTCACTGGACTCGGACTCGGCGCTGTCAGGCAGCAGCAGCAGATCCGCTTCACTGAGGAGATCGCCACGGGCTGTGGCCGCGAGGCCGGTACCGAAACCGCTGCGCGCCGAACTCAATGCCAGCAGCGGCGAATTGAAGGTGGCAATACCACCCTGCAGGGCCGGACTGCCCACCTGCAGTTCGCCATCATCGCCCACGGTCACCGACGGCACGCCGAGGGCGACGCCGATGCGATCGTCCGCCAGCAACATTTCGATCTGACCGGAGTCGAGCACCGGCTCATCGGGAGGGCTCGGGATGAAGGGAGGCTCTCCGCTACCGGCCTGGGACGGCGACACGATGCCGGTGGTGTCGGGGTCGTTGGTCGTATCCACCAGCTGATCGCCGGAGCCCGTGTCGATGCCTGCGGTGGACTCGGATGCCCCGGCGCCGGTGGTCACTGACGCCTGACTCGCATCCCCCGCGTCCAGAGCCTCGTCCTCGTCACC
Source organism: Gammaproteobacteria bacterium (assembly GCA_020832055.1). Lineage (GTDB taxonomy): Bacteria > Pseudomonadota > Gammaproteobacteria > Pseudomonadales > Azotimanducaceae > SLTB01. Next base: position 5,279 of record JAFIFL010000239.1, read on the forward strand.
TTCGTCGATGTCAGGCGACACCGTGAATTCGTCGGGGACTTCGAGCAGGTAGTCGATGCTGCCGTCCGGATTCACCCGCAGGAAATTGAAATTCTCTCCGGCGCCGACGCGGCCGACGACGCCGGTGCTGGTCACCACCTCGACCCCGCCCTGGGTGGAACCGACCAGCAGCGGCCCGCCAGGATGCTGGTGGGCGTCGAACACAGTCCCGCGGATGCCGATCACCGCCACGGGGGTCTGGACCCGATAGCCTTCGCGATTGGCCTGGGCGATCCGGCCGGTCTGGGCGCGGAAGCCACCGCGACTGAGGCTCATCTCGTGACGGTTCGCTGCCGGACTCGCGGTATCGTCTTCGTAGCTGTCGACCGCGAGGGTGCTGTCGGGGCGCAGAGACACCATGCCGCGGTCGCTGAAGCGGATCTGGGCGCGGCCGCGAGGTCCCGAGTGCAGTGTGTCGCCTTCGAAGACGGGGTCGCCACGCCCGAGGCGCCGACGATCACCATCGGCCGACTCGGCCTCGACAGTCCCGAGCACGACCGTGACGCGGCCCGCAGGCTCCTGCTGCGCTGACAGCGGCGGCGAGAGTCCCATGAGGACGATGAGTGAGAGGAATGCTGCAATGTGCAGCAGATGCCAACGCGACAACAGTAAGGTCATGACAGACGACGCCCCCGAAGCGAACCCCGCCGGATACAAGGACGTTGCCTAGCGCCGTACGCTGAACATCCATGCTTCCGGCCAGCGACTACCGTACCGAAGGCAAATCGCGATTGCGAACCAGGGGGCTGTGGGCCGGCGAGTTTGTGCGCTGGGTCTCAGTGACGTTGCGCACTGACTCCAGGAGCACGGACTTCGAGCGATACGCCCTAGTGGGCGCATTTCGTCTGGAACGAAATGCGTCGCACGCAGTGCGCAGCGGAATGCGCCGATGGGCGTGACGTCCGGCGAAGGCAATGACATCGGCTTCGGCTGTGCGGGTCGGGATCGGCCCAATCGCTGCGCGATTAGGGCTCTCCCACAAGGTGGCAGCAGGCTGATTGTGGGAGAGCGCTATTTCGCGCAGCGGAATGCGCCGATGGGCGTGAGG
>JAFIFL010000240.1 GCA_020832055.1 Gammaproteobacteria bacterium
GCTGCCACCTTGTGGGAGAGCCCTAATCGCGCAGCGATTGGGCCGATCTCGTGGTGCTCTGCCGGACGTGACCGCGCTGCCGGCGGCGCGCCCCGAAGGGCAGTGAAGGCAGTGAGCGCCTCATTCGTTGCCCGGACTGTCGCGCGCGGTAAGGCGGATGTTGCCATTGCTCGTCCGCACTCTCGAGGGCTCGCCTTCGCCGGGGAAGGCCAGAATGGCCCGATTGCGCTCCAGGCTGCGCAATCGCAAGTCGGTATCCCCTGCATCGACCTGGACCCTGCCGCGGGACGTGCGCAACGCCAGTTCGCCGGCGAAGGACTGACCCACGGTCAGGGAGATCCCGCCGTTGGAGCTCTGGATGTCGACGGGACCCCTGGCGGCTTCGGTCAGTTCCAGCGTGATGCTGCCGTTGGACGTGCGCAGTGAAGCTGCGCCGCTGATACCGTGGGCCTCGATGCGGCCGTTGGATGTCGTCACGTCGACGTTGCCTGTGATCGCGCTGAGGATGGCCCGGCCGTTACTGGAGCGGGCGCTGACGGGGCCATCGTGGTCAAGGACAGTGATGCGGCCGTTGGAGCTGCGCAGGTCAGCACTGCCTGCGAGTCCCTCGATGAGAATGCGGCCGTTGCTGGTCCTTGCGGTGATGCCACTGGCCTCGGGCAATTCGACGCGGATGCTGCCGGATTCGTTGTTGCGACGCCGGCCATCGGCCCAGTCGAAGCTCACGCTGAGCGTTCCGTCTTCGCCCCTGGATGTGACGAGACGAGTGCCCGCAAGGCGCTCACTGCCGGCTGCCCGGATGCGGGCTTCGATGAGCACGTCGTCCCGTGTCGTCCTTCGCACCTCGATCGGGCCGTTCGCGGTGGTCACTTCGAGGCCGGCCTGGGCTTCGTGAGTCAGACGGACGATCCGCTCGTCCTCCTGCAGCGGCAGCGTCGCGCAGCCTGCAAGCGCGCAGAGGGCGAGCAGGGCAGCTGCGCACCGGCGGGTCCTGGAGCTGCGGCGGTGGTTCATGGTCATCTGGGTTCATGCTCCCTTCTTCGAGTTTCGGACCATAGCGGATGGGGCCGGTTCTGGCCGGTTTTCGCGACGGGGCGATGGCCTACTGCGACGGCGAGCGGGCGGCGGTCCCGGTCCTGATCGATTGCGCGGTCCCGGCTACTGACCTTGTCCGCCTCGAGGTCGTGGTCGCCGTTGGCAATGGGCCGAGTCTCGTGGTGTCCCCCAAGCGGGTCGAGACCATTGCTGCGGGGAGGTGGGGCTCGAGCACGAGATCGTGGCGCCGTGAGTCTGGCCCGCTTCCTGCACATCCTTGGTGCAAGCGGCGGCTATGGGCAGATCTTCGGTGCCGATAGCCAGGTTGCGCGCGCCGTTGTGGGGCGTCGCCCCTGGTACGCCCCGTATTTGGGCGCACTGCGTTGCGTCGTTGCTGTTCACTGTCGGGTTCACCCTTGGCGCTTTGAGGTCTGTCATGTTCCGAGTTCTGTTTTCGCTGGCTCTCCTGCTCGCTCCCATGTTGGCACAAGCCCATGAAGTCACGGCCATGGGCCGGGGCTTCACCACCGGCTTCATGCATCCCCTGCTGGGCCTCGACCACGTCCTGGCCATGCTGGCGGTAGGCATCTGGGGAGCACAACTCGGTCGGCCGGCGATCTGGATCCTGCCGGTGACCTTTCCGCTGGTGATGGCCTTCGGCGGCGTTGCCGGGGTGCTGGGCCTGCCATTGCCTGCCGTAGAGGTGGGCATCGCGCTCTCGGCAGTGGTCCTGGGCGTGCTGGTGGCGCTTCGCAAGGAGGTTCCGCTGGCGGCAGCCATGGGCGTGGTGGCGGTGTTCGCACTCTGCCACGGTCATGCCCATGGCACCGAGATTCCGCATGCGGCCAATCCAGCCACCTTCGCGTTGGGATTCGTGCTGGCGACAGGGCTGCTGCATACCGCCGGCATTGCGCTCGGAACGCTCAACGTCCTCGATCGGGGCATGCAGATCCTGCGCGCCGGTGGCGGTGTGATTGCTCTGGGTGGACTCTATTACCTGCTGCTTCTGGTCCGCTGATTCGTGAAATGGGGGCTTGCGGCGCTCGGGCTGCTCCTGTCAGGGACGGACGCCCAGGCCCACGCCTTCAGCCCTGACGCAGGCCATTTCTACAATGGCTTGCTGCATGCCTTCGTCGATCCCGCGCAGATTCTGCTGCTGCTCGCCCTGGCTCTGCTGGCAGCCCAGCGTGACCTCACCGTGGCGCGGGCGGTGGCTGTGGGGGTACCCCTGCTGGCGTTGGCAGCTTCGCTGGTTCCGATACGCCCGGAGTGGCTGGCCTTCGCCGAAGTCTGGGTGCTGACGGCCGCGGCCGTGGTGGCTGCGCTGGTGGTATGGGGGCGTGCCATGTCCGCATGGCTGCTGCTGGTACCCGTGGGTCTCGCGGCCCTCGGTCCAGGTCTGGTTAACGGGGCAGAGCTGGCTCGGGAGAGCTGGCTGATTCCCCGGCTCTATCTCTCAGGCGCCGCCACGGGCATCTTCTTCCTGCTCACGGCGATGTTCGTGTGCGCAGCCAAGGCTCGGGATCACTTCGACAGCGTCGCCGCCATCGGCGTGCGGGTGCTCGCAAGCTGGGTGGTAGCGGGCTCGGCCATGCTGTTGGCGCTGCGCTGGGCCTGACCTGGGGTGAGTGCTGGCGTCAGGCTTCACGCAGGCGAGTGACGATGGCGATCCGATCACCCATGCCCACAGGCGTGTCGGTCAGGTGCCGTCCCCCGTTCGCGGGGATCTCCCCTCAGGTCCGAAAAGGACGCAGGTCTGCGGCAACCCTGATGCCGTCGGCCACGCGATCTCCCGGGTGGGTGATGACCACTTCGCCGGCATCGAGCCCGGAGCGGATCTGGGTCCACAGGCCGCTGCGGCGTCCGATCTCGACGCTGCGCATGCGGGCGCGGCCGTCTTTGACCACGTAGACCATCCAGCGGTCGTCGTCACGGAACAGGGTACTCGTGGGGACCTGCAGGATGTCGTCATCGGACCAGAGGATGAAGCGGCCCTCGACACGGTAGCCCTCGCCGAGATGGCTCCAGGCACTGCGCGCTGAAAGGATGCGGACCAGGACGGGGACGCGCTGTTCCTCGACGCCGAGGGCGGAGATGCGCATGAATCCTGAGGGCTCCACCCGTCGCACTTCACCTTCGAGATCCTCGCCACCGCCCCAGCGTTCGAGAATCACCCGCATGCCCGGCCGCACGCGCACCGCATCCATGGACAGCAGGTCCACCTGCACCTCGAGGTCATCGAGGTTGCCGAGTTCGAGAATGGGCTCTCCGGCAGCCACCGGGCCTTCGCAGCAGCGGTGGCGGCGGGTCACCGTACCGGCAACCGGAGCGCGCACTTCGAGGCTGGGCTGGTCGCTCGGTGAGCGTTCGCCATCGGCGATTTCCAGGACGGCGCGGGCAGACTCGAGTTCGAAGCGGGCCACTTCCACCGCATGTCGTGCAGCGCGCTCGGCGGTTCGCGCGCTGTCACGCACGGCCCGACGGCGGTCACGCTCCTCGGCGGAAATCAGGTTGCGCCCGTGCAGCTGCTCACTGCGTTCGAACTCGGTTTCGGCCAGCGTGAACTGGGTCTGGCGGGTTTCGAGGTCTGCCTCTGCGGCCTGCAGTCTGGCGCGGGCGGCCGCCACGGCCTCCCGTGCCTGTTCCCGGGTCCGGGCGTCCAGCGCCGGCGCAGGCATGGACTCCATCTCGAACACCGCCGCGCCCACAGCCACTGTGTCGCCGGGCTCGAGCTCCACCCGCCGCAGGTAGCCGCCGATGGGCGCCGACACGGTGTAGGTATCGCGCAGCCGGGTACGCCCTTCGTCTTCAACGTACTCGGCAAAGTAACCGCGGCGGACCTCTGTCGCGCTCACCGGTATGGGCGATGGGCGAAGGACGAATGCCAGCAGCAGCACGACGGCGATGGCAATGACGGCCAGGAAAATCTGTTTGCGTTGCATCATGGCGTTACTCGACGGTCTTCAGGGCGCTGATCATGTCGAGCCTCTGCAGCCGGCGGGCGATCAGCAGTGTGGAGAGGGCCGCGGCGAGGAGGACGCCGGCGGCTGCGAAGGCATAAGTTCCTGGCGTGATGAGGAAGGGCACCCGCATCAGGTCCATGGTCATGGCCTGGTTCAGCAGCCAGGCGAAGCCGGTGCCGATCAGCCATCCCAGCGGGATCGCGACCAGGACGATGAGCAGGGTCTCGCCGATCAGAATCCAGGCGACTTCGGTACGGCTGAACCCCAGCACCCGAAGGGTGGCGAGTTCCCGTGCCCGCTCTGCGAACGTGATGCGGGCGTTGTTGTAGACCACTGCGAACGAGATGGATCCCGCCAGCAGCAGCATGATGCCCATCATCAGCAGTACGGTGTCCTCGATGTAACCGCGGATATTGCGCTCGGCGTCACTGATGAGTCCGATGCTGGCCACTCGCGGTACGTCCCAGAGGTGCTCGAATAATTCCGCGTCGCGACTGCGATCCGACAGCAGCCAGGCGCCGGAGATGGCCGGTCCCTCGCGCATGATGCGGTTCAGCGCCTGCCGCTCCATGTAGGCGCTCACCCCGATGGGGTCGTCCACCACCGCCGCGACCTCCGCCATGACGGTCTGTCGCCGGCCCTCCATCACCTCGACCTCGACCTCGTCCCCCGGATTCAGCCCCAGCAGGTCGGCCAGGTAGTCGGTGAGGACGAGACCGGAGGCCGGCAGTTGAAGATCCCGGTGGTCCGCATCGAGTACGCCACGCAGGCGTGGGTTGGCATCGAGCCCGAGAATGGCAGTCCGGTAGTCGCTGTGGCCATTGCGCAGGCGCACCGGAACGCTGCGATAGACCTCGACGAAGTGCACCCCGGGCGTATGCCGCAGTTCGGCGGCAGCCCGCTGTGGACTCGGATCGGTGAACGTGAGGTGGACGTCGGCCTTCTGCACCAGCCGGTACTGGACGTCGAGCATGTGGTCGACGGCATTGAACTGGTAGCTGCCGGTGAGCAGCAGGCCGGCCGAGAGGCCGATGCCGAGCACCGACATGGCGGCCTTGAAACGGTGCCGGTTCAGGTTGCGCAGAATGATGCGGGTGGACTGATCGAGGACGCGCCCGAGGGCAGACGCTTCGAGCCAGCCCTGGGTGAAGCGCTCCGGTGCGGGCGGGCGCATGGCTTCGGCAGGGGGCAGGCTCACTGCGCTCCTCACCGCACGCCAGGTGCCGAGCATCGCCGCGGCGGCGGCGACCAGGAAGGCCAGGACGATTTCCCGCGGCTGGACGGTCAGCACCATATCGGGAAAGCGGAAGTACTCGGCGTAGACGCCGGCCAGCCCGCGACCGGCCCAGGCGCCGAAGCCGATGCCTAGCAGCGTGCCAATGACGACGATCGCACCCGTGAGCTGGCCGTAGTGGAAGGCAATCTGGCGATTGCTGTAGCCGAAGGCTTTCAGTACCGCCACCTGCTGACGCTGAATGCGGATGATGCGTCCGAGCAGCACGTTGAGCAGGAAGGCGGACACGCCGAGGAAGATCACCGGCAGCACCACCGCCATGACTTCCTGGGTCTCGATGCGCTGCATGATGAAGCGATGGGAGGTGAGGTCCTCCCTCGGGTAGGCGCCGATCCCGCCGTAGGGCGCAAGGATGGCGTCGAGGGCATCGATGACCGGTTCTACGGCAGCGCCGGCCTGCAGCGTCGCCACCACGCTGTTGAACGCGCCGTCCATGCCAAAGGCGTGGCCCAGGGCGCGGCGGTTCATCCACATCACGGCAAAGCGCTCATAGTCCGGCAGCAGGTCGGCGGGCCCGATCTGGTAGACGAACTCGGGGGACAGGGCCACGCCGCTGACCACCAGGGTTTCGAGGCGGCCGTTGATGATGACCCGGAGCCGGTCACCGGCTTCGAGCCCGTGGGCTTCGGAGAACGGCTCGGCGATGAGCACCTGATCGGAGCGGCCGGGGGCCGGCAGGCTGCCGGACCGCAGGTAGAGGCGATTGATGTCGGGTTGCCGACCGTCGGGGACGGAGATCAGCACACCCCGGACGGGGTCATCGAAGCCTGGAACTTCGAGCCGAACCGGGGCGCGGATGCGGGTCTCGAGCTGATTGATGCCGGGAATCGTCCGCATGCGCTCGGCGACGCCTTCCGGCGCGCGCTTGAGATCCGCGAACACGTCCGCGAACTGGTGGCTGTCGTAGAAGCGCTGCATGGAGACGCGCACCGCATCGAGGGTGCTGACCATGATGATCAGCACCATCACACCGGCACCGATGACCACGGCAATGGCGGCGGCCTGGCTCTTCAAACCGACGAGGT
>JAFIFL010000241.1 GCA_020832055.1 Gammaproteobacteria bacterium
GCATAGGCTAGCACGCCGTCGGTATGGCCACCCATGACGATCAGCCCGGAGGCCTCCCGGGCCAGCGTGGCCACCGCTTCAGCCAGGGCCAGGGTGCCGTTGGCGGCGCTGCGGTCCGTGACGGGCCAGCCGAGGGGCTCCGCCGCGTGCCAGATCGCCGGCGCATGCCCGTGCAGAACCCAGGTGGGGCGGTCCCGACGGGCGCCATGGATGGCGGCATGGGACAGGGCCTCGGAGGACGGCGGGTGGGTGCCTCGGGCGGTCACTGCGTTGTCGGCCAGACTCCAGCGGTCGATGCGCACGACGTCGTCGGCGGTCAGGCGGCGGAGATCGGCGGTCTGGGTCGCCGTAATCCAGAACCCTTCACCGTCACCCGTGCCATAGCTCAGATTGCCGAAGGCCAGCCCGTCGTAGCGGTCGGCATCCCGGCCCATGACACCGAGTTTCTGGGCGGCGCTGAACACCGGAGCCAGCATGGCGGCGGCCGCCGCCGCATCCGGCGCGGCGGTCCCGAGGGTGTAGCGGAACTGAATGACGGCTTCGGTCACGCTGGCTTCTCCAGGGCATGCGCAGTCTCGGCGCAAGGATAGCGCGCCACAGCGGACACAGCGCAGCCGCCCGAGGCCAAAACAACTCCTGTCCCGCTATAGTGGCGACCTTGCCCTCCAACGGAGTCCGCAGTGTGTTGCACTTCGAGCGCCTGACCGCCCACATCGGTGCCATCGTCACCGGCGCGGATCTCACCCGACCCCTGTCGACCCAGGAAGTGGCCGAGTTCGAGCAGGCGCTGGCCCGCCATGGCGTCCTGTTTTTCCGCGATCAGACCCTCACGCCGACCCAGCAGCGTGACTTCGCCGCCGTCTTCGGGCCCCTGCACGGGCATCCGGCCTATGCCACCGTGGAGGGCGCCCCCGAGGTCACCATCCTCGAAAGCACGGCCGACAAGCCGACCCTCATCGAGAAGTGGCACAGTGACATGACGTTCCGGCCCGAGCCGCCGCTGGGTACCATGCTGCTGGCCCGCATCATCCCCGAGACCGGTGGCGACTCCCAGTGGGCCAGCATGACGGCCGCCTTCGAGGGCCTCTCCGATGCCATGCAGTCCATGCTGTCGTCGCTTACCGCCGTCCATGACTTCAGCCATGGCTTCAAGGAGAGCCTCGCCGCACCGGGCGGGCGGGAGCGGCTTGCGGATGCGCTGGCGGCCAACCCGCCGGTGCGCCATCCGGTGGTGATCCGGCACCCGGTCAGCAGGCAGCGGGCACTGTTCGTCAACAGCCTGTTCACCACCCACATCGAAGGCATGAAGCCCCGCGAAAGCGCGGCCCTGTTGAACTTCCTGTTCAGTCACGTTGTCGAACCCGAGTTCGTCTGCCGCTTTCGCTGGAGTCCGGGTGCCATCGCGTTCTGGGACAACCGCCACACCCAGCACAAACCGGTGAACGACTACTTTCCATCCCATCGCCTCATGCACAGGATCACCGTCCAGGGCAGCCGCCCTGAGGCATGAAATCGCCGGGTCGGCCCGTCGGGAAGCAGTCATCGCCAGTTCATCCGCCAGGAGGATGATGGCACGCTGTTAGTGTCCTCAGGGTAACCATGGGGTATTCTCCGGTTCCGGGAAGGCATGAAGGCATGTCCCATCGCGGTCGCCGCCGGTTCTGGCGCGACCTCCGTTTGATCGTTTCGAGGAGTTATGAGTGAGCAGTTCGATCCTCAGCCGTCCGCTGAAGACCGTTGTGCATTGGTTCGACGTCTACCATGACGCCCCGGGCCCGGAAGAAGATGGTGACCAGAGCATCAATTTCCTGCGTTGCCTGCCGTTCATCCTGCTGCACGTCGCCTGTCTCGCTGCGCTGTTCACCGGCGTCAGCCTGTTTGCCGTGGCGGTGCTGGTCGTGATGTACGCGATCCGCGTCCTCGGCATCACCGTCGGCTACCACCGCTACTTCGCCCACCGCGCCTTCCGCTGCGGCCGCGGCATGCAGTTCGTGCTGGCAGTGATGGGTGCCATGGCCGTGCAGCGTGGCCCCTTGTGGTGGGCCGCCCACCATCGCCATCACCACAAGCATTCAGACACCGAAGAGGACCACCATTCGCCGGTGACCCGCAGCTTCCTGTGGAGCCACATGGGCTGGTTCCTCTGCCGCGGCAACTTCCGCACTCGCACCGAACTGATCGGCGATTTCGCCAAGTACCCCGAGATCCGCTTCCTCGACCGTTTCGACATCGTCGTCCCGGTGATCTCCTTCACCCTGCTGTGGGTGCTCGGCGTGGTCGTCGGAACCGTCTGGCCGCAGACCGGTACCAGCGGCTGGCAGGTGCTGGTGTGGGGTGGGGTAATCAGCACGGTGCTGGCCTACCACGCCACGTTCACCATCAATTCGCTGGTGCATGTATTCGGCAAGAAGCGCTATACCACGGGGGACGAGAGCCGCAACAACCTGTGGCTGTCGCCGGTGACCTTTGGCGAGTCCTGGCACAACAATCATCACCATTTCCCGGCCTCGGCTCATCTGGGCTTCTACTGGTGGGAACTGGACATCGGTTGGTATTTCCTGAAGGCGCTGGAAAAGTTCGGCCTGGTCTGGGACCTGAAACGGGTGCCCTACCACGTCCGCGAGGGCATGCCCTCGCCGCGGCGGGCCCAGGCCGCCTGAATTCCGCTACCGGCTACGCCCACAGCGTGGCTGTCCGGTAGCCGCGAGGCCTGTCCATGACCCGCATTGCAGTGGTCGGTACCGGCATTTCCGGTCTCACCGCCGCGTGGCTGCTGTCCCGGCGCCACGCGGTGACCGTCTTCGAACAGGACGCCCGGCCGGGTGGCCACACGCATACCCACGAGCTCACCCTCGACGGCCGTGACGTCCGGGTGGATACCGGCTTCATCGTCTACAACGACCGCAACTATCCCCACTTCACCCGCTTGCTGCAGGCCCTGGACGTCAGGGGACGCCCCACCGTCATGAGCTTCTCGGTGGCCAACCGTGGCAGCGGACTCGAATACAACGGCCACGATCTCGCCAGCCTCTTCGTCCAGCGCCGCAACCTGATCAATCCGCGCTTTCTGCGCATGCTGGTCGACATCCTGCGCTTCAACCGGCAGGCCCCGCGCCTGCTGACCCTGGCCGGGCCGGGGCCGAGCCTCGCGGATTATCTGACCACGGCCGGTTTCGGACGCGGCTTTGCCGAGGACTACCTGCTGCCCATGGCCGCGGCCATCTGGTCGGTGCCCACGGCGCGGCTGGACAGTTTTCCGGCCAAACGCGTCATCGAGTTCTTTGCCAATCACGGCCTGCTGTCCATCAACGACCGGCCCCAGTGGTATGTCGTCGAGGGTGGCTCACGGACCTATGTGGATCGCATCCTGAACCAGCTGACCGATGTGCGCCTCGACTGCCCGGTCCGCCGCGTCCAGCGCGAGGACGGCGGGGTCCGCCTGACCACGGCGGCGGGCGAGGAGCGCTTTGATGCCGTCGTCCTGGCCACCCACAGCGATCAGGCGCTGGCCCTGTTGGCGGACCCCTCCGAGGCGGAGCGCGAGATCCTCGGCGCCATCGGCTTCCAGGCCAACACGGTGGTGCTGCACAGCGACGCTCGGGTCATGCCGAGCCTCAAGGGCGCCTGGGCGGCCTGGAACTATTACCTCGATGGTGGGCACCTCGAAGGCGGCGGCAGCGGGCAGGTGACGGTGAGTTATTGGATGAACCAGCTGCAGCACATCGACACGGCGACGCCCTTGCTGGTGACCCTGAACCAGGACGACCGCATCGACCCGGCCAAGGTGCATGCCCGCCTGAACTACACCCACCCGGTCTTCGACACCCCGGCGGTGGTGGCCCAGGCCCGCCGCGGCGAGATCAATGGCCAGCGCCAGACCTGGTACTGCGGCGCCTGGTGGCGCTACGGCTTCCACGAGGATGGCTGCGCCAGTGCCGTGGACGTGGCGCGGGACTTCGGAGTGTCCCTGTGAGCGCTGCCGGGACGGCGGTGGCGCCGCCGGACGTGGCTGCTGCCCAGTGGTGCAGCGGACGTCTGCGGCATGTCCGCGAGGTGCCCTTTCGCCACGCCTTCGAATACCGCCTGCGCATGCTGCTGCTGGACCTCGATCGGCTCGATGAAGCCTTTGCCGACTGTCGCTGGTGCCGCCTCGATCGCCGTGGGTTGTCGAGCTTTCACCGCAAGGATCATCTCGGCGGTGGTCCTGACCTGGCCGGCGAGGCGCGCCAGCGCGTCGAGGACGCACTCGGCATTCGCCCCGAAGGGCGGGTGTGGCTGTTGGCCCAGCCCCGGTTCCTGGGCTTCGGTTTCAATCCGGTGAGTTTCGTATTCTGCACAGCATCGAAGGACGACGGGCCCGAAGGTCCGCTGGTGGCCATCCTGCTCGAAGTGCGCAACACGCCCTGGAACGAGCGCCACGTCTACGTCCTCGATGCCCGCGACCAGACCGGGCCCTATCGCTTCGAGACCGACAAGACCTTCCACGTGTCGCCATTTCTACCCATGGACATGCGCTATCGTTTCAGGTTCGATTTCACGCAGGATCGCCTGCGGGTCACGAAAGAGAATCGTGCCGACGGCAACCGTGCCTTCGCCGCGTTCATGGATCTGAAACGGGGGCCGCTGACCGCCTCCGGCGTGGCCGCCGGCATTGCCGGCCTGCCGCCCACAACGATCAAGGTCATGGCGGCCATCTACTGGCAGGCGCTGCGGCTCTGGATGCGCGGCGCCAAGTATCACCCTCACCCACCACGCGGGCGCGATGGACGGGAGTTGCCCCATGGCCGAAAGCATCATTGACCCTGCCCGCCGGGGCCGGACCACCGCCGGGTGGCCGCGCTGGCTGCCCCGCGGCATCACCGCCGAGATTCGCTCCCGCTTGCTGAGCGGCTTCAACGACCTGCCCTGGGGCTGCATCCGCCTGCAGGATCCCCGTGGCGAGCGCATGCTGGGCGTGCCGAGCAATCCCGGCCCCGAAGTGAACGTGACGGTCCACGACCTCGACTTCTACATCTACGCAGGCTTGGGCGGCAGCGTCGGTGCGGGTCAGAGCTACTTCCTGGGCCTGTGGGATACCGACGAACTGGTGGATCTGGTGCGGATCATGGTCCGCAACCGGGAACTGCTCGATGGCATGGACGGCGGCCTCGCCCGCATCGGCCAGCCGCTGTACCAGTGGTTCCATCGGCGCCGGGAGAACTCATTGGGCGGCAGCCGGGCGAACATCGCGGCCCACTACGACCTCGGCAACGACTTCTTCGAACTCATGCTCGACGACAGCATGATGTACTCCTCGGGCATCTACATGAGCGAGGAGACCACCTTGGCCCAGGCCCAGCAGCACAAGCTGGATCTGCTCTGCGACAAGCTGCAGCTCACGTCCGACGTGCACCTTTTGGAAATCGGCACCGGCTGGGGCGGGCTGGCGGTGCACGCGGCCCGTCGCCACGGTTGCCGGGTGACCACCACCACCATTTCCCGCGAGCAGTTCGACTACGCGCGCAAACGCGTGCAGGAGGCGGGGCTGGACGATCGCATCGAGGTGCTGTGCGAGGACTACCGCGACCTCTCCGGCCGCTTCGACCGCATCATCTCGGTGGAGATGATCGAGGCCGTGGGCGATCGCTACTTCGATCTCTACTTCCGCCGCCTCGACGAACTGCTGGAGAACGACGGCATGGTCCTGCTGCAGGCCATCACCATCGAGGATCAGCGCTACGAGCGCTATCGCAAGTCCGTGGACTTCATCAAGCGCTTCGTCTTCCCCGGCGGCTGCCTGCCGTCGGTGTGGTCCATGCTCGACTCGGTCCGGCGCGTCACCAACCTTCGGGTCCGTCACCTCGAGGACATCGGTGAGCACTACGCGCGTACGCTCGCCGACTGGCGCCACACCTGTGACGCCAAGGCCGGTGAGCTGCTGGCGCTGGGCTATCCCGACACCTTTCAGCGCCTTTGGCGCTTCTATCTGGCCTACTGCGAAGGTGGTTTTCTCGAGCGGGCCATCGGCGACGTGCAGATCCTGTTCGAAAAGCCCGGCTCGCGCTGGCCCGCGCCCCTGCTCGGCGTACCGCGGGGACTGCACCCATGATCGACGTCACGGCACTGTGCGAACAGGGGTGGATCCCCGATCCCCTGGCCCGTTTCGGCATGCGCCGGTTGATCCGCGAGCGAATGCGGGACGAGGGCGGTGGCCGGCCGGATCTCCGCGCCCGCCGCCAGCAGGCCTTCTTCGACAGCCTGCG
>JAFIFL010000242.1 GCA_020832055.1 Gammaproteobacteria bacterium
CGGCCCTGAACGCGCCCGCGCGTTCAGGGCCGCGCGACTGTCCAGCGACACCGATGCCTGACCCCAAAGTATCACCAATGAATCGCGGGGTCGGACCACGCCAAGCCATTGATGTTCAAAATCCGAGAGACTTAGCCACGCCGTTCCATCCCCTTAGAACCTACGTTTCCGCGGCAAAACGGGCCCTCTAAGCGCGATGGGGCGAGCGGCTATCAGCGCGCGACCAAGCATGCCGTCCACGGCTCTTCTGTGACCGGTGAGGTGGTCTAACCCATCCTGACAATGCCGTGAGATTCAGATGAGCACTCCAAGGGAGGTCGCGATCTCGCGGACGCGCTCACGAACCCCCGCTCGGCGACGGAACCATTGTTCGTTGATCTGCTCGAACTCCACGGACGCCCGGGGGAGATCCGTCTGGGGATAGATGGCCCCCACCACACAGGCTTCCATGCAGGCGCCGCAGTCCGTGCATCGAGCGGGATCGATGAAGGACATCAGGTCTTCAGGCTCCGAGAAAATCGCAAACTCCGGACAAACCTCCATGCAGGCCTCGCCCTTGACGCCAATGCAGGTTTCAGTGATCACGCAGGTCATCATGCACACTCTGGCGCTGCTTCGAGGTCCTATTGTCGACTGTTCGCTACCGAATTCCAGGCTTGCGACACCGCAGCCTGACCTCAAGTTGGCTTCCCTGGGCCAAAACGGCGCTCTGAGCACACCGGGGCGAGCGACACCGGGAGCAAGCTTAAACCGCTGTTTTGTGGCAAGAAAACGACCCTCTAAGGGTGCTTTCAGCACATTAGTTCGGAGAAATAATGATCCAAATCAGCATGTTATCGCTCGAAACCGTGGTCTGACCCCGAGTTGGGTTTCAGCGTTCACAACGGCCAGAGGTCCCAGAGCAGGGTGAAGATCGCGAGGCTGACCACCGCGAGGCAGGTGAGCAGCAGCCCGAAGCGCGTTGCGCGCTCAATGCGGTGACGAGAGCGCAGCGTCTGGGTAAAGCCGAGGATCGCGAACAGCACCGAGACCGGCGCCAGCCAGGCAATCTGGGACGCCCAGGGGACCAGCCCGAAGAGCAGCATCGCCTGGCTGACCTCGGCGGTGGTCCAGGCCGCGAAGCCGAGACCGCCGACATGGCCGAGGGCGGTTGCGGCGGCCAGCGCGACCAGCAGGCGGCTGCCGCCGGCGGCACGGGCGCTGTCGAAGTTCACCCGCCGCGCGAGCCAGGCGAAGAGCAGGACGACGAAACCGAGGAAGGTGAGTCCCAGCGAGCCACCACCCCAGGCTGCGTGGCGGATGAGCCGGTCGCCTTGCTGGTCGTGCATCCGCAGGCCGCGCGCGATGGCGCGGGTCCGGTAGTAGGGTGCGATGTAGTTCGCCGCCGCTCCGCCCGCTTCGGCGCAGGTCGTGTCGACGGGGACGGCGGGATCGTCGAAGTAGTCGTTGAGCAGGTCGCCGGCGCAGTCGACCGACCGGGTCGGGCCGTGGCCCGCGTGGGGGAACTCCAGGTACTGGCTGTTCTTCAGGCTCGGCAGGATGTACTCGGCGAGCGGCGGCGGCGTGATCGGATCCCAGGCGCCATTGGCGACCAGAACCGGGATCTCGGTGTCGACGAGCGCGAAGGTGGCCGGGTCGCGGGGCGTGAGGCCGATTTCGCGGCAGAACCGAGGAGCCGCTTCGATCACCGCGGCGCTCCAGAAAGCCCCAGCGAGCAGCGGGTGCTCGCGGCGACTTCGCGCAGCCTGTGCCTGCTCGGCGTCGAAGTAACCGTCGAGGCAGCGAACGGCAAGACCCATGCCCATGCTCATGCCGAGCCCTTGCCCCGGCTCGACCACGGCGAGCGTCTTGAAGACCTGGTCGTCGCGCCGCTCTACAGCCCGCGACAGGCCATCGATGATCGCCGGCAGCGCCGCATGGTTCGACTCGTCGTAGAGCAACCCGAAGGGCATACCGGCAATCAGGTCCTGGAAGACCCAGGTCCGACCGTCGGGAAAACGTTCGTCAGCGCGCAGCGCGAGTTCCATCGGTCGCTCGCTGAGCTCGGTGATCGCCGCCCGGTAGCGATCGGCGAGGTTCGGGAAGGCCTCGCGGCAGGCAGACTGTTGGTCGCAGGCGGCGAAGAGCTTGTCGAGGTCGCGCTGAAACCAGCGCGGCTGCTGCATCAGGTGCTCGAGGTCGAGGGGGACGATGGCGTCGAGAACCATCGCCCGGATGCCTTCCGGGTCGACCTGCAGGTAGGCCTGGCCGAGGGCTGCGCCATAGGAGATCCCCCAGACGTTCCAGTTCTCGAGCCCGAGCGCGAGGCGCAGCGCGCGCAGGTCGCGGGCGTTCTCGAAGGTGTGGTAGCCGGTGACATCGACCCCGGCGGCGGTGGCGCCCTCGACGCAGCGGCGGGCCGCGTCGAACAAGGCAAACTGCTGGTCCTCGAAGTTGTCGCGGATGCGCTCGGCGCGGTTGCGCCCCTCGAAGAAGGGGCAGAAGTCGCCAGAGTGGCCGATGCCGCGATGCTCGAGGAAGTAGACATCACGCCTGGCCATCAGGCGGTGGTCCTTCATCCGCCTGATGTAGCCTTCGAGCTGCACGCCCGGGCCACCGGTGAGGTAGACCACCGGGTCGTCGCGGACCTCAACCGGGTTGCCCTCGTGATCCTCGCCTCGGGCCGCGATGCGCACAAAGTGCAGCTCGATCGTCCGGCTGTCGGCGCGCTCCCGGTTCTCGGGCACCCGGATCAGCCCGCACTCGATCTCCCCCGGGTCGTAGTCGATGCGGCCGCGGAAGGGACAGATCACGCTGTCATGGCCCTCGGCACGCAGCCACTCGTACATCTCGATCAGTGCGGCGTGGTCATCGGCGACGGGCTCCGGCGGGATCACGATCTCCCACTCGGGTGCGGCATCCGGCACCGGTTCCACAGGCGTCTCGGTCTCCAGCGCCGCGGCGCCGAGCGCAGCGAACAGGGTCGTCAGCAGAATCCAGAAGCGAAGCATGGCGAGTCTCATCCCCGAGAAGCGTGGGTTGATCTTAGCAGGCGAGATCCGAGCCGAGGGAGATCGGCCCGTTCCATGTCGTCTGCATTGGCCCAGTCGAAGATGGTATCGGGCATGGTCGTGAACCCAGGCCACGGCTTCGTCCCTGGCCCCTGACACCAAGCAGTTCCATGATTGCCGTGAGATTGCTTGGCCACTGCTTTCCGGCAGTGGAGGCAGAATTCACCACGGCACCGCCGCTGTGCTGACGGCCAGGTTGTCGTCGACACGCCAGCCGCCTCTCCCGGTGACCGTTCAGTTCCAGCGTCCGGCACTACTCATCCGCTTTCCGTGTTCAGAAGAGCAAGGCGGGGTCCCGTGTAGTAGGGGCTGAAGACTTCCTGATCCTCGCCAAGGAAGCGCTCTCCCTCCACCGTCCGCCACTCAGTCATGCTGAGGAACGCGAAGGTTGTGGACAGCGCGTAGTGCGCAAGCCGGTTCCGACAGGTACCCGTCAACCGCAGCTCTCGGCCGAGGGCATCCGTGATTTCGAGTTCGAGCAGAGTGACATGACCGTTGCGGCGGCCAAGAACACGCCGCGTCGACGCTGCAATGCCCGCCGCCTGGCCCTTTCGGACCAGATAGCCACCCGGCAGCATGCCGCCGACGTTGCCGTGCATGGCCGAGTAGAGCAAGAACTGTTCGTCGGCACCGCTGTGGCCATAGGTATAAGCGATGGCCGTCTGTTCGCTCGAAGCCGGCTCACCCACACGCAAGTCGGATCGCACCCCCCAACTCTTGTCTCGCATGCCCAGGGTGTCGATCGCGTGGTGCACACCATCGAGGACGACTTCCCCGGTGACGCGACAGGGCTGATCGAAGTGGCCCTTGGCGTCGGTCCGGATCACGAAGTGGGGTGAGCGCAGTGCATCCCAGCGCAGATTCATCTGAACTTGGCGCCCGTCCCGGTACTGCACCTTCCAGGCCCGAAAAGGCTCGATGCAATCGTATTTCAGATCCCCCAGCCTGAGACGCTGAAAGCCGTCATCAGGAAAGGGCAGGTGCCAATAGGCCTTGGCATAGCGAACCCGCCAGGGTTCGCTGGCACTGCCATCCCAAAGATAAACCGCCAAACTCGCCAGGCTCATGTTCTTACGCAGTACTGGATAGATCGTGGCAGAGAGGTTCGATCCGGGTTGATCAAAGGAAAACCAGTGCGTCTCTGACCAGTGCATGTCATCGCTCACCGGATCATGCAGGTCATCGTCCTTCGGGTCGATGACAGCGGACAGACCGGATTCAGACATGGACGACTCCTTCTGCTGACACTGCAACGCCCGACGAATGCGGTCGTTCGAATCGAAACCCATCGCTGCGCTCAGGACCTCTGATAGGCGATGTGAAGTTCGGGAAGATTGCGGAGGATGAAGCTCGCTTCCGCTTCCGGCTCAGGGAACCCCTGATGCAGGCGAATCTCCCGCATCGCCCGCAAAACTGCGGCAAAGCCCAGGCTCAGCTCCTGTCGTGCCAGCGGTGCTCCAATGCAGTGATGAATGCCCGAGCCAAAGGCCATCTGCATACCAGCCTTGTCGCGATGGACGTCGAGTGCATCCGGATCGACAAACTGGCGCTCATCGCGGTTCGCGGCGCCATAGCGCAGCATGACCAGCTCGCCCGCCTGCAACGGATACCCCCCGAGTTCAGTATCGCGGGTGACCACCCTTGGCAGGCCCTGCACCGGGGACTCCAACCTGAGCACCTCTTCGACGAAGGTCTTCAACAGCGCAGGCTCCTCGCGCAGCTGCTCCTGCAGCCCCGGGTCACGGCAGAGCATCAGCATGCCCCAGCCCAAAGTGCTGGTCGTGGTCTCGTGCCCTGCAACGAGGAACTGGCCGAGAATGGACAGGGCTTCAGGGTCGGTGAGAGGACGATCGCAACCTTCGAGCTCCGCATGGGCGAGAACTGAAATCATGTCCGCCTGCGGCTGACGGCGCCGATCTGCCAGAAGTTCCAGCAACAGGCGCTGCAAGTCCCTCGCCGCCTCCGCCCGCTGCAACAGCGTCTCGGGCGCTACAGCGGTCAGGCGCAATCCCGCCGCCGATGCCTTGGCGCCCGCTTCGAAACAGTCGCGCTCACTGTCGGGAATACCGAGGCGGTCGGCGATGATTCGCAGCGGCACAGCGAAGGCGAAGCCGGCGATGAAATCTGTTTCCCCCGAGTCCAGAAAGCGCTGCAGGTGGTGGTCGATGATGGCCTGAACCATGGCTTCGCCACGGCGAATCTCACTGCCTGTGAACAACTGGCTCACCAGGGACCGGTAGCGGGTGTGGCCCGGCTCATCCAGGGTGAGCATCGTCGGTGGCACCGTGATCATCTCCGCGTTCACCGCCTCGATGCGCGCACGCACATCTGCCGGGAGCGTGGCCAACGTCATCTGCTGCGCCATGGCAAGAAAGTCATCGAACTCACTCGAGAAGGTCGCGGTGTCCTTCAGCGCCTCGCGCACCAGGTCATAGCGCGTGACGAGATGCAGACCCAGCTCCGGCACCTTGTAGACCGGCGCCCGATCACGCAAGACCTTGTAGCCTGCGTAGGGGTGCCGGAGTTGATCGGGTGCGAACGGCTCGATGTCAAGGTCACCCGCCTGCTCGGTCTCGCTCATCGACGTGCCTCATGCGCTGAAAGTCCGAAGGATTCTCCGGTCTTCAGCCCCTGGCCATCCAGCTGTCAGGCGTGACAGGTCCGACCCCGTCCGCCAACACCTAGACTCGCAGGTCATTCGAACTGACAAGAGCGGGCTGCGTGCCATGAACGACACCCTGACCACACCCCTGCGGCTGATCAGCGAGATCCGACGTGAACTCGACAGCAACGTATTGCCCTGCCTGACCGCTCCGGCCAGGATCCGCGATCTGCGGATGGCTATAGACATGCTCGACTACGTTCTGATTTGGCTGCGAGCAACCCCCGCACCCGAGCCGATGCAGCAGCAGCAGGACCTGCTCGAGCAAATGCGGACGCTTCAGCCAGGGCTGCCAGCACAGGTGCAGGACACCGGGCTGCTGCCCTTTCCGCCCCTGGCATCAGCAGAGAAGGCGCTGGCGGATGCCGAAATCGAAGCGCATGTGGGCCGCATCACGGTCCTGGGAGAGGCCTCCACGGCACAGCAGTCCTTGGCCCTGGAGAGCATCCGCTGCGAGCAGGCATGGATGGACCATGAGCTCCGGCAACTCAGCCAACG
>JAFIFL010000243.1 GCA_020832055.1 Gammaproteobacteria bacterium
CCTTTTCCAGAAACAGTTCATAGGCCTTGCGGGCATTGCCGGTGAGATTCGCATGATCATTGCTCGGACGCAGGTTGCTGAAGCGCTCCGTGTCGAGGCAGGCGCGCTTGAGATCCTCATAGCGGGTGATGACGTAGATGCCGGTCCGCGGATCCTGCCAGACGGGTGCCTGCTCACGCAGGAGGGAATAGGTGGGATACGGACACTCGAGTACCTCCGGGTCGGCCAGCGTCGCTTCCTCGACGCTGACCGGGCAGACGGGCTCATCCATACGGTTGATGGGCGTCACAGTGCTCTTCTCCCCAGACCTCACCACGACGGCACGGCCTGTCACAAGAAACCAGCACGCATGATGAATTGAGGCCATGCAGCGGGTCCAGTCCTGATGACCTCCGAGGTCATTTCCCAACAGCCGGCACTCGGCCACGATGCCCGGCAGACGAGCCCGATCCACCCAGGGAGCATCCAATGACGACAACCACCCAACCCCTTCGCAGCGCGCTCATTGCCAACGCCGTGTTCTCTGCCGGCTGTGGTGCAGCCATGCTGATCGCACCCAGGCAGATCGATGCCTGGCTGGCGCTCGGGCATCCCTTGATGCTTCAGGTGGTCGGCCCGGGACTGCTGGTTTTCGCCGCGGATCTGCTCCATCAGGCGACCCGCCCCCGGCTGCTCACGTGGCGCGCACTGTATGCCAGCGTCGCCGACCTGCTCTGGGTCATCGGCACGCTGGCGCTGCTGCTGATCGCTCCGAGTCTGGTGTCAGCCACGGGCGCGACACTGATGCTCGCCATCGCAGCGGTGGTGCTCACCTTCGGCCTCTGGCAGTTGTGGGGGATCGACCGGGCGCACCGCGCGGCAACCCCATCGCGCTATCGGCACTGCGTCCAGGTGGCCGTCGACGTGCCTGCCGATGCCATGTGGAACGTGATCAGTCAGCTCGGCGAGATCGAGCGCTACATGCCGAGCCTCAGATCCTCAAAAGTGCTGGACGACCAGCCGGACGGCGTCGGCGCGGTTCGCGTGTGTGAGAACCATGCCGGCAAGCGCTGGGGAGAGGAATGCACCCGTTTCGAGGACGGACGCGGATTCGATGTTCGCTTTCTGGCCGAGGATCCCGACTTTCCGTTTCCCGCCACCATCATGTTCGGGGGCTGGGAAGTCATTCCCCGCGGCGAGGGATCGGAAGTCAGGGTATGGTGGGAACTCGAACCGAAACCGAAGCTGCTCGCCCCGGTCATGCTGCCGATGCTCGCATTCGGGGTGGACCGGGAGTTTCCGCGGATCATTCAACGCATGGCGGCAGCGGCCATGGGGAACGGTCCTCTGGCCTCAGACGCAGCTCAGCGGATGCCACGAGCAGGACTTTCCTCCTATCCCTGCTGAGCTTTGGCAGCATGTTTACCTGACGTCCACTGCAAGGCAGCGAGATTGTCAGCAGCAAAATCCTGTGGTTGCGATTCAAGTGCAATGGCGAGGATATCGTTCCAGCGGTTGAGAAACCCGAACAGCGCGATCACGGCAACGAGTTGAATGATCTGCTGCTCCCTGAAATGTTCGCGCAGCGCGGCGAAGTGCTGTTGATCTGATTCATTGGGGACACTGCCAGCTGCAAAGGCCAGCGCCAGGGCCGCGCGCTCCGCGTCCGAGAGGTGCGGAAGATGGGCCATGGTCAGCATGCTGTTAGGTACGAAACCCATGGCGCTTTTGACGGCATCGAGCAGCGGAGTCAGCGAGGACAATGCTGCAGGGTCGCGGGGTGAAACGTGAGCCATGATGTCCTCCAGCCGGCATCAGAAAACGTTACTGCCAGCGCATGAACAACTCACCATCCCCGGCAAGATAGCGGATCACATCCACCGCATCGACCACGAGCGAGATGCCTGCCACCAGCAGGTAGAGGTAGATGTACTTGCCATAGACCGTCGCCCATGGATAACGCTGTCGCCTCAGGAAGATCCACACGTACACCGGTGTCCAGGCCAGCAGGTGAGCCAGTCCCAGCAACCGGACGTAGCCGACCCGATCGTACATCCAGGACATGATGACGGCGGCGATCAGGAAACTTGCGAGAATGGCGAGAGGCTCCACCCGCAGCCGCCAACTCTGCTGCTCCCGCGCCACCACGAACAGCAGCCCGGCCATGTGTACCAGGACCATGGCCATGACCCAGGCCTGCAGCCAGAACGGCTCGGTCCCGATGGCGGCGCCGAGCGTCGCCGGCAGTTCAGCTTGATTCATGGTCCAAGACTCCCATCGTGAAGCGCTTACCCGATAAGCCCCGGCATTCTGACTGCCCGAGGCCCCGCGCGCTCGTCTACGCGCCAGGCGTTGTCGGACAATCTGGCGCCATCGCCGCCGGGGAGACTAATGGGCTTCCGCAATGACGACGCCCTGCTCCACCCAGAGTCTGACCTCCACTCCGCGCAGTTTTACGCTCACCGGCGCCTGTTGCTGATCCCAATCCGGAAGTCCACCAAACCGGCCCGGATCGTAGGCAGCCTGGTAACGGGTGACACGCGCACCTGAGGGCGTGTGGAACAGAATCTGGGCAGCGATGGCGCCCTGCAGCGTGCAATAGCGAGCACCGAGGAGCGTGAGGCGTTCATCCCTCGATGCGGACGCATCGACCGGGACAAAGTCGAGCCGGTCCAATCCTGCTCGAAGCACTTCGATGGAATGCGTTTCGAGATCGAGGCTGTGGGCATGGACGTGGTTGGTGAAGACTTCCTGAGCCAAAAGCTCGGGCAGATCCTCGGAATCGTTGCCAGGGAAGTACACCAGAACGGTCACGCCGAGCAACAGCAAAGCGGCCACCGCACCACCCACCCGAAAGTTGAAAGGCGTCATTTCCGACCAACGCTTTTCCTTGGTCAGCAGGCGTTCGAAACGGGCGAACTCATCATCGTCGAGCCGTTCTCGGGACAGCTTCTGCTTCAACTCTTCTCGCAGTGGCCTCCTCTCAGACATCACCACCTCCACCATCCCGACGACTGCGCCATGCGGTCATCCGTATCCGGAGTCGATGCAACCGCGACAGGATCGTCCCCCTCGGCTCTCCGAGCTGAAGTGCGATCTCACTTGCCGAGAGTCCCTCGACAGCCCAGAGCAGCAACGTTTCACGCTCCAGCGAACTCAGCTCACTCCAGGCCTCATCCAGGGTCGCGGCGTCCACCACCGTCTGCTCGAGATCTGCTTCGACACCGCGCAGACGATCCTCATCAGGAAGGGCTTCGAAAGTCACCACGCCCAGGCGACGCAGCTGATCGGTGTGAAGATGGCGCAGAATGCGACGCAGGTAGCCGACCGGGTGCATGGCAGCAGGCGGCCCATTGGCAAGGTAGCGCTCAAGGCCCGCCTGCAGCAGATCCTGGGCATCCTCCCGGTGCCCGGTCAGCGCCAGGCAATGGCGGAACAGCTGGTCGAGTTCGCTGCGTGCTAACCCTGGCATCATCAGATGGACGTTGCCCAGTCGGGGAGAATGGTCAGGGCCCATGTTTCAAGCACCTTGTCGAAGCCCGTCAGGACCATGATGCCCAAAAGCAGCAGCAGCGCTCCCAGAATCTGCTTGCCGCGGGCGGCTCCGGTCATGAGACCAGGGCGCCATCGGGAAAGGACGCTGCCCGAAACCACGGCGGCCGCAAGCAACGTTGCGGCAGTGCCGATACCGAAGGTGAGCATGACGACAAAAGCCATGGCCATGTCCTGGCCAAGGGAAGCCAGCGCGATGGCAGCGCCGAGCGTGGGTCCCACACAGGGCAACCAGACCAGTCCCAACAGCGCCCCAACGCCAAACTGGCCGGCTGGGCCTTGATTGCCCGTCGGGTTCCAGCCGACGCTGGCCGTCAATCTCGACAGGCCCTGGCTGATGCGGTCGCCCAACACCGGCCAGAACAACGCCGCACCAATCAGCAGCAGCAGCACGGCTGCCACCACGCGGAACCCATCAGGGTCGAGCCCGAGGTTGAGCAGCAGCAGCGTCAGGAAGGTGCCAGCCACGGCGAAGGAGACCGCGAGGCCCAGGGCGAGGAAGACCTGCCCGGCGCGACCGGACGTCGCCGAGGAGGACATGATCACGGGCACCAGCGGCCATATGCACGGCGACAGAATACCGACGACACCCGCCAGCAAAGCCAGCGGGATCGAAGCCAGATCCAGAGTCACTGGCCGTTTTGACCAGCGGCAGCAAACGCCTTGTCGAATTCCGCCTTGATCACCTCAGGACGGGTCTCGGCCACACTGAACCAGATTTGATCTTCACCGCTGTAGAGCAGCAGGGTCGATTGGCGTGGTGCCCGGAAGTGGCGGACCCACTCCTTGTCACGATCGAAGTTGACTTCGAGGATGTGCAGTTCCTTGTCAGGATTGTCGGCAACGTAGGCTTTGATGACTTCCTGCTGGCGAGCGCAGGTGGAGCACCACTCGGCAAAAACGTCCACCAGTACGACTTCCCCTGCACTTCGCAGAGTATCGAAGCGGGCTTCATCGAACGGCTCTTTCTCGATGGCAGCAGCGCCGGCAACCAGGGCAGTGAACATGAACAGGGCAGCGAGCAATGACTTCATGAATATCTCTCCAGCAGATCGTTCAGAGATCACGGTTGTGACTCCCCTGCTTAGACGAGCGACCCTGGTCATTGATTGCATCGTTCTTGCGAATTCACTGAAGCGCGTTCGATTGTCCGACAATCATCACGAGCGCGACCACCCCATGCCCCGGAGGGCGCAGGCCCGGCTGGCTTCGCGGCATCCCAAGCTCACGAGCGGAATGAGCCCTCAGGCCGAATACCTGTCAGGCTTGCTCGCGGACACCCTCACTTGTTCGATCGAGCGCAAGCAGAAACGCTCTGGAGGCATCGTCTGCAGGAAGAAAGGTCTCGATACGCAACTCCGCAATGGTCGCGTCCAGCGGCAGGTTGAACGAACTCATCATCGTGAACAGCGAGATCTGCATCCCGTCCCGCTCGAGTTGCAGGCGCACCACAGGGAAGTCGTCACCAAGAGACGCCTCCTGCTCCGACTTCGAACGCGCCAGAGCGGTCTGGATGTCGTCGATGAGCGCTGCAATGTCCTCGTGAACCACCTCCCGCTGCAGTTCGGACTTGAGCTGCCCGAGGATGCCGCGCATGAAGCCATGCCAATTGCGGATGAAGGGTTTCAGTCCGGCATCATCAAGGCAGATGCGTACGGCATTGACCGCATCCAGGGATTCATAGGCGTCCCCGCCCGCCACGAACTGGCTGAACAGGACGTTGGCTGTCTGGTTGAGCGCAAAGGTATTCCAGGACCGGTCCACCAGCAGCGCCGGGAATGGTCGATGGCTCGCAAGCACATCATGGACCAGCCCGAGCACCACCTCGAGGTGTTCGCTGGTCAAGGGTTCCTGGGTGTAGACGGGAGCAAAGCCGGCCGAGTCGAGCAGCACATTACGTTCCCGGACGGGCACATTTAGGGTTTCAGCCAGTACCATCACCGTTTCCCGGCTTGGCTGAGAACGGCCGGATTCGAGAAAGCTCACGTGCCGCTGCGAATAACCCGCAGTCATGGATACGTCGAATTGGGTCATGCCACGAGCCTTGCGCCAGTAGCGAAGGAGCGTTCCGAAACTGCTGCGGCGTTGCATGTTCTCTCTCCATTCACCCTGACGCCAGAGGTAGTCATCCCGACTTCGGCGCAGAACTGAAGGCTACCCCAATCCGGGGTCTGAACCATTACCTTGCAGGTAATGTCAGCCATCAGCACCAGATGCTCGCGTGGCCAAAGACAGCCTGTTGGAGCGCATAAAAGGGCTTGTTTATTCGAGCAAAACGTTCTTGAAGGACGCTTCAATCGGGTCGGGAGCTCGGCTAGAATTACTGTCTATCTAAACAGTTTTTAGCCCTGTGCGGGCGCAACGAATAGGAGACCGCCATGGAACCGGCCACCCCCGATCTCCCCGACTTCGACGCCATGAACGACGAAGAGCTCAACGCCCAGCTCGGGCTGCTCTGCACCCACATGTACGCCGCCGAGTACCAGTTCTTGCGCTGCGTGCGGGCCTGGGAGAACGTCGCTTCGCTGCATGTTTACGGCGTGAAATCCACCGCCCACTGGCTCAACGCGCGATGTGGCATCGCCATGGGCGCGGCCCGGGAGAAGGTGCGCGTCGCACGCGCCCTGCCTGATCTGCCGAAGATCTCCGAGTACTTCGCCCGCGGCCAGATCA
>JAFIFL010000244.1 GCA_020832055.1 Gammaproteobacteria bacterium
TGCCGGAGCTGATGTCGCCGCCTTCGCTGAGCGCCGTCCGGATCGGCGCATTTCGTTCCCGACGAAATGCGCCCACAAGGGGATGTCGCTGGTAGCTGGCGCGGTCGTAGCTGAAGCGTTCAGCGGGTCCCGTAGACCACCATGGTCTTGCCCTTGACGGAGACGAGGCCCTGATCGGACAGGGTCTTGAGGACGCGGCCGACCATCTCCCGCGAGCAGCCGACGATGCGGCCGATTTCCTGGCGGGTGATCTTGATCTGCATGCCGTCGGGGTGGGTCATGGCGTCGGGTTGCCTGGACAGCTCCAGCAGGGTGCGGGCCACCCGGCCGGTGACGTCGAGGAAGGCCAAGTCCCCCACCTTCTCGGTGGTCTTGCGCATGCGTTCGGCCATCTGCCCGCCGAGCAGATAGAGCATGCTCGTGTCCTCTTCCGCGAGTTCGCGGAAGCGGGCGTAGGACAGCTCCGCCACTTCGCATTCGGTCTTGGCCTTGACCCACGCCGAGCGCGGCATGTCATCGTCGAACAGGCCCATCTCACCGAAGAAATCACCCTTGTTGAGATAGGCGACGATGATCTCGCGGCCGCTCTCGTCCTCGATGAGCACGGTGACCGACCCCTCGGTGATGTAATAGAGGGAATCGGAATTGTCGCCTGCGAAGATGATCGTGGACTTGGCCGGATACTTGCGGCGGTGCGACGCTGCGAGGAACGACTCGATACTGTGTGGCGCCGTGGCCGAAAGATTGATGCTCACCATGCTTGCGTACCGTACCCCATAGTCTCCCGGAGCACCGCGTTGGCACCCGCTTCGATCATGCCACCCCCCCCCAAGGGGTTCAATTGAGCATCTTACACCGTGATCACTGGTCCCGGACCGTGCGCCGGCGCCTTCATTAGGCGAGAATGGCCGCCCCACGTGAGTCCAGGAAGGGTTTCCATGCAAGCGCGCATCAAATGGGTGGACGGTGCCATGTTCATCGGTGAGTCCGGCAGCGGACATGCCGTCGTCATGGATGGCCCTCCGGATCACGGCGGCCGCAACCTCGGCGTCCGGCCCATGGAAATGATGCTGCTCGGACTCGGCGGCTGCGCGAGTTTCGACGTGGTGGACATCCTCAAGAAGGCGCGGGCGCCAGTCAGCGACTGCGTGGCCGAGATCGAAGCCGAGCGGGCCGAGACGATTCCCGCGGTGTTCACCCGCATCAGGCTGCACTTCAAGGTCACGGGCATGGGCCTGAAGCCGAAGCAGGTGGCGCGGGCGGTGCAACTGTCCGCGGAGAAGTACTGCTCGGCATCGCGGATGCTCGAGGCGGGCGGCGTCGCGATCGAACACTCCCACGAGGTCATCGACCTCGCAGACACCGACAGCCAACCGTGAGGTGACGGCACATGACCACGATCGAGCGTCCGGGCCCCACGGCGGGCCTGCGCCACGTCGCCCTGTTCGTCAATCGCTTCGAGGAATGTCTCGACTTCTACACGCGGTTGATGGGCATGCGCATTGAATGGCAGCCGGATGCGGACAACATCTACCTGTGTTCCGGCAATGACAATCTGGCGCTGCACCGGGTGGCGGAAGACCCGGCAACGGTTGGTCAGCGGCTCGATCACATCGGGTTCATCATCGACAACGCGGCCGACGTCGACCGCTGGCAGGCCTTCCTGGAGGCCGAGGGCGTGACGCTGCTGACTGAAGCCCGCACGCATCGGGACGGTGCGCGCAGTTTCTACTGCGAGGACCCGGCCGGGATCAAGGTGCAGATCATCTTTCATCCGCCGCTGTCGAGGGGGGAGTAGGCGGCTTTGTGGGAAGTTGCGCAGCGAAGCGGCGATCTCGATGACGTACGGCGGAGGCAGCGACATCAGCTTCGGCGGAACGCCCCGCGATCGGCCCAATCGCTGCGCGATTAGGGCTCTCCCACAAGGCAGCGCGGGAGCAGGGCTCTCTCTCAAAGCGGTAACGCAGAATCTGGCGACACGCCGTTGTGGGAGGGCGCTATTTCGCGCAGCGGAATGCGCCGATCTCGATGGCTTGCGGCGAAGGCTGCGGCTTCAGCTTCGGCAGAGCGTCTTCAGATCGGCCCATTTGCCTGCGGCAAATAGGGCTCTCCCACAAGGCAGCGCGGGAGCAGGGCTCTCTCTCAAAGCGGTAACGCAGAATCTGGCGACACGCCGTTGTGGGAGGGCGCTATTTCGCGCAGCGGAATGCGCCGATCTCGATGGCTTGCGGCGAAGGCTGCGGCTTCAGCTTCGGCAGAGCGTCTTCAGATCGGCCCATTTGCCTGCGGCAAATAGGGCTCTCCCACAAGGCAGCGCAGGAGCAGGGCTCTCTCTCGAGGCAGCGCGCGATCAAGGCTCTCTCGAGGCAACGCGCGATTCAAGCGATGCGCCACTGTGAGCGAGACTCAGATCCGGTAGGCCGTGGCGGTCATCAGCTTGGAGACAGCCGTCATCAGTCTGCGGACCGGTTCCGGGAATTCGTTGCCGCCGGCGGCGAGGGCCTCGTTGCCGTGGCGGGCTTCGTCGTCGCGCATACGTTCGACGATGGCGCGACTGCGGATGTCGGCTTCGGGCAGTTCTTCGCGATGGCGGTCGAGGTGGGCCACCACCTGGTCTTCGGTGGCATGGATGAAGCCGAGGCTGACCCGGTCTCCGGCCACGCCGGCGAGGACGCCCATGCCGAAGGACAGTCCATAGAACACCGGATTGAGCCGGCTGGGATCGGACTTGAGTTCCTGCAGGCGCTCGGCGCACCAGGCGAGATGGTCCTCTTCCTCCCGTGCGGCACCTGCCATGGCTCGACGCACCGCCGGGTCACGGGCCGTCAGGGCCTGGCCCTGATACAGGGCCTGGGCGCAGACTTCACCGGTATGATTGACGCGCATGAGTCCGGCAGCGTGGCGGCGCTCGCTGTCGGACAGGGCGCTGTCGGCCACGGCTGCCGGCGGCAGCGACTGCGAAGGTGAGGCGCGCCGGGGGGCCGGGCCGATGCCGCTGAAGCTGCGCAGCAGGCGGTCGGCCTGCAGCACGGCGCGATCGAGGATGGGGGATGCCATGGGAGTACTCCCGAAACGGTGCCCGTAGCGGCTAACATGATCGCACGAATGGGCCATCGGGGGTGCAGGCCTTCGCGTGCGGTCCATGGATGGGCAAGCCATGGCTCGCAAGCCGCAGGCGAGCCCGCCGAACTGACGAGACTCTGGAGATCTGGCTGTGACGGACGTTCGCGACCTCGCCCTGATGATCCGCTCCCGTACGCCGCTGATCGTGGTGGAGACTCACGACGAGAAGCGGGTGCTGGAACTGGTCGCCGGGATTGCCATGCGGCAGGGCCTGAGCTGCCATGAGTGGACGGCCGTCCGCGGTCTCGAACGGGGCGGACTGGCGCGCGGCGCGCTGCCGGCGGCACCCAAGTCGCTGGACCCGGAGGCCCTGCTCACGGAGATCCTGCGCGGAGACAGCCATGCCATCTATGTGCTGTGCGACTTTCATCCCTATCTCCGCGACGAGCCGAAGACGGTCCGGCTGATCCGGGAAATCGCGCTGGACTACGAGCGCTTGCATTGCACGCTGCTGTTCATCAGCCACCGGCTGGAGCTGCCGCCGGAGCTGAGCCGGCTCGGGGCCCGCTTCGAACTCGCCCTGCCCGACTCGGAGACCCTCATGGCCATCGTCCGGGAGCAGGCCGCGGTCTGGTCTCAGGCCCATCCCGGTGAACGGGTCCGCACTGACCGCGACACCCTGGAGCGGCTGATCAGCAACCTGCGGGGCGTCAACGAGGCGGATGCCCGGCGCCTGATCCGGCACGCCATCTTCACGGACGGAGCGATCACCGAATCCGACCTGCCGGCCATCAACCGGCTCAAATTCGAGCTGATCGGGGCGGACGGCATTCTCGCCCTGGAGTACGACACCCCCACCCTCGATGCCGTGGCGGGCCTCGGCCGGGTCAAGCGCTGGCTGGACAAGCGCCGCCGGGCGCTGGCGGGCGAAGGCGACGAGCAGGACCGGCCCAAGGGGATTCTCCTGCTCGGGGTCCAGGGCGGTGGCAAGAGTCTGGCGGCGCGCTGCATTGCCGGGGAACTCGGCCTGCCGCTGCTGCGACTGGACTTCGGGGCGCTGTACAACAAGTTCATCGGCGAGACCGAGCGCAATCTGCGCGAATCCCTGAAGCAGGCGGAGAGCATGGCCCCCTGCGTGCTGTGGATGGACGAGATCGAGAAGGGCATCGACGTGCGCGGGTCGGACAACAGCACGTCGAAGCGGGTGCTCGGCACCCTGCTGACGTGGCTGGCGGAGAACCGGGCCCAGGTGTTCGTGACCGCCACCGCCAATGACATCCAGGCCCTGCCGCCAGAGCTGCTGCGCAAGGGTCGGCTCGACGAGATCTTCTTCGTCGATCTGCCGGGCCCGGAAGCCCGCCGTCAGATTCTCGAAATCCATCTGCGTAAGCGCGACTGCGACCCGGCCAGCTTCGATCTGGATCTGCTGGTGGAACACTGCGAAGGGTTCACGGGGGCGGAGATCGAGCAGGCGGTGGTGTCGGCGCGCTACGCCGCCGCCAGTCGCAATGCCGCGGTCGATACCCAGGCGTTGTGCCGGGCCCTGGACGGCACGGTGCCGCTGTCGGTGACCATGGCCGAGCCCATGGCCCGACTGCGGGCCTGGGCGAGCGAGCGCACCGTCCCTGCGGACTGAGCAGGCCTGCGAGGATCAGCCGGCGTTCGGGGGATCCTTCAGGACATGGGCGATCATGCCCTCCTGGTTGAGGATGTAGGCGGCCAGCACGCTGCGCCGGCCACCGTCGCAGGTGACCACGTAAAGCGTATCCGGATCAAGCCTGGAGAGGTTCTCCCGCAGCACCTGCAGCGGCAGGTTGCGACTGCCCGGGACATTGCCTTCCTTGTACTCGGCCGGCAGCCGCACGTCGAGAATGATCACCTTCTCCTTGGGGTCCTCGAGCATGGCAAGCAGGTCTGCATACGCCACGTAGTCGAGTACCGGATCCTGCAGCAGCGCCTGGAAATCGGGCTTGCCGAGGCGCATGAGCGAGCCGTGGGTGATCATGGAAACGGTGGCGTTGCGGGGGGCATCACCGATCAGCGCATCCTCGCCGAACATGTCGCCCGGACCGAGTTCCGCGAGCAGGACCTCCTTGGTTTCGCCCTGGCGCAGTACCTTGCGGGTGACCTTGCAGCGGCCGGATTTGACCACGTAGAAGTAGTCGCCCGGGTCGCCCTGATTGATGACGGCCTGCCCGGCGTCAACAGGGGTCGACTCGAACTTGGCGAACAGCTGCTGGATGTTGGCAGGAGGGACCGCTGCGAACATGGCCGAGGCGAGCAGGCTGGACATCCAGTCATTGTCGAAATCACCACCCGCAGCGAGATCCGTGACCATGTAGTTGCCGGCCTGATGCCAGGTCAGCACCAGATCGACGTGATCCTTCGGCACGACGAGCAGACGCACCGGCGAGGTGGACACCGCGGTGACGGAATGGGGATTGTGATCGTCCAGGGCGCGCAGGCAGCGTTCGCTGCCGCCTTCCACCGGGGTGATGTCGAAACTGGCATCGGTGAGGTCGACGGAGCCCTGGAGCAGGTAGTGCACATCAGGGTCCTCGGCGCCGCGCTTGAACAGGACCTTGCCCCTGTCCAGCAGGACGAGACGGCCCTTGCGCTGAATGTCCTGCAGATGTGACTCCGACAGCGTGTTGAAGGGCACAAGGCGCTTGAGAAGATCCAGGGGCATGCTGTCGGTCATGCACAACTCCGGTCCGGCACGGCGCAAAGGCTGTCGCTGGCGCGGAGGCCTTCGACATGGGTCTGCCCCGCCACCATCCAGAAGCGAAGATTATGTCACGTCCATTGCGCTGGTCGGAACCGCTACGATGCGGGTGGCGGGGATCTGGATGGGGTGCTGCCGGGGGCAGCGGGATCAGCTTCGGCAGTGCGCTTCGAGATCGGCCCAATCGCTGCGCGATTAGGGCTCTCCCACAAGGTGGCAGCGAGGCCGCTGTGGGAGAGCGCTATTTCGCGCAGCGGAATGCGCCGACTTGCGTGACGTGCAGTGAGGGCTGCGGCGTCGGCTTCGGCTGAGCGGGATCGGCCCAATCGCTTTGCGATTAGGGCTCTCCCACAAGGTGGCAGCGCGCTGATTGTGGGAGAGCGCTAT
>JAFIFL010000245.1 GCA_020832055.1 Gammaproteobacteria bacterium
CCCGCATCATCAGCTTGGAAGGCTGAGGTTCTACCTTTGAACTATACCCGCGACCCTTTCGTTCCTTTTCAGCGGCGGGTTCGATTCCCGCCCATCGCTACACTGTCGCCCTGACCTCATGCCTGCCATCCCTGGCGCGGTGTTAAGCCTCTGGGACCCCCAGGGCTCGCGTCACCGGAGCGGCGCAGAGGCCGCTCCTGCTCGCCCGTTCGGCGCCTCCGGCCCCGAACCCCGCATCATCAGCTTGGAAGGCTGAGGTTCTACCTTTGAACTATACCCGCGACCTTTCTCGTGCCTTTATCCGCTATCTATCCGCTGCCAGCGGCGCGCCAGCCTGTTCTGTCGGCCTCGCGCCCTGCTCATTTTCTGCGCTGCCGGAACCGAACGGCAGCCTTTCCGTGCGATCGACCTCACATCTTGACTTGGTGGAGGGGGAAGGATTCGAACCTTCGAAGGCTGAGCCGTCAGATTTACAGTCTGATCCCTTTGACCGCTTGGGTACCCCTCCAGAAAGGGCGGCAGATTCTGCTCCTGTGCCGGGCGGATGTCAATGAACCGTCATCCCAGGAGCGCCATGCACTCACGGGATCCGGGTTGATCGACTCCACTCCCCGCCGCCAGCCGTCCAGGATCTGGCAGCGCATTCATCACTGGTGCCGCCTCAACGATTCGAACGCTGGACCTTCTCATTACAAGTGAGCTGCTCTACCACTGAGCTAAGGCGGCAGAACCCAGCCGGCCTTCGGCCGCTGCGTCCGGAGGCGCGGATTCTAGGGCCTCGGAGGCTCGAGCGCAATCGGATCCGCTTCCGGACAGGGAATGATTTCCGTTGCCAGCGTGTCCGCAAGGGCCCGGATGTCACCCTCGCGCCATGCTGAGCGGCTGTCCGGCTCGACGAAGAGCAGCGCGCCGTCGTCGCTGTCGCTGCGCCGCCAGCGCAAGTCCCAGGCGACAATGGCGGCCACCAGCGTGTCGGCATCCGCAGCGGGAAGCGGCCCGAGGCGGAGGCAGGTCACCGCGTCCTCGGCCTGTGCAACAGCCCGCTCAGGCCTCTCTTCCAGCAGGACCAGTGACGGCAGCTGTACCGAGTCGGCCCGCTGACGCTCCCCGACAACCACGACCTGCGACCCCGATCGACTGCTGCCCCACAGCAGCAGGGCCAGGTTCACCAGCAGCATCGCCAGGGCGAGCCCTCGAAGCATGATCAGGCGAACGCCCCGGCAAGGCCGTCGAGCACCAGTTCCGGCACCACGACCCGATTCGACACCGTGGGGGGCGCGACCCGTTCACCGTCACCGCCGGTCACGAACAGGGGCGCATCGGGAAACTGTTCCCGAAAAGCGTCGACCCGCCGGACCAAGAAGTCCCGGGCCATGAGCACGGTACCGAAGCCTACCGCTCCCGCCGTGTCCCGGCCGGGAACCGCTGGCGCTTCGACCTCCACTTTCGGCAATCGGATTCCTGCCGTTCCGGCCAGCAGCGCTGAGCGCATCATACGCAGTCCGGGGACGATCCAGCCGCCCTGATGGGCGCCGTCAGCCGCGACCAGATCGAGGGTGATGGCACTGCCCGCATCGACCACGGCAAAGGCGCCGGGGCAACGCCCCGCTGCCGCGATCAGGGCCAGCCAGCGGTCCACGCCCATGCGCTCCGGTTCGTGATAGCCCGATACCAGCCGACCGCAGTGGCCCGTTGACCGGGCAAATTCAATGCAATCGGTGCCCTCAGCCTCCAGTTCCCGCACCAGCGCCGCATTGAAACTGGCATCGGCAACGCTGGCGATACGGGCGCGCACAGGTGCGGCGCGCCCTGCCTGCCGCCACGGATAGTCCTGGCCCGGCTCGGGGAGATGCGGCGCGAATCCGCCTTCCATGCGCGTCCCGTCGTCGGCGAGAAGGCGCCACTTCAAACGCGAATTGCCGATGTCGAGCTCCAGGATCATGCCGGCTCCTCCAACCTCAAACTGACCTCACCCGCACCCACTGTCACGGTCCCTGACGCGGTCTCGATGACGAACTCACCGCGTTCGTCGATACCCCGCCCCCAACCACGAACCTCTCCCTGCTCGGAGCGGGCCACCACCCGGCGATCGAGGAAGGGGTCCCGCGCCTGCCAACGCTGCCGCAGGTTGGCGTCGAACCCTTGCCTGCGAAACCGGGTCAGCTCCGTACTGAGCTGCGCAATGATGGAAGCCGCGAGCAGGTTGCGATCGACACCACCGCCACCCGCCTGCGCCAGATCGATCCAGGCCTGGTCGATTCCGGTGCTGGTGTAGGCCGGCACGCGCACATTGATACCGATGCCGAGGATGGCGTGCGATGCAGAACCGACGGTGACCAGCTCCACCAGAATACCTCCGAGCTTACGTCCCCGGGCCAGAAGGTCATTGGGCCATTTCAACGCAATGGGCACTGCAGCCACGGCCTCGAGGGCATCGGCAACGGCAACGCCCACGGCCAGAGAAAGCCCCGCAGCGCCCTCCAGACCGCCGTCGAGGGCCTCGACCTGTGACAGATAGATGTTGGCTGCCACCGGACTCGTCCAGGCGCGCCCACGGCGCCCGCGGCCGGCGGTCTGGGCCTCGGCCAGGATGGCCGCCGGGGACGAGCCACCGGCTTCGACCCGCGCGCGCGCGAGGTCATTGGTGGAACCCACGATCCCGAACACCTGAATGTCAGGTTTCCTGCCAGGTATCCGGGTGTCCAGGTCGTCGCCATCCCGGGTGTCAGCGAGGGTGCTGTCGACCGCGGCGCTGATCCGCGCTGCATCCAGCAGACAGACACCTCCCGGCACCCGCAGGCTGCCGTCTCGGCGCTGGCGCACACCGTGATCGACCAGTTTCGGCAGCATCGCGCTCAGCGCTTCCGGCGACACGCCCGCGTGCTCGGCAAGTGCTTCAACGGCCACCGGCTCACCGGTCGCCAGGCGACCCAATGTCAGCAGGAGCTGTTCTGGCGTGAGTGCGGACATGCTGCTTCGCGTCCAGGACCAAGGATAGTGCGGCCGATCATAGCATCGCTTCAGGGTCGCCCCGGGGCCAACGCCGCGAGATCCCCGGTGGGCAGTCATTCGAGCGTCAGGGGCTGCTATACTCCTGCCCCTTTCCAAACCGGCACCCATCCAGCGGGAGCGATCAGGCGGATGTTCCGAAGTTGTCCCATTGCCCGGCTCGGCATCATCGGGGGCGGCCAGCTCGCGCGCATGATGATCCCCGCCGCCACCCAACTCGGTTGTGAGGTCGTCATTCTCGATCCGACGCCGGACAGCCCGGCGGGCCAAGTCGCCTCCGCACAGATCGTCGGCCACTTCGACGACGCCGACAGCCTGCGCGCATTGGCCGAACGCTGCGATCTCACTACATTCGACATCGAAACCATCGCCACCGAACCACTGCTCCAACTCGCAGAGGCTGGCCACATCATCCGGCCCGCGCCGGAGTTGCTGGCCCTGATTCAGGACAAACTGCATCAGAAACAGCGCCTGCTGGACGCCGGCATTGCAACGGCCGACTTCATCGCCCTGGACGAACCGGACGCCGAAAGCATGCTGGCCTTCGGCCTGCCGCTGGTCCAAAAGGCGCGACGGGGCGGGTACGACGGGCGCGGCGTGGCCGTGTTCACCGATGCGGTGATCGAGGACCGTGTGCTGCCGGTACCGAGCCTGCTCGAGCGCTACGTCGATTTTCGTTGCGAACTCGCGGTCATGGTGGCTCGCAGCACCCTGGGGGAAATCCGATCCTACCCGGTGGTCGAGATGGTCTTCGACGACCGCGCCAACGTCCTCGATCTCCTGCTTGCTCCCGCCCGCATCGATGCCGGGCTCGCCGCGAGGGCACAGCAGCTCGCTGAGCAGACCGTTACCGCCCTGGACGGCGTCGGCATGTTCGGGGTGGAGTTGTTTCTCACCCGCGACGGCCAGCTGCTGGTCAACGAAGTGGCGCCCCGGACCCATAACTCCGGACACTGGACCATCGAAGCCTGCCGAACCAGCCAGTTCGAGCAGCATCTGCGCGCGATTCTCGGGCTCCCCCTCGGTGATGTCACCCAGCACTCGCCCGCCGTGATGCTCAATCTGCTCGGTGAGGCGGATGCCGATGGCGATGTGGTCATCGACGGCCTCGACGAGGCGCTGGCCCTGCCAGGCGTCGCAGTGCACCTGTACGGCAAGCAGACCGTCAGGCCGTACCGCAAGATGGGCCACGTCACTATCACTGCAGCCGAGCTCGACATCGCGCTCGGGATCGCAGGACAGGTGCGCGCAGCACTGAAAATCGGCGGCAGCTCTCCGGCGACGACGACTGCGAAGATCAATGAGCTCAACCATGGAACGGAGCCGTCATGACCACACCCCGAGTCGGCATCATCATGGGCAGCGATTCGGATCTGCCCGTCATGGAACAGGCGGCCGACACCCTCGATCAGCTTGGCGTGGCCTACGAGATGACCATCGTATCCGCCCATCGGACGCCGGAGCGGATGTTCGCGTATGCCAGGGAAGCCTCAGGCCGCGGTCTCGACGTGATCATCGCCGGCGCCGGGGGTGCGGCCCACCTGCCCGGTATGGTGGCCTCGCTCACTATCCTGCCGGTCATTGGGGTTCCGGTGCGCACCACGGCCCTGAGCGGTCAGGATTCCTTGCTCTCCATCGTGCAGATGCCTCGTGGCATTCCGGTAGCCACGGTAGCCATCGACAACGCGACCAACGCCGGATTGCTGGCCGCACGCATTCTCGCCATCAGTGATGAGGCGTTGGCGCAGCGTCTCGATGACTATGCCCGCAGCCTCGAAGCCAAGGTGGCGGACATGGTCAGCCGCCTGGAGCAGCGCCGAGGCTCCTGAACTCACGCAGAACCTGGAGCTACGCTCATGACCCAGACCGCGACGCTGGTTCCCGTCATCCTGTCCGGCGGCTCCGGAACCCGGCTCTGGCCCCTGTCCCGCGAACGGATGCCGAAACAGCTGCTGCCCCTGCTCAGCGATCAGAGCCTCCTGCAGGACACTTTGCGGCGCGCCAGGGCTGCGTCCCCCACACCGGCGCTGCTGGTGTGCAATCAGGCACATCGCTTCCGGGTGGCCGAGCAGCTGCTTTCCAGCGGCTGCGAGGCGGGCACCATCCTGCTGGAGCCCATGGCGCGCAACACGGCCCCGGCCATTGCGGTCGCGGCCCACGAAGCACTGCAACAGCACGGCACAGGCGCGCAGCTGCTGGTCATGCCCGCCGACCACGTCATCACCGATACTGAGGCCTTCGTCCGCGCCGCCCGAGAGGCTGCCCTGCTCGCCGGCCACCACCGTGCAGTGGCTTTCGGCATTCGGGCCACTCGTCCGGAAACGGGCTTCGGCTACCTTGAGGCGGGTGACGCCATCCCGGGGTCCGGCGCTGCCTGCCGGATTACTACCTTCGTCGAGAAACCCGACTTGGCCCGTGCTGAAGCTTTCATGGCGGGTGGCCGACACTTCTGGAACGGCGGCATGTTTCTGTTTCCGGCGGCGTGGGTGCTCGAACAGCTTGCACGACTCGAACCTGACATCGCTCGCTGCGCTGAGTCGGCATGGAGCAACGCCACTCGCGACGAGGACTTCGTCCGGCTCGATGCGAAAGCCTTCGAGCGCTCACCCTCGAACTCCATCGACTATGCGCTGATGGAGCGGATCGACGGTACCGTCATGGTCAAGCTCGATGCGGGTTGGGACGATGTCGGATCTTTCACGGCCCTGTGGCAGCTCGGGAACGCTGACAGCCAAGGTGTGGTGACGGTGGGGGACGTTCTCAGCGACGGCAACCGGGACTGCTACCTCCGCGCCGACCACCGCATGGTCGCCGCCCTCGGTGTTCGCGACCTCATCGTCGTTGAGACCGCAGATGCCGTGCTGGTAGCCCATCGTGACGCCGTGCAGGACGTCAAACGCGTAGTCGAGGCCTTGCGCGCAGCAGGACGCACAGAGCTGTTGACCGACATCCCGGACCAGGACTGAGCGCTTCCTCAAGCACGCACGGATGTCGCCAGTGCGTCCGCCATCCTGAGCCGCGCTCCATCCCTGATCCCTGCGCGACATTCCGAACGCACCGGCGACCGGACCATCCTAGGCTGCTCCGTCAGCCGGCGCGATGGTGGCACAATGCCATCACGCTCGGGATCGGGATCGGGATCGGGATCGGGATCG
>JAFIFL010000246.1 GCA_020832055.1 Gammaproteobacteria bacterium
CATAAAAATTAGAGGTCAAAAAGTGATTAATCTAGAGCCATACAAAAACCACTTTCCAAACGCATACCCAAACTACGCCGACGGCCCGTATAGAAATATTTTGGAGCTGATTGACCTGATTCCGAAAGATGAAGAAGTGGCCGAGATTCTGAGTTCAGCCGATGGCCAGAACACTTTGGCACTCATCCTCCCTATTGTAATGATAAAAAATTACAAATCCCAGATACCTTTCCCACCGAATTTGTCAGAAGTCGTGGTAATGATTACTCAGATCAAGAACCACGACCCAGATATAGGGGTCCAAAACGGCAACGTTGCGCTATTTGAACAATTAATAAACACTACAGGTTTTCAATTACCGACCGTCTCTGCAGTTTTTCACTTTTCTCACCCCAATGCCTATCCCATTGTGGATAAAATCACCACAAGGGCATGCACACGAATCCATGAAAATCATCCAGATGAGTTCCCTAACATAAATGCCGCTCCAACGTTGCCCGCACAAATGGCGGGCGCAGCACACAAGCTTGAGTGCTACAGGAATTTTATTGAGTTTTTGAATGTATTGAAGGATGCTCACAACAATCAATATCAAACGGACTATAATTTCCGTGATCTCGACAAAGCGCTAATGGTCTATGGAGTAGACGCACTCAGGCAAGCGGTAGAGCATGCCGAGTGATCCGCATCGCAGCGGCCCTTCAGTGCCCAAAGCCCGAAACAGAATTCACAACAATTTGCACCGCGATCAACAAAGAGATCGTCCAATGTGACCTCACGATGACACAAACCGCCGCCCCGCCAACTCCACCCACCTGTCCGCCCCCACGTTGTCGAACAGGGAGCCGTGACAGGTGAACAGCAGGATCTGATGCCGGCGGGAAGCCTCATAGAGCACCGGCTGCATGGCCTTGATTCGATTCGGGTCGGTATTCACCAGCACGTCGTCCAGCACCAGCGGCCAGCCTTCTTCGCCGGCCAGGATTTCCGCGAGACCAAGCCGGGTCAGCAGCGACACCTGCTCCCTGGCACCGCCTGAGAGTTCATCCACCAGTTCCACGTAGCCTGCACCCTGCGTCTGAAGACCGGCAATCTGGAAGTCGTCCATCTGCGGGCGTGTGTTGGGAAAGAGCCTCACCAGATAACGCTCGATGGCCCGACGCAGCGGTTCGAGCAGAGCTTCCCTTTCTTCGTTGTATTCCTTCCGGACCCACTCACGCACCAGACTTGCAGTGTTGGCCGCCCGCTCGGTTCGACGCAGCTCTTCCTCGGCAGCAGCCTCCTCGGCCTCTGCCTTCTGCAGGGCTTCGTGGAGGTCATCATTGCCCGCCAGACGCAGGCTCTCCTGGAGTCGGATGATGTCATGGTGGGCATTCGTCAGGCGCTCTTTCAGGCCATCCATCGCCTGTTGCAGACGCTGCACGTCGGCCTGCACCGTATCGCCACCGAGGGACACATACTCTTCGCGGGTCTTGCTGACCTTGTCGGCCTGTTCCTGCTGGCTTGCCTGCGCATCGCGGAGCCTCTGTCTGGCCGCCTCCAGATCCGGCTTCGCTTCGAGCTTCTGCTTGAGCTGCGCGAGCTGCTGATCGAGATTCGCAAGACGTTCCTTCAGGCGCTCGGCTTCGAGACTGTTCGATGCAGCCAGCTGCTGCTGCTCGTCACGTCGAGCCCTGGCCGTCACGGCTGCGGATGCGGCGCGCTCCTGTGCGGCCTCTGCTTCAGCCAGGGCAGCAGGCACGTCCTCGTCCGTGGCGATCGCCCGCCACTGATCGAGTTGACCCTCGAGGCGGGCAATCTCTCCTTCCAGGTCCTCGCGCCCCATGGGGAATCGGTCCTGAAGCTGAGCCTGCAGATCCTCGATCCTGCTGCGCAGTGCCTTGGCATCGTCATGGGCCGACGTGGCCGAAGCCAGATCCGTCAGGCGCAGCTCGCCGAGCAACTCACGCTGCTCACGCTGCAGGCGGATGACGTCATCCTGCATGCCCTGCAGCTCCCCGCCTCCGGGCCGGACGTCGAGGGTGAGGACGCCTGCGACCTCGATGCGCTGGGCAGCTGTGATGTGATAATCACGAGTCACCGCAGTGTCCAGACGGTCACCATCCAGCGTGAGGGGTTGATGCGCCGTGATCGACAGTCGCAACGCCGCGCCCTGCAGCCGGGCGCGGGCCTCGAGCAGGTTGTTCTCGATCGTCCTGAGCTGTTCGAGTCGGGCAACCGTGACTGCGGGCAGCGCCGCCAGGGCTTGACCCTTGGCGCGGATGTCTTCCTGCAGCGTCGTGAGCTGCTGCAACTGGCGCTGTTTGCCCTCGAGCTCCCGCTGCGCGCCCTGGGCCTGCTGCGCCTGGAGCAGCTGCCTGGTTCGCGTCTGGCAAGCATCCAAACTGGCTTCGGCCTGCACCACGGCCTCGTTGAGTTCCTGCATCGTCGCGTCTGCAGTGCGGACGGCGCCAATGGCCGCCTGCGTCGATTCGGCCAATGCCTCCCGCTCCTGCTCGAACTGGTCGCGCTGCGCCTGCAGCTCCTCGAGTTCCTGCAGGGCACCTGTCGCCGTCTCGCTCGCAGCCGCCAGGTTCTGCTCCTGGGCCGCAAGCAGCTCGAGCTTCCCGGCCACCTCCGCGAGTTGTTGCGCCTTGGTCTCGGCAGCCCCCAACTCAGTCCGGGTGCGACCGGCACGGGTTTCGAGATCGTCGTAATCCGTCTGCAACGCAGTGAGGCGATCGGCGTCCGCGACCAGTTGCTGCTGACGTTGCTCCAAAGCCTCCCGCTTGCCCTTGGCTTCCGCCAGGGCGTCCCGCAGGCGTCGGAACGCCACGCTTTCCTGGCCTCCGGCTGTGTAGTACCGCCGCCAGGTTTCGTCGGCGAAGCGAAGCACGTCCTGCCCGGTCCGGCCGGCGGCAACCAGCCCGACCTCGCCGGACAAATGCTCCTGCAGAAGCCCCTGAACCGGTGCATTGCCTGCCACATCCGGGGCATTCAATGAATCGCCCTGGTCGATCCAAAGCAGGGACCAGCGGCCGAGTTGCCCACCCTCTGCAGGGCGCTGGGCGTTGCCCAGATCGGTCCCGAACATCTGCCGCAGCCGAACCTCGGCGTCCTCGCCATCGAGGTTCACGTTCGGACCGATCAGCGTGGTGTTGAATGCCTGCTGAAGAAAAGTCTTGTTGACGGTCCAGTGCTCGCCCCGGATATCGAACTCGATGATGACCTGCGGTCGACTGCTCGGCGCATCCCAGGATCGCAGGCGGGACTTGAAGGCGGGCTGACCCTTGCTGCTCTCGAAAAGGCCGAACCGCAGCGCCTCGACGAAGCGGCTCTTGCCTGACTCGTTGGGACCGGCAACGACATTCAAGCCGGAGGACAGACCGGTGAGTTCGGCTTCGGCCAGACCACGCCAGTTTTTGACCTGCACGCTCTTGATCCACATGCGGCGACCTCCTTGTCTCAGCGATGGGTATCCAGGCGACCCTGGTCGGCCAGACTCTCTTGAACGTAGCGGTACAGCAGCATCAGAGCGTCGCTACGTTGCGTCTCGTCCTCGATCTCCTGCAGTCCCGTGACCACCCGCGACAGGTAGCCCGGTTCTCCCTGCAAGGTCGCCAGCTCCTCCTCAGTCGGCGACACGTGCAGTTCAGCATCCCGAATGCGCAGATACGCCAGACGTTGGCCGGCATCTTCCAGCAAGGCATCGAGCCGCTCCCGGCCCTCGAGCGAGAGACTGCCGCCAAGTTCGAGCCGAACCAGCGTCGACGACTTCTGATCGATGGCATCGAGCCTCTGCGCCAGCCGGTCGACATCAGCATCCTGCTGGAATTCGAAGGTCTCACGACGCCAGCGGACACTGGCCACCGGGACTTTTTCCACGATGGGCAAAGCGCCCGCTCCAGACAGTTCGACGATCAGGACGTTGCCGGGGTCCTGCTCGCGAAATCGGGTCGCCTCATGGGCACCGGCGTACCAGACCCGGGGATCCTGCTCCAGGGTGCCGTGCCAATCGCCCAGAGCGACATAGTCGATGCCCTTGCGCAGCAGGGCTTCGTAGCGAATGAAGTTGATGTCATCCACCCCGGCAGCGAACTGCTGCGTCCCCCCGTGGGCGACGACAATGCGCAAGCGGTCGTGATCACGCTCGGCAATCCAGTCGGTGGGGTCGCCGCGATGATGGCGAGTGGTGAGCGGACAGAGCAGCCACTCCGCCCCTGCCAGCTCGATGGATTCAGGTTGGAGCGGAATGATCACGGTATCGGCCACCAGAGGCCGCAGGCGTTCCAGCGCGGAGTCCGGCGTGGCGGCATCGTGATTGCCCGGCAGCAGGATGACGGGGATCTCGCCGAAGGCCTCCAGCGCGTCAGCCGCCTGCTGCAGCGCACCCGGTCCGACACTGTTGTCGTCAAAGACGTCCCCGGCCACCGCCACCACGTCCACTGCGCGCCCGTGTGCCAGCCGTGCAATTTCGCGGATGCTTTGATAGCGCTGGGCACGGAGTCGCGACGCCACCTCCTTGTCGACGAAATTCAGTCGCAGGCCCAATTGCCAATCTGCCGTATGAAGCAACTTCATCTTTCTGCACTCCCCTGCCAGGCGCTGCCGCCTGCGCTTTTGCTGTCATCAGTAT
Organism: Gammaproteobacteria bacterium; assembly: GCA_020832055.1. Classification (GTDB taxonomy): domain Bacteria; phylum Pseudomonadota; class Gammaproteobacteria; order Pseudomonadales; family Azotimanducaceae; genus SLTB01. The sequence continues at coordinate 4,616 of JAFIFL010000246.1, forward strand.
GAGCCCGGGTCCCGCAGCTGACGACGTGCGGACCTCGGCCTGCAGTGGGTGCCGAGCTCATGGTTCGGAAACGTATCGGCGCGCAGATGGCCGTTCGCGGCTGAAGCCGCTCCCACCCAAGCCATCTTTGCCTCACCTCAATCTGTTGCCGCCATGAGCCTGCTCTCTGGGCAATGAGATCGTCCAGTTCCTTGGTCAGCCGCCACCTGGCCAGGCTGCAGGCAGAAGCCACCAGCAGACAACGGATCACGATCACGCTGGACAGCGACCTGAGCATCTGCCGTCTGCCATCTGGAAAGAGGATGGCCAAGCACGCCAATGCGGCATGTGCGACAGACAGCACTGTGACGCCTGCCCTATCTTCCGCGACCCGACACCGTCAGGATGCGCCTGAACCCCATCATTCAGGCAGACGCAGCCTCCAACAAGCCGGAACCATGACCCTCATTGCATCCAGATCGGCCCTCACCATCATCCTGCTCATCGCAGCTATCATGCCTGGTCAGGCTGGAGCCGCGCCGCGCTGGGTCAACGACGAGATTCGCATCACCTTCCGCGCCGGCCCCGGCAACGAGTTCCGCATCATCCGCTACCTGACCACCGGAACCCGGCTGGAGACCGCCACCCCGCCAGCGGATCGCTTCCCCGAGGCCAGCATGGAGGGTTGGACCTTCCTGCGGCACACCACAGGGGACGAGGGCTGGGTGCAGGACCAGTACCTGTCGCCACAACCACCGGCGCGGGTGCGCATCGACGCTGTGCAGAACGAACGCGACAGCGCCCGGGAACGGATCGCGGCGCTCACCGCCGAACTCGCTGCCAGCCAGAGCGACATGGCAGCGCTCACCGGACAGCTCGACGCCAGCGAAACCCAGATCGATGAACTTCAGACCAACTTTGCCGCAGCGCGCCGGGGATTCGAGCTGGTCGAAACCAATCAGGCCCTCGAGCGGACCATCGAAGAGCTCCGCGCCAAGAACGAGGCCCTCGAACTCGAAAAGAAGACCATTGGCGACCGCAATCTCAAGGAGTGGTTCCTGATCGGCGCCGGCGTTCTTGGCGCCGGCCTCATCATGGGCCTGATCCTGCCCAGCCTGCGGCGCAAGCCTGACCCATGGGGCAGCAGCAGACTCTAGCCCTCTCTCCGCGCACCGGTGAGCGCTGCCGGCTGGCCTCAGGTATCCACCAATCTGCGCTCGATGGGCAGCACCAGCGCCTGCAGATGGGCATGGGCGGCCTTCGAGCCGCGAAACCGCTCCAACTCCGCGAACAGCTCGTCGAGGGCGGCTTCGTCGACGACGGCCTGTACCACCGTCACATTGCCGGGAAAGATCTGCGTCCCATAGTGTTTGCCGTCCTGGTCCCGACCTTCCATCATCGGATAGCGCACGGCCTCGGTGACCTCACGCCGATCGAGGATGGCCTCGATGGCGTCGGTGTATTCGAAATGGACGTGAATCTGCACCAGCTTCTTCATGCCGTTTGCTCTCCACCGCCCTGCCTGGGCCGGCCGCGCCTGAGCCGGCCGCGCCTGA
>JAFIFL010000247.1 GCA_020832055.1 Gammaproteobacteria bacterium
CCTGCGCTCAACGTCATCCAGATCGCTGCTCCGCTGCGCTGCGCAGCTTCCCACAGCTGGCGCGCTGCCCTGGATGCCCCTCAGTGCTGATGCCTCACCTCCGGCCGTCTGACCGGGAAGCGGGCTTCGATTTCCCAGCCGTCGTCGAAGGTCAGCGTTACGGGAACGTGATTGCCCGCTTGCGCGGTCTCGATGTCGAACAGCATCAGATGCAGGCCGCCGGGCTCCAGGGATACCGTGCTGCCCGCAGGCACCTCCAGACGGTCGATCTGACGCATCCGCATCATGCCGTCCTCGTGCGTCATGGTGTGAATCTCCACCCGCGACGCGTCGGGCGACTCGGCCCTCACCAGGGCACGTTCGGTGGCCCCGTTGTTGCGCAGCTCCAGGTAGCCTGCGGCTACCGTCCTGCCGGGTGGCGTCTCCCGTACCCATGGGCTGTCGACGGCGATCTCGGCGTCGCTGCCCCCAGGCGAACAGGCGCTGATCAGCGCCACCACAATCAGCACGATGAAATGCAACACGGGGAAACGCAACACGGGTACTCCTGATCCTGTTTGGGCGAAAGGGGGCCGGAAAATAACCTATCGGCTCCTTCCCTGCGATCAATTCTCCCGGCGCAGGGTGACCTGAGCCGGGGTGCCGATCTCGCTGCGGGCGCGCAGACGGGTTTTCGGCGGCGCGGCATTCATGCGCTGATAGACCCAGCGGCCGAGGTCGTCACGAGGCACCTGAATGACCACCAGAAGGTCCTCCCGCTTCGCCTTGGCACCGAGCTCTTCCAGGCGCTGGCCAAGTCCTTCGTCGAGGGCCCGCAGCGCATCGGGGTCGAGCACCATGCGCTCCAGTGGTGCCTCCAGCAGCCGTTCGATGCTGCCGCGCACGGTGGCCAGCGATCCGTGGTCGGGCGCCACTTCGACGCCCTGCTCGAACAGGCGCCAGGCCGCGCCGTGATTGCGGCTTTCGGCCGCCGCCAGCGCCAGCCCGAAGTAGGCATCAGCGATGCGATTGATGCCGGTCAGCGCGCGCGGGTCGCCGGGCAGGAAGTCGAGCACTTGCCGATAGCGGTCGTAGGCGTTGTCGTGGCCCGGGGTGGTCAGGCGCATGGCGGCCAGGGCCACTTCGGCATCGGCCAGCAGGTTCTCGATCCGCAGCACGGCTCTGGGGTCGAGTTCCATGCCGTCCGCCGTGGCGAGCATGGGGGTTGAAGCGAAGGCGGCTGCCCACAGCACTGCGAGCAGCGCGACCTTTCGAAGCCCACTTGGGCCGGTACAACTTGGCATGCCGGATCAGGCCTGTTGGCGGCAGATCTGCTATTGTTGCGGTTGCCGGCAGCAACGGCAATGCAGGCCGTACCTGCGTGCTGGCGGGAACTCCTGCAGGCCGGGTCGGTCAGACGCCGGAGTCCTTTGGCCGCCAAGATCCGGGTAGCAGCGCCGATCCATGCCGACAGCCATGCGACACTTCTTTGCCTTCGTGCTCCTCCTGCTGCCCATGGCATGGGCGCAGGGCAATCCCTTTGCCCAGCAACCGGCGTTTCTGCCCGCCCATGAAGCTTTCATCATGGGAGTCGAGCTCGGGGACCTGGGCGCGGAAGCGGCGGATCGCGACGAGATCGAGGTGTTCTGGCAGGTCGCTGACGACTACTACCTCTATCGCCACGCCCTGGCCTTCGAACTGCTCGGCGCCGGCGATGCGTCAGTCGACGTGCGGCATATCCCGAAGGGCCTCGAAACCACCGACGAATACTTCGGTGACGTCGAGGTCTACTACCACGAACTGTCCGTGCGTCTTGCCATCGAAGGTGCCCTGCCAGCCGGCGCCGTGCTCGTTGCCCGCTACCAGGGTTGTGCGGATGCAGGCCTGTGCTATCCGCCGGATGCGCGCTACGTCACCCTGACCGGCCCCGATGCCGGCGCCATCAGCCGCAGCGCACCCAACGGTCGCGCCGCAGCACCGGTACAGCCTGCGGCCAGCGCGCCACCTCCCGCCGCCAGTGGGGATCCTGCCCCGGTGACGCGGGAAGGCCGGCTCGCCGGTCTGCTTGGCGGCGAGCGCCTCGGGCTGGCGCTGCTGCTGTTCTTCCTCGCCGGAATCGGCCTGACGTTCACGCCCTGCGTGCTGCCCATGGTGCCCATCCTGGCCAGCATCATTGCCGGCCAGGGGGAGATCAGTCGTGCGCGGGCGGGCGCACTGTCCCTGGTCTACGTCCTGGCCATGGCGCTCACCTATGCCCTGATCGGCCTGCTGGTGGGGCTGTTCGGCGGCGCCTTGAACCTGCAGGCCTGGCTGCAAAGTCCGCCGGTGCTGGCGGTGTTCGCCTTCATCTTCGTGCTGCTGGCTCTGGCCATGTTCGGGGTCTACAACCTGGAAGTGCCGGCCGCCCTGCGCGCCCGGCTGGAACGCAGCGGAGAGGGTGGCACCCTCGGCAGCGTCGCGGTGATGGGTGTCCTGTCGAGCATCCTGGTGTCGCCCTGCATTTCCGCGCCCCTGGCGGGCGCGCTGATCTATCTCAGCGCCAGCGGCGATGCCGTCCTCGGTGCCGGCGCGCTGTTCGCCCTCGGTCTCGGCATGGGCGTGCCGCTGCTCGCAGTGGGGATCGGCGGCGCCTCCCTGCTGCCGCGGGCCGGTCCCTGGATGAATGCGGTGAAGGCCGCTTTCGGCGTGCTGCTGCTCGGCGTCGCGGTCTGGCTGCTGGAGCGGGTCCTGCCCGGCTCCCTGGTGCTGGTGCTCTGGGCCGCGCTGGCCATCGGCAGCGGGGTGGCCCTCGGAGGCTTCGACCTCAGTCCCCGAACGGGGATGGGGCAGGTCTTCAAGGCCGCCGGCATCATGCTCTGCGTGTACGGCGTCCTGCTGCTGGTGGGCGCGGCCAGCGGTGCCGACAATCCCCTGCGCCCCCTGGAAAGGATGGTCCGCGGCGTGGACGGTGCCCCAGTCGAGCTGCGTCCCACTTTCGCGCCGGTGGCGGATCTCGACGACCTGCGCGCGCGGGTGGCCGCCGTCGACGACGGTCGACCGGTGCTGCTGAAGTTCGATGCGGACTGGTGCATCTCCTGCAAAGTCATGGAGCGCAACCTTTATCCGCATCCCGAAGTGCGGCCGCTGCTTAATGACTTCGTTCTGCTGCGGGCCGACATCACCGCCAACGATGCGGCCAAGCGCCAACTGCTGAGCCATTTCGAGCTGTTCGGCCCGCCGAGCATGGTCTTCTTCATGCCGACGGCGGACGGCCGTGACGCCGAACTGCGGGCCTACCGCCTGCAGGGGGAGGTCGGCCGGGAGGCTTTCACCCGCCACCTGCGGGCGGTGCTCGACGTGGCCAGGGGTTGACGGCCGATCCTGACCGGGGCCATCTCCCGGCTACAATCACTGCACTGACAGGACTCACGGGGAGACGACGAACATGGCCAAGGTGCTGGTGCTGCACGGTCCCAACCTGAATCTGCTGGGGACGCGGGAGCCTGCGGTGTATGGCAAGGACACCCTGGCAGACATCGATTTCCGGCTGAAGATGCGCGCCGGCGAGGCGGATGTCGGCCTGTCCACCTTCCAGAGCAACAGCGAAGCCGCCCTCATCGATCGCGTCCACGAGGCGCGCAGTGACGGCACCGACTTCATCCTCATCAATCCCGGCGCCTTCACCCACACCAGCGTGGCATTGCGCGACGCCCTGACCGGCGTGGCGATTCCCTTCATCGAGGTGCACATCTCCAACGTCCACGCCCGCGAGCCGTTTCGCCGGCACTCCTATCTCTCCGACGTGGCCGTCGGCGTGATCTGCGGCCTCGGTGCCCACGGCTATGAACTGGCCCTCGAAGCGGCACTGGCCCGCCTGCGCAAGGGAGGCTGAACGCTTGCCGTCGGCGGACGTGGGGTGGGTCAAGGCCCGGCTGGAAGTGCCGGCCCAGGGTGTCCTGGCGGTGGAGGCCCTGCTCGAAACCCTCGATGCGGTGGCCGTCAGCCTCGAAGACGCCCGCGATCAGCCCCTGCTCGAACCCGACCCCGGAGCCATGCCGCTGTGGGCCCACGTGGTCGTGTCCGGCCTGTTCTCGGCCGATCCCGAGCTGCCGGCGCGGCTCGATGCCGCCCGCCGGGCCTGGCTGACCGAGGCCGGTTATGCCCTGCCGGAAGTGCTGCTCGAACCGCTGGCGGATGCGGACTGGACCGCAGCCTGGCTGCAGCATGCCCAGCCGCTGGAATTCGGTGAGCGCCTGCGCATTGGACCGGAGGAACTCACGGCTGCCGCGCCCTTTCCGGGCGCCACGGTGATCCTGGCGCCCGGCCTCGCCTTCGGGACGGGCAGTCATCCCACCACCCGCAGCTGCCTGGCGCGCCTGGCCGCCGAGCCGCCGGTGGGTGTCGACGTCATCGATTTCGGCTGTGGCTCCGGGATCCTGGCCCTGGCCGCGCTGCTGCTGGGCGCCCGCGCCGTCGTCGGTGTCGATCATGATCCCCAGGCGCTGGCCGCCAGCGCCGGGAACGCCCGCCGCAACCGTGTCGCCGAGCGTCTGGAACTGCACCTGAAGCTGCCGGCTGCCGGCAGTTGCGATCTGCTGCTGGCCAATGTGCTGGCCGGTCCCCTCATCGAGCTGGCCACGCCGCTGGCGGCCCGCGTCCGCCCAGGCGGCAGGGTCATGCTGTCAGGGATCCTCGCCGATCAGGTGGATGCCGTCAGGCAGGCCTGGCCCGAGGTCACCTTCGAGGTGTTTCTTGACGAAGGCTGGGCCTGTCTCGACGGCAGGAAGGGCGGGATGGCGTCGTGAGCGAGTGGCTGGTCGCGTGCCCGGAGTGCGCCACGCGCTTCCGGGTGCTGTCCGGCCAGCTCACCGTGGCCGATGGTCGGGTGCGCTGCGGTGCCTGTCTGGCCGTGTTCGATGCCACGGATCGTCTCGAACCCATCGAGGCGGCAGAGCAGCCGCCCGCCGAACCGGCGAGCGGCGCCTCGCGGACGCATCGCCATCGTTCCGTGCTGGCTTCCCAGCGGACCCTGCCCGAAGCCTCCGAACCCTTGCCTGTCAGCGACTTCCCCACGCCCCCGCCAGTCTTCGAACTCGATCCGCCGACCCTGGCGGCGCCGGCTCCAATGCGGCGGCGCCGTTGGCCATGGGCGATCATTGCCGTGGCGGGGCTGCTGCTGGCCGTTGTGCAGACCCTCTTCTGGACCTTCGAGGAGGTCGCCGTCGATCCCCGCTGGCGCCCCTACTACGCCACCGCCTGTGGCTGGATCGGCTGCAGCCTGCCGGAACTGCGCGACCCGGCGTCCATCCGCAGCCGGCGGCTCAGCATCCGCCCCCATCCGGACCACGCCGATGCCCTGCTGCTCGAAGCCCTGATCGAGAATCAGGCCGACTTCGCCCAGCCTTATCCTGCCATCGAGCTGCAGTTCGCCGACGTCCGCGGCCAGCCCCTGGCGGTGCGGCGCTTTCGTCCCGACGAGTATTTGCGGGGCGAGGTGGCCGTGGGCAGTCTGATGCCGGTGGGCCAGCCGGTGCGGATCGCCATGGCGCTCGACAGCCCGGGCGAAGAGGCCGTGAATTACCAGATCAGCTTCTGGTGAAGCATGCCCGTATCCAGCGGCACGATCTGGCTCCAATCAGATCCAAGGAGGGTCGACAGTGACAGACGAGACAGCAAACAGTTCCGGTGACGCCGTGGCCGAGGGGGCCGAGACCGTGCACTGCTTCGCCTGCAGCGAAGTGAACCCGGTGAGTCTGGGCATGCGACTGTGGCTGGACGATGACGTCTGTCGCGGCACCTTCACCCCCCGTCCGGAGCACTGCGGCTGGACCGGCGTCACCCACGGCGGCCTGCTGTTCACGGCCTTGGACGAAGTGATGGCGAACTGGCTCTGGCTGCAGCAGCTGCGTGGCGTCACGGCGCGCGCGGAAGTGCGCTTCCGCGAGCAGGTGGCCACCGGTACGCCGCTGCTGCTCGAAGCCCATGCGGTGGAGCGCCGCCGGCGCCTGATCACCCTGGCCGCCAGCGCCAAGCGGGCGTCGGACGGCATCATCGTCGCCGAAAGCGAAGCCAAATTCATGGTCGAAGGCTGAGCCCCCGCAGCGCGCCTCGCGATCGGCCCAATCGCTGCGCGATTAGGGCCTTCCCACAA
>JAFIFL010000248.1 GCA_020832055.1 Gammaproteobacteria bacterium
CTCTCTGATCTGGTGACCCAGGGCAAGATCCGCATGTTCGGCAGTTCCACGTTTCCTGCCGAGTTGCTCGTCGAAAGCCACTGGGTCGCCGAGCGTCGCGGCCGGGAGCGGTTCCGCACCGAACAGCCGCCCTACTCCATCTTCGCCCGTCGCATCGAAGCCGATCTGCTGCCCACCTGTCAGCGCTACGGCATGGGCGTGCTGGTCTGGAGCCCGCTGTCCCAGGGCTGGCTCTCCGGCAAGTACCGCCGCGGCCAGGAGGCCAGTGGTGCCCATCGGGCGAACCTGCAACCCCAGCTGTTCGACGAAGCCCATCCGGATACCGCCAGGAAGTACGACGCCATCGAGGCGCTGGCCACCGTGGCCGAGGAGGCCGGCACCAGCATCATGGGGCTGGCCATGAGCTTCGCCTGTGAGCATCCGGCGGTGACCTCGGCGATCATCGGCCCGCGGACCATGGAACATCTCGAGGGCCTGCTCGCGGTGGCCGACGTGCAACTGTCACCCGCCCACCTCGATGCCATCGACGCCATCGTCCCGGCCGGAACCAACCTCAGCCGGGAGGACGACGGCTACATTCCGCCGGCCCTGGTGGATGCCAGCCTGCGACGCCGATCGCGGCGCGAGGAGGCCACGCCAGTCGTGATCTCCGGCCGCACCGACAAACTGCGCGAAATGTTCGGCGGGGACGACTGAAACCCTGGATGTACGCAGGGCCGCCATGGCAACCTGCGTGCGTGAATGTATAAACGAGTGCCAAGACACCGCTGACAGGAGGGGGAAACCCATGTTGCTGGAAAGATATCCGCTGTTTCAGGAAGCCTACCTGGTGAACGACCTCGAAGAGTCGATTCACAAGTGGGCCAAGCTGTTCCATGCCGGCCCGTTCGTGGTGGTGCCACATCACAAGACGGACACCTTCACTTACCGCGGCACGCCCCAGGAGGCGGACGTGTCCTACGCTTTCGGCTACCTGGGCGACATGATGATTCAGTTCATCCAGCAGCACGACGAAACGCCGTCGATCTACCGGGACATGTTCGAGGCGGGGCAGGAAGGATTCCACCACGTCGGTGTCCTGGTGCACGACTTCGAAGCCGAACGCCAGCGCCTGCTGGACATGGGTTTCGAACCCGCCTGCGAACTGTATGCGGACGAGGTGAATGCCTCCTATTTCGATACCCGCTCCGTGAACGGCTGTTTTACGGAGATCCATGGTGACCCGCCGCACATTCTCGCGACCTTCGCCCAGTGGCGGCGGGCCCACGAGCTGTTCCGCCCGGGTGACAATCCCATCATGGACCGGTAACGGAACCGCTGATCTCGGCGGGCAGCAGGCCCCGGCTGCCCGCCGGCGGTTTCAGGTAGCAGAATGGCCTGCCTGCCTCGACCAGCCCGCCGAGCCAGCGAGTCCATCCTGATGCCTCCGCTGCCTGCAGCGCCGCGCTGTAGTCCTGTGGACGATAGCCGTAGTGCTGCAGGCCACCCTCGGGATGCTGCGCCAGGAATTCCCGATACATCGATGGCGTCTCGTCCAACTGGGCAATCAGCTCGATCTGCACGCCTCCACTCCAGGCCAGTGCCACATCGATGGGCAGCGTCACCGGTTCGCCCCGGTAGCGCCATTCGAGTACGGGAAAATCCCGCACCACGGTCCACTCCTCGATGCCCGCCGTACGCCAGCCGGCCATGGCTGCATCCACGTCTGGCACTACATGACCGAGCTGAAACAGCTCTCCGAACAGATTACTCATGATTGCAGCCCCTCCGTCCTTGACACACTGAAGCCAAGATAAGACAGTCATGCGTGAATGGGAAATCATGCGTAGACATCATCCCGTTGCGCCTTCTTTCATTGACCTGCCTGGGGAGTCCCCATGAGTGTGCTCGATCTGTTCCGTCTCGACGGCAAGGTGGCTGTCGTCACGGGCGCCGGCAAGGGTATCGGCCGCGGCATTGCAAGAGCCCTTGCGGAGGCAGGTGCTGATGTCGCCGTCTCCTCCCGCAGCAAGTCCGACCTGGACACCCTGGTAGCGGAAATCGAACAGCTCGGCCGGCGCGCGCTGGCCATTCCCGCCGACGTGACCAGCTCCGAGGAACTCGCCCACCTGGCCGCAACCACCGTCGCCGAACTCGGTCGCATCGATGTCTGGGTCAACAACGCCGGCGGCCTGCCGGATGGCACGCCGCGCTACCTGTCCCGCACCTCGGAAGAACAATGGGATGCGCAGATGGATCTGAACCTGAAGGCGGTGTGGGCAGGCTGCGTGGAAGCCTCCAAGCACATGCAGGACGATGGCGGCGCCATCATCAACATCTCGTCCCGGGCGGCCAAGGACATGGGCCCGAACCTGAAGAACGGCCCCTATGGCGCCTCCAAGGCCGCCGTGAACAGCCTCACGGCCACGTTCTCGCGGGAGCTGGCGCCGAAGATCCGCGTCAACGCAGTCGCTCCGGGGCCCATCCCGACTGAGAACTTCATCGACAGCATGAAGATGAACTCTCCGGAGCGCGAGGAAGAGCTCAAGCGCGCCATGGCCATGCCGCTGCAGCGCTGGGGTACCCCGGAAGACATTGGCGCCGCCGTGCTTTACATGGCCGCACCTGCCTCCAACTGGGTGACAGGCCAGGTGCTGTACGTGACAGGTGGCGCGTGAGCCTGCTCATCACCCGACAGCGGAGGTACCCATGACGATCAGGGTCATCCAGTGGTCCGGCGGCAACGTCGGTCGGCATGCCGTAGCGGCCGTCCACCAACGTGCGGGCATGCAACTGGCCGGCATGTATGTCTACGGGAAATCCAAGGACGGGCAGGATGCCGGTGAACTGGCGGGCGTCGGTCCCATTGGCGTCAAGGCCACCCGGGACGTGGAGAAGATCCTGAAGATGAAGGCGGATGTGGTCATCCACTCGCCACTGCCTTCCCTCGTCTACGGCGACGACCCCGAGGCTGACGTCGATACCTTCTGCAAACTGCTCGCGTCCGGCAAGGACGTCATCACCACCGTTGGCTACCTGTATCCCAAGGTGCACGGCCCGGCGCTGGTCAAACGGCTGCAGGCGGCCTGCAGAAAGGGCAACAGCACGTTCCACTCCACCGGACTCAATCCAGGCTGGATGGGCGACCTGCTGCCGCTGACCATGTCCGCGCTCTCCAACAGGATCGATGAGGTCCATGTGCTGGAGATCTCGAATTTCCAGTACTACCCCTCGCCGGAAATCATGTTCGACATGATGGGCTTCGGCAAAACGCCGGCAAAGTTCCGCAAGGACGTCGCGCGCTACAGCCATTGGCTGACGAGTCTGTTTCGCGAGAGCGTGCAACTGGTGGCCGATGGGCTGGACATCCCCATCGACGACATCAAGGCCAAGACCACACGCGTGCTGGCCGAAAACGATCTCGAGACGGCCGCAGGTACGGTCAAGCGAGGCACTGTTGCCGGCCAGCACTGGGAATGGTCCGGCATGGTGGGCCGTCGCAAGGTCATCCGCCATGAAACCATCTGGCGCATGCACGACAGCGTCGCGCCCGACTGGCCGCGGGGCAATCACAGCGTGGCCATCCGTGGGGAGCCCAACATGCGCATCGACATGCGTCCGGACTGGATCGACGGTGGACTGCTCTCCACCGCCATGCACGCCGTCAACGCCATCCCCTACGTCCACGCCGCCGAATCAGGCATCCGCACCCTGCTCGATCTGCCGTGGATGATGGGCCGTGGACTTCATCCGAAGAACAGGAAAGGAGCCAGGACATGAGCATTCTCGATCAGTTCCGCCTCGACGGGCAGGTCACCGTCGTGACCGGCGGTGGCCGCGGCATCGGTGAGGGCATTGCGCTCGGCATGGCGGAAGCCGGATCTGACATCGTCCTGGCCGCGCGCCGCCAGGAAGAAGTCGAAGCCGTCGCGGAGAAGGTCCGCGCCCTCGGACGTCGCGCCCTGGCCGTGCCCTGCGACGTCATGTACATCGAGCAGGTGGAAATGCTCGCCCAGCGCGCCTTCGACGAATTCGGCAAGCTGACCTGCTGGATCAGCAACGCCGGCGGCGCTGACGATCGCGTGCCGCGGACATTTCTGGAGATGCCCGAGCGGCAGTGGGACTTCCAGATGAACCTGAACCTGAAGGCCGTCTGGACCGGCGCCCAGGCCGCAGCGAAGATCATGAAGGACCACGGCGGCGGCACCATCATCAACATTTCATCGGCTGCGGCCAATCGGGCGTCACCCCAGAACGGTCCCTACGCGGTGGCCAAGAGCGGGGTCAACAACCTGACCCAGACCCTGGCGGTGGAACTCGCGGAGTTCGGGATCCGGGTGAACGCCGTGGCGCCCGGGCCCATTCCCACCGAAGTGTTCATGGAATTCCTGAAGCTGGACGAGTCGGAAATCCCCGAACTCGGCAAGCGCTTCGGTATTCCCCTGGGCCGCGTGGGCACACCCGAGGACATCGCCCCGGCCTGTGTCTATCTGGCATCCAAGGCGTCGTCCTGGATGACCGGGCAGGTGATGGACATCCGCGGCGGCCCCTGATCCCCACGTTGCCCGGGCCTTCACGGCGCGGGCATACTTTTCAGCACGCGTGCATCTCATAGCCAGACAACGGTGACCCGAATGAGCGAAGTCAACAGAATGGAGAACCCGGTCGTTCCCAGGACCCTCGAAGAGGTGAACCTCCTCGACCCGGAGATCCAGGAATGTCCCTACCCCGCCTACGACCTGCTGCGCACAGAGGCGCCGGTGTGGAAGGATCCCATCACCGGCTTCTACGTCATCACCCGCTTCGATCATCTGCGCGAGATCCTGCTGAACACCACCGATTTCAAGAATGGTCGCGGCAAGTACGCCGACACCCGCATCGACAAGGACCGGGCGATGCGCATGAAGGAACTCTACGAGGAGAAGGGCTGGCTCCCGGCGCCGACCCTGGCTGGCCGCGACGACCCCAACCACAAACAGATGCGGGCCATGTTCGACAAGGCCTTCGCACCGAAGAACATCAAGAACCTGGATCCTTTCGTCGAGAACCTGGCCTATCGCCTGATCGATGCCTTCATCGACGACGGTCAATGCGACTGGGTCCAGCAATTCGCTGTGCCCCTGCCCCTGATCACCATCGGCCAGCAGGTCGGCGTGCCTGAATCGGACATCTGGAAGATCAAGGCCTGGACCGATGCCTGGGTACAGCGGCTGGGCATGATGCAGACCGAAGAGGAAGAGCGCTGGTCGGTGGAGATGGAGATCGAGGCCCAGCACTACTTCCAGCCCATCTTCGAGCGTCTGCGCAAGGAGCCCGATGGCACCCTGCTCTCGGAGATGGTCAATCGTGAGATTCCCGAGTGGGGGCGTACCCTCACCGACAACGAACTGCATGCTGAAATGATGGCCGACACCTTCGTCGGCGGCTCAGAGACCAGCACCAACGCCATTTCCGCGGGCATCATGCTGCTCGCCCAGAATCCGGGCGTGTGGGCCAAGCTGAAGGCCGACCCCGACAAGTACCTCCGGACTTTCTCTGAGGAGGTCCTGCGTCTGGAAGGTCCCGTCCAGGGTCTGTTCCGACAGGTACCTGAAGAGGTCGAATTCTACGGCGTGAAAATTCCCGCCGGCTCGGTACTCAATATCCGCTACGCTGCCGCCAATCGGGACGCCGACGAGTTCGAATGTCCCGCCGAGCTCAATCTCGAACGCGAGAAGCCCGGGCGGCATCTCGGATTCGGGTCAGGCATCCACCACTGTCTCGGGGCACCGCTGGCACGCCGGGAGCTGTACTGGAGCTTCAAGGCCTTCGTTGACCGCATCGAGGACTTCAAGCTGATCGAGGGCCGCAACAACCTCCGGCATCAACCCAACTTCTGCCTGCGGGCCCTGAAGGAACTGCACATCGAGTTCACGCCCAAGCGTTGAATCCGGCCGTGCCGAAACGCAGCGGTTGTCGCGCTGTGCCAATCTGCATGACGTACAGCGATGGCAACGTCTTCAGCTTTGGCCCAGCGCCTCTCGATCGGCCCAATCGCTGCGCGATTAGGGCCTTCCCACAAGTGGCGCAACGCCAGC
>JAFIFL010000249.1 GCA_020832055.1 Gammaproteobacteria bacterium
TCAGCCGTCTGGCGCAAGTGTCTCGATCATCTGCAGGATGAGCTGAGCGCTCAGCAATTCAATACCTGGATTCGGCCACTGCAGGTGGTGGAAGGCGATGCCGAGATCCGCCTTCTGGCGCCGAACGTCTACGTCCGTGACCAGGTGTCCAATCGCTTTATGGCTCGGATCAGCGAGCTGGTAGGCAGCTTCGCCGCTCGTAACGGTCAGACGCGGGTGGAATTACTGGTGGGCAGTTCGGATCGGGTGGAGGCGCCTAGGCCGGCGGCACGCACTGCAGCACCCACGCCGGCGCCGCTGCCACCGTCTCCTGGTGGGGCGCGCTCTGAACTGAACCCGGGATTCACCTTCGCCACATTTGTGGAAGGGAAATCCAATGAACTGGCCAAGGCGGCTGCGATCCAGGTGGCGGAGAACGCCGGCAAGTCCTACAACCCCTTGCTGCTTTACGGGGGGGTGGGACTCGGCAAGACTCACCTGATGCAGGCCGTGGGCAATCTCATAGTGGCGCGGGATCGTTCAGCCCGGGTGGTGTATCTGCACTCCCAGCGCTTTGTCCAGGACATGGTCAAGGCACTGCAGCAGGGAACGATGCAGGAGTTCATGAACTATTACCGGTCAGTGAGTGCGCTGCTCATCGACGACATTCAGTTCTTTGCCAACAAGTTGCGGTCCCAGGAGGAATTCTTTCACGTTTTCAACGGCTTGCTCGAAGGTGGGCGGCAGATGGTGCTGACCTGCGACCGCTATCCTCGAGAGATCGACGGTCTCGAGGAGCGGCTGAAGTCGCGCTTCGTCTGGGGTTTGACGGTGGCCGTGGAGCCGCCGGAACTCGAGCACAGAGTCGCCATCTTGATGAAGAAAGCGGAGCAGGAAGGTGTCGAACTGCATCAGGACGTGGCGTTTTTCATCGCCGAGCGGATCCGTTCCAACGTACGGGAGCTCGAGGGCGCGCTGAAGCGGGTGATTGCGAATGCCCAGTTCACCGGGCGCGGGATCAGTATCGATCAGGTGAGGATGGCCCTGCGGGACCTGTTGGCGATCCAGGAACGGCAAGTTGGGGTCGACAATATCCAACGGACCGTGGCGGAATACTACAAGATCAAGATTGCTGATCTGTTGTCGAAGCGGCGCAATCGGGCCGTGGCTCGTCCGCGGCAGATGGCCATGTGTCTGGCAAAGGAATTGACCAGCCATAGCCTGCCGGAGATTGGTGATGCGTTCGGCGGTCGCGATCACACGACGGTCCTGCATGCCTGCAGAAAGGTGGCTGAATTGCGTGGCAGCAGCACGGATCTGGCGGAAGATTACAAGAATCTGGTGCGGCTGCTGACGACCTGAAGGCACCGCACTGCCAACAACCGGGTCAGGTTGAAGAAGAGAGACCACCATGAAGTTCTCCGTACCGCGCGATCTGCTGTTGCGCCCTCTGCAATTGGTCACCGGCGTGGTCGAACGTCGTCAGACCTTGCCTGTGCTGTCGAACCTTCTGGTGAGCGTTGATGGGCAGCATCTGACGCTGACCGGGACCGATTTGGAGGTGCAGCTGGTGGCGCGGGTGGAGCTGCCGGAGGCGGCTTCTGAGAACGGTGAGATCACCCTGCCCGCCCGCAAGCTGATGGACATCTGGCGGGCGTTGCCGGAAGGCGCGAAGGTGGACGTGGCCCTGGATGATCAGCGGGCGGTGCTCAGGTCCGGCGCCAGCAAGTTTCAGTTGGCGACGTTGCCGGCTTCAGAGTTTCCGGGCATCGACGAGGGCGCCGGCGAGCTTGAAATCGAACTCGGCCAGAGCCAGTTGCGCAAGCTCATGGATCGGACTTCGTTCTCTATGGCGCAGCAGGATGTGCGTTATTTCCTCAACGGCATGCTGCTGGAAGTGACAGCGGAACATCTGCGGTCGGTCGCCACCGATGGGCATCGGCTCGCCATGTGTACGCTGACCCCAGGTGCCGGCGAGGGGAAGCAGCAGGTCATCGTGCCCCGCAAGGGCGTCAATGAGCTGTCCCGTCTGGTGGCAGAGGGTGAGGAACAGGTGCGACTCAGCCTTGGCAGTAACCACTTGAAGGCGGAGCTCGGCGGCTACAGCTTCATCACCAAGCTGGTGGACGGTCGCTTTCCGGACTACGAGAAGGTGATTCCCCGGGGCGGTACCCGCGAGAGCATTGGTGATCGCCAGCAGCTGCGTGAGGCATTTTCGCGGGCAGCGATCCTGTCCAACGAGAAGTATCGGGGCGTGCGCATCACCCTTTCCGAGGGCTTGCTGACCGTTCAGGCGAACAATCCCGAACAGGAAGAAGCCGAGGAAGCGGTACCGGTTCAGTTTACGGGCGATAGCCTGGAAATGGGTTTTAACGTCTCCTACCTGCAGGATGTGCTGGCGGTGCTCGGGTCTGACCAGGTTCGTATCACCGTCTCGGATGCCAGCAGCTCGGCGGTTATTGAGGAGCCAGGCGGTGGCGATGCCCTGTATGTCGTCATGCCCATGCGGCTCTAGGATTTCAGCGATCCACCCCGGCGTCGCTTGATGCATCTGGCCCGCGTCGACATTCATGCGGTGCGCAACATTGCTTCGGCCAGGCTGCAGATGCCGCCGGGCACCAGCTTGATCACCGGCGACAACGGCAGCGGCAAAACCAGTCTGCTGGAAGCCGTGTGGCTGCTCGGAACGGGAAGTTCCTTCCGCAGCAATCGCATGTTGCCAGTGATAAGATATGGGGAAGATGCTGCCACCGTGCATGGTGAAGTCATCCATGCCGACGGCTACAGGACGAGTCTGGGCGTGAGCCGGGAGCGCTCTGGCGGGGTCCAGATCAAAGTGGGTGGAGAGGCGGTGAGGACGACTTCCGCATTGGCGGAGGTGCTTCCTGTTCAGCTTATCAATCCGGATTCCGTTGAATTAGTGACAGGGCCTCCGGTCCGCCGTCGCAGGTTTCTGGACTGGGGAACGTTCCACGTGGAACGTTCCTTTCTGGAGAGCTGGAAGTCTTATCGGCGCGGCCTGGAGCAGCGTAACGCCCTGCTGCGTCGGGCATCGGCAGCAAGCAGCGCAGAGCTGGACGCCTGGGAAACCCGCCTCAACAGGGACGCCCACCTGATCGATGCTCAGCGCAGGGCCTCGGTAACTGCCCTTCAGCCTCTGGTGGATGAAGCCCTGGAGGAACTCGGTGGTCCGGATCAGATTGCGCTGCGTTATCTGCCCGGCTGGGATGCAGATGCGCCGTCCCTGGCGGACGTGCTGGCCAGCCAGCGAGACTCGGACAGGACGCAGGGGTTTACCCGCTCCGGACCTCAGCGGGCGGAGTTGAAACTGACGGCGGGTGGACGGGCAGCCGCTGAAGCGCTGTCCCGGGGCCAGCAGAAGATTCTGGCTTGTGCCCTCCTCGTCGCCCAGGGTCGCTGGCTTGCTGCGGCGACGTCGAAGCAGGGCATTTACCTGGTTGACGATCTGCCAGCGGAGTTGGATCGCGATCATCGCGCGCGGCTGGGAAGTATCCTCGCTACGCTGCCGGCCCAGGTCCTGGTGACGGCAGTACAGCGGGATCTCGTCATGGCGGGGCTCGAATCCGCCACGGCATTGGCAATGTTCCACGTGGAACACGGTCGGATCAGCGCAGGCTGAAGCGAGACCGATCAGGAGAACAGCATGACAGAAGAGCGGGCTTACGACTCCGGCAGCATCAAGGTCCTCAAGGGCCTCGACGCAGTACGCAAGCGTCCGGGCATGTACATCGGCGACACCGAGGACGGCACGGGGCTCCACCACATGGTGCAGGAATTGGTGGATAACTCCATCGACGAGGCGCTGGCCGGTCATTGCACCCTGATTGATGTCATCATTCATCCGGGCGAGGCGGTCAGCGTCCGGGACAACGGTCGCGGCATTCCGGTGGATATGCACCCGGAAGAGCAGGTGTCCGCTGCCGAGGTCATCATGACCATGCTCCATGCCGGCGGTAAGTTCGATGACAACAGCTACAAGGTTTCCGGCGGTCTGCACGGTGTCGGGGTTTCGGTGGTCAATGCGTTGTCGGAAGAGCTTCGCCTGACCATCCGCCGTGAGGGCAAGGTCTACCAACAGATCTACCGCCACGGTGTTCCCGAAACCCCACTGAAGGAAGTCGGCACTACGGATCGCCGCGGTACCGAAATGTGGTTCCGCCCTTCCCCGGCCACCTTCGTGAACATCGAGTTCCACTACGATCTGCTGGCTAAACGTCTGCGCGAGCTCGCGTTCCTGAATTCCGGGGTCCGAATTCATCTGGTGGATGAGCGGGTCGGCAAGGAGCAGACCTTCCACTACGAAGGTGGGCTGATCGAGTTCGTCACCTACCTGAACGACACCAAGACCACTTTGAACAAGATGTTCCACTTCAACGTCCAGCGGGATGACGGCATTGGTGTTGAAGTCGCCATGCAGTGGAACGACGGCTTCCAGGAATCCATCTATCCCTACACCAACAACATCCCTCAACGGGATGGTGGTACCCACATGGCAGGCTTCCGTGCTGCCCTCACTCGAACGCTGAACAACTATATCGAGACCGAGGGCTTGGCCAAGAAGGCTCAGGTCAACATGACTGGAGACGATGCACGCGAGGGCCTAACAGCGGTCGTTTCCGTGAAAGTCCCTGACCCGAAGTTCTCCTCCCAGACCAAAGACAAGCTTGTCTCCAGCGAGGTCAAGACGGCTGTTGAACAGGAGCTTGGTCGCCACTTCGCAGACTATCTGCTCGAAAATCCGTCCGAAGCGAAGTCCATTGCCGGCAAGATCATCGATGCGGCCCGGGCCCGGGAAGCGGCTCGCAAGGCACGCGACATGACCCGGCGCAAGGGAGCTCTCGACATCGCCGGCCTGCCCGGAAAGCTGGCGGACTGCCAGGAAAAGGATCCCGCCCTGTCGGAGATATTCCTGGTCGAGGGTGATTCAGCCGGCGGTTCCGCTAAGCAGGGCCGTGACCGGCGCCATCAGGCCATCCTGCCCCTGAAAGGCAAGATTCTGAACGTGGAGAAAGCCCGTTTCGACAAGATGCTGTCCTCCGCAGAGGTGGGCACGTTGATCACAGCCTTGGGCTGCGGCATTGGCCGGGACGAATTCAACCCCGACAAGCTGCGCTATCACAGCATCATCATCATGACCGACGCTGACGTCGATGGATCCCACATCCGTACCCTGCTGCTGACGTTCTTCTTCCGCCAGATGCATGAACTCATTGATCGTGGACATGTTTTCATCGCCCAGCCACCCCTCTACAAGGTGCGTAAAGGCAAGCAGGAACACTACGTCAAGGACGACGATGAACTCATCGCTTACCTGACCGCCCAGGCCCTCGACGGGGCGGAACTGTACGTCAATCCGGATGCCCCGCCGGTCGCGGGCGAAGCGCTCGAAGACCTCGTGCGGCGCTACCAGCAGGTCGAAAAGCGGCTGCAGAAACTCAGGAGAGTGTATCCCGAGCGCCTGACCCGACCGATGATCTACCTGCCCACGCTGACTGCAGAATCCCTCGTGGATCAAGCCACCGTGGAGGCCTGGACCCAACTGCTTCGAGAACAGGTGGGTGATACCGATACCGGAACGGCCCAGCACTACCTTGTCGTAGAACACGATGCCGAACACGGCGTCTACCTGCCCGTGGTGGAAACCCTCGAGCATGGCGTCAGGACCCGACTGCGGTTCAGCCAGGACTTCTTCATGTCGGCAGAGTACCCGGAGATCTGTGAGTTGGGCGAGCGTCTTCACCAGCTCATCGAGCCAGGGGCCTACATTCGTCGCGGTGAGAAGAATCAGCCCGTCACCAGTTTCGAGGCGGCTTTGGAGTGGCTGATGAAGGAATCCCGCCGCGGCCAGGACATTCAGCGCTACAAGGGCCTGGGCGAAATGAACCCGGATCAGCTATGGGAAACCACCATGAATCCGGAAACCCGCCGCCTGTTGCGCGTAGCCGTAGAAGACGGGATGGCGGCGGATCGGGTTTTCACCACACTCATGGGTGATGCTGTGGAGCCCCGCCGGCTGTTCATCGAGACGAATGCCCTGTCGGTGGCGAA
>JAFIFL010000250.1 GCA_020832055.1 Gammaproteobacteria bacterium
CGAACCTGATGCCCCTGCCTGCTCGAGGCCGTCCGCGATGGAGTCAAGGCGTTCCTGTCAGCAAGCGTGGATCCGATCAGCCCATGGCCGCTGCGATGAGCCGCTGGTAGTCATCGACACTGGCGGGGCGCGGGTTGGTGAACGTGCAGACGTCGCGGGCGGCGTGCTGGGCCAGACCCGGAATCTGATCGGCGGTGACGCCCATGGCGGCCAGGTTCGGCGGCAGGCCGAGGCTCGAGTTGAGCTGCTCGATGTAGTCGGCGAGATCCACCTTGGCGTCGAGGCAGGCGGCCTCCCGGATGCGTGCGTATTTGTCGCCCACATGGTCGGCGTTGAATCGCAGCACCGTGGGCAGGAACACCGCGTTGAGCGTACCGTGATGGAGGCGCAGGCCGGGCAGGGCGCCGCAGGCGTGGCTCATGGAGTGCACCGCACCGAGTCCCTTGCTGAAAGCCATCGCGCCCTCTGTGGAGGCCATCATCATGTTCCAGCGCGCATCCGGGTCCTGACCGTCCTTGACTGCGGCCAGCAGGTGGCCGTGGCCGAGTCCGCGCCGCAGGCCGTCGAGGCCCACAGCTTCCGCAGGCGGATTCACCTGGGGCGACAGCACGGCCTCGATGCAGTGGGTCATGGCGTCCATCCCCGTCGCAGCGGTGAGCAGCGGCGGCAGGCCGAAGGTCAGTTCCGGGTCGCAGACCGCTGTGCGCGGAACCAGGTGACGGCTGATGAAGATCAGCTTCTCGCCGTTGTTCATGATCACCACCGAGCCGCTGGACACCTCGCTGCCCGTCCCGGCGGTGGTGGGGACGGCGATGAGCGGCGCCACCGGCCCGATGCGTTCGACGCCGCCCTGGCCGGCGGTGTACTGCAGCAGATCGCCGTCGTGGGTCACGCGCAGGGCGACGGCCTTGGCAAGATCGATGCTCGATCCGCCGCCGACCGCGATCAGGCCGTCGCAGCCTTCCGAACGATAGCGCTCGGCGGCAGCCAGGACGGCCTCCTCAGTGGGATTCTCCGGCGTCTCGTCGTAACGCACCGATTGCACCGAGTTGGAGATCACGGTCTCGATCTGCTCCACGATCCCTGCGGCCACAAGACCTCGATCCGTGCACAGCAGGGGGCGGGAAATGCCGTGGCTTTGCAGCACGTCGACGAGCTGCCGGCACACGCCGTGGTCGAACAGGGTGGTGGTCAGAAAAGTCAGCGTCGCCATGGGTACTCCGAGGACAGTGCACGGGTGAGAAGTGGCTCAAGATGATTGATATGTTATAACGTATTTTTCATCGGGTCACGTTGTCCGGATCCACGGTCGTCGTTCTGGAAGGTTTGATCATGTCGATGTCAGCCGCACCAACGCTGCACCAGCTCCTGCCCTGGCAACCCCGGTTCATGCCGTGGAGTGGAGGCCGCGTTCACTATCTGGACGAAGGACCACGCGATGCTCCGGTCCTGCTGTGTCTGCATGGATTTCCGACCTGGAGCCTGTTGTTTCGGCAGCCTCTTGGGGCCCTGATGAACGAATGGCGGGTGCTGGCAGTGGATCTGCCGGGTTTCGGCTGCAGCGACGCCCAGCCCTCGGCCGTCACGCCCGCTGGGGTGACCGCCCTGCTCAGCGCGTTGCTCGAGTCCGCGGGCGTGGACCGCGTCCACCTGCTGGCGCATGGCGCGGGCGTGAGGCTGGCTCTGGACTTCGTCGCGCGCCACCAGAACGCCGTGGAGCGTTGCTGCCTGGTCAGCGGCAGCGCCACGAATGCGCCCATGCTGGGCACGTCCTGGTACGAGTGGTTGCTGGATCGCCAGGCCGACGCCCGTCTCGACGCATTGTTCGAGGATCTCGACACCCTGCTCCCGGGCCTGATGCGCCGGATGGGAACAGGCCATGGATTCAGTCTCGGCGCGACCCAGATGGAGGGCTATGCAGCGGTCTTCCGCAACGGGAGTGCCCGGGCGGCGGCACTGCGGCTGCTGGAGCAGACCGACCTTGCACCCCTGCCGCAGGCGTCGGAAGCGCTGCCGGCGGTCATCTCCGAACACGATGCCTTGCTGGTCTACGGCGGCCTCGACCGCACGCTGGACATCGAGGCAGCGACCCGGGAACTCGGTACTGCGTTTCCCCAGCATCGTTGCGTGCACCTGCCGGGGGTGGGGCACTTCGTCCCTGAGGAAGCTGGCGACCTGCTGTCCTCGCTGCTCGCGGTGTTCCTCCGCGATCGGGAAAGCAGTTGAATTCGACTGGACGCTGGAAGTCAGCGGCCTTTGCGGCGACTGTCGCGTGTTCGGAGACTGACCGTGCCGCCATCCTCTGAACTCATCCCCATCACGGTGCTGACAGGGTTCCTGGGCAGCGGCAAGACGACGGTTCTGAATCGGCTGCTCGAGAACCGTGAGCTTGCGGACACGCTGATTCTCATCAACGAATTCGGCGACATCGGCATTGATCACGATCTGGTGGCGCCCCTGGCCGACGATGCCGTCATCGAGATGGCCAGTGGCTGCCTGTGCTGCACCATCCGCGGTGACCTCGCCCGTACCCTGCGCGACGCTCCCTGGCGTTATGCGCGGGCAGGACGCCCCTGGTTCCGGCGCGTCGTGCTCGAGACCACGGGCATTGCCGACCCCCTGCCGATCCTGCAGACCCTCGTCGGCGACCCGGCGCTCACCGCCCGCTACCGCCTCGATCAGGTCGTCACGGTGGTGGATGCCGTCCACGGGGTCGACACGCTTGCGCGTCAACAGGAAGCGCGGCGGCAGGTGGCGGTAGCGGATCGGCTGCTGATCACGAAGACGGACGTGGCCGACGAGGCTGTGCTCGACCGCCTGACGCTGCGGCTGGCGGCGATCAACCCGACGGCCCCGCGAACCATCGCGCTGCATGGGCACATCGAGCAGGCAGACCCGCTCCTCGCGGCAGCGCCGTCGTTATCAGGCCGACTCGCAGGCCTGGAGGGATGGCCGGCCGACGATCATGGTCACCACCATGACCACAGTCATGATCCGAACCGGCATGGCGAGCACATCCGCGCTTCGAGTCTCACCTTCGAGACGCCCATTTCCGGCCCGCTGCTCGATCAGTGGCTGGAGGCCCTGCTGCTGCTGCGCGGGCCGGACATCCTGCGGGTGAAGGGCATCATCAATCTGGCGGAGACCGACCGTCCCATGGTCATCCATGGTGTACAACATCGCTTCGAAGACCCCATTCTGCTGCCAGCCTGGCCGTCGTCCGATCGACGCACGCGGCTGGTATTCATTACCCGTGATCTCGACGTCTCGACCGTCGAAGCGTCGTTGGCACCGTTCCTGGAATGGTCTGTGTGAGTTCGCCACGAACCTTCGTTCACGCTGGAGCGGAAGAAACATGCGATGCTTCAGCTGTCAGATCTGCGTCCCCGTCGCATCGCAGTAGCGAGGTGACAGCACCATCCGGGCTGCGGCGGCACCCTGGCCGCCTGCCGGTGGCGCTCCAATCGTCATGGCCACCACCAAGACCAAACCTGGCGAGGTGCGACAGGCGTTCGAGGCCCCGATGGCCAATGACTGGGCAGGCCCTGAATGGGTGGTCAGTTCAGCAATGACGTCATATGATGACGTCATCATATGACGTCAGGTATGAGGTATGCGAACCATTGTCGAATTGCCCGATGAACAGATCGAGGCGCTGAAGCACCTGAGCGAGCAGTCCAAGCTGTCGCGCGCTGAGCTCATGCGCCGGGCGGTGGCGGAGTACATCCATCGTCACGGGACGGCACGGGACAACGAAGCCTTCGGCATCTGGAAGACCCGACCGCGGGACAGCCTTGACTATCAGCAGGAACTGCGCAGCGAGTGGGGCCAGTGAACGCCCTGCTGGATACCAATATTCTCATCGACTACCTCAACGGTGTGGCGGCTGCGAGGGATGAATTGGAGCGCTATGCGCAGCCGGTCATCAGCCCGATATCGTGGATGGAAGTGATGGTGGGTACGACCGCCGACGATGAATCCAGCATTCGTCGCTTCCTGGCCGGATTCCGCCAGGTGGTCATTGACCGTGACATCGCCGAAAGAGCGGTGGTCATCCGTCGTACCCATCGCCTGCGCCTGCCGGATGCCATCATCTGGGCCAGCGCCCAGCACGAGCGCGCGCTGCTGGTCACCCGCAACAGTAAAGACTTCCCGCCAGAGGAACCGGGCATAAGGGTGCCTTATCGGCTCTGACACCGAAACGGGTTGCTGGCGAGGCAAATCTGCAACAGGCGTCGGTGTCGGCAGACCGGCGTATGTTGCGGCACCATAGCGGACTCGCGGGCGCGCTTCGTGGCCCCGTCTGATCCCTGACGCCGAAGCAGCAGGATTCGAATCTCATGATGGAAAAACAGCACCACGAGGTGGTGGTCATCGGCGCCGGCGTCTCCGGCATCTATCAGATCCATCGCCTTGTCGAGCTCGGCGTCGACGCCATCCTGTTCGAGGCGGACGAGGACCTCGGTGGCACCTGGTACCGCAACCGCTATCCAGGCGCGCGCTTCGATTCCGAGAGCTACACCTACGGCTACTCCTTCTCGCAGGAAGTGCACGACGAATGGCACTGGAAAGAGCGCTTCTCGCCGCAGCCGGAGAATCTGCGCTATCTCAATTTCGTGGCCGACAAGTTCGACCTGAAGCGCCACATGCGCTTCAACGCTCGCGTCGAGGCCATGACCTGGGACGAGGGCGCACGGATCTGGCACCTGACGCTCGCGTCCGGGGAGACGGTGATGGCCCGTTTCGTGATCAGCTGCATGGGCGTCCTGTCCATACCGACGCTGCCCCGCTACGAGGGCATGGATGACTTCGAGGGGGACGCCTTCCATACCTACTGGTGGCCGAAAGAGCCCGTCCCTCTCGCGGGACGCCGCGTTGGCGTCGTCGGCACCGGTGCCACCGGCATCCAGGTCATCGCCGAGATTGCGGACAAGGTGGGGGAACTCACCGTCTTCCAGCGCCGCCCGAACTGGAGTACGCCCCTGAACAATGCGCCGATCTCGGAGCAGGAGATGGCGGCCATCCGGGCCCGCTACGACGAGATCTTCGCCAATTGCGCCGAGTCCCCCGGCGGCTTCGAACACATTCCCGACCGGCGGGGCTTCTGGAACCTGACACGGGAGGAGCGCGTCGCGTACTGGGATGAACTCTACCGCCGGCCCGGGTTTGCCATCCTGCAGAGCAACTTCGTGGAGATCTTCTCGGATGAGGCCGCCAACCGGGAGTTCTCCGATTACATCGCCGGCCGCATCCGCGAGCGCGTGAGCGACCCCGAGGCGGCCGAGAAGCTGATCCCCAAAGACCACGGTTTCGGCACCCAGCGCCTGCCGCTGGAGACGCACTACTTCGAGGCGTACAACCGCGACAATGTCCATCTGGTGGACCTCTCCACGACGCCCATCGAACGCATCACCAAGACCGGCATCCAGACCTCGAACGCCCACCATGAGCTCGACCTGATCGTCTTTGCCACGGGCTTCAACGCCATCACCGGCGCCTTCGACCATGTGGAGATCCGCGGTACGGAGGGCAGGGTGCTGGGGGAGAAGTGGCGCGACGGCCCGAGCACCTGGCTCGGTGTGCTCACCCACGGCTTCCCCAACCTGCTCATGGTGGCCGGGCCTCAGAGCGTGTCCGGTTCGACCAACTTTCCCCGTGCCATTGAAGGCGCTGTGAACTGGGTGACCGGGTTGCTCGAACACGTCCGAGAAGCAGGCCACACCCGCATCGAGGCGCGCGCGGAAGCTGAGCGGGAGTGGGTGGATGAAGTGATCCGTGCCCACGAACGCATTCTGCTGCGTCGCAGCCAGGGCTGGTTTACCGGTTACAACTCCAACGTCGAAGGCCGCGAAGCAGGGAAGGTGCGTTATCAGGCCTATTTCGGCACCGGGCCGAAGTACGCCGCCAAGCTGGCAGCGGCAGCGGCCGAAGGCTATCCGCAGGTCGAATTTCGATAACGGACAGGGCCACAGGGCGGCCCCCCTGTGGGAGAGCCCTAATCGCAAAGCGATTGGGCCGATCTCGAAGCACTTGGCCGAAGCTGAGGC
>JAFIFL010000251.1 GCA_020832055.1 Gammaproteobacteria bacterium
GCATTTCGCTCCTTGCGAAATGCGCCCACACCGAGCCACTCAGCCCGGTACCGGACTGCCGATGGGAGAGCGACATGGCCGGCGACGAGACGCGTACCGAGACGGACAGCATGGGTCCGGTCCAGGTGCCGGTGTCGGCGCTCTGGGGTGCCCAGACCCAGCGCGCCATCATCAACTTCCAGATTGGTGACCGCCCCCTGCCGTTCGCGTTCATCCAGGCTGTGTGTCGGATCAAGTCTGCCGCAGCCGAGGTCAACGTGGACCTCGGCCTGCTCGACGCGCCACGCGGCAGCGCCATCGCTGCGGCGGCCGATCGGATCATCGCCGGTCAGTACCCGGATCAGTTCCCCGTCGATGTGTATCAGACCGGATCCGGTACCAGCACCAACATGAACGTCAACGAGGTGCTGGCCCGTCTGGCCACTCAATCCTGCGGCCTGGAAGTCAGCCCCAACGATCACGTCAACCTCGGCCAGAGCAGCAACGACGTCATCCCCGCGGCCATCCACATTGCTGCCACCCTCGCGCTGGCTCAGGAGCTGATGCCCGCCTGGGCGGCACTGGAGCAGGTCCTCGGCGAGCGCAGCGAAGCGCTGCGCGACGTGGTCAAGACCGGTCGTACCCACCTGATGGACGCCATGCCGGTCACCTTCGGCCAGGAACTCTCCGCCTGGGCCGCCCAGGCGGCCGACCTGCCCGACCGCCTGACCGGGATCCGGCCACGCCTGGCCCGGCTGGCGCTGGGCGGCACCGCAGTCGGCACGGGCATCAACACCCATGCGGAATTCGGCACGCGGATGGCAGCCTGTCTGAGTCGGGGCAGCGGCACGCCCTTCCATGCCGATGACAATCCGTTTCGCGCCATCGCCAGCCAGGACACCGCGGCGGAACTCGCCGCCATCCTGCGCAGTGGCGCACTGACGCTGATCAAGATGGCCAACGATCTGCGATGGATGAACAGCGGTCCGCTGGCAGGACTCGGAGAGATCCAGCTCGAGCCCCTGCAGCCGGGCAGCAGCATCATGCCCGGCAAGGTCAATCCGGTACTGCCCGAGGCGGTGGCCATGGCGGCCGTCCGCGTCATCGGCCTCGACGCCACTGTCGCCGCGGCCGCCGGCAGCGGCAATTTTCAGCTCAACGTCATGCTGCCGCTGATCGCCGACAGCCTGCTCGAAGCCATCCGCCTGCTGGCTGGCTCTGCCCGTGCCACAGCCCGCAGCGTGGCCTGTTTCGAGATCCGTCATGAGCAGGTCGCCGCCCCCCTCGCCCGCAACCCGATTCTGGTCACCGCGCTCAATGGTCGCCTGGGCTATCTACGCGCAGCGGAAATCGCCAAACAGGCCTACCGGGAGGGGCGACCGATCCTCGATGTGGCACTGGAGATGACCGACCTCGACCGCACCGAGCTCGAGGCTCTGCTGGACCCCGAGCGCCTGACCCGAGGGGGGCTGCCGGACTGACGGCAGGGTCGCGAAACTGTCGTGCCGTGAGACAGGGTGGCCGTCATGAGCCGTTTGCAGGGTCATCCACGCCGGGCCAGAATGCTTCCCCGGAGCAGTCACGGGGCTCTGCTCCCAAGCCGTTCGATGCGAGCCTTCCCGGCTCTGGAAGCCACGCCATGAACAGTTGCCACCCATGACACCAGGGCGAGTTCTCATCGTCGACGACGACCCGGGGCATGCGCACAGCCTCGCCGGTATACTCAAGAGCGCCGGACACCGGGTGGAAACCGCCCCGGACGGGGCCGCCGCGGTGGCCATGCTACCAGGCCGTCCGGACATCGAACTGCTGCTGTTGGACCTGAACATGCCGGAGGTGGACGGCTACGACGTTCTGGAGGCAGCGGGAGCGATGAAGGTTCCACCGTGCATCATCGTCATCTCGGGGGAGCGCAGCGAAGACATGATGCGGCGCCTGCTTCGGCTCGGCGCCTTCGACTATCTGCGCAAGCCCTATCGCCCGGAGGACCTGCTGCACAGCATTGCTTCGGCCCTCAGTCATCAGCGCAGCGAAGCGGATGCGCGGGAAGTACTCGCCCGGGTTCACGAATCCGACCGGCTGCACCGCTTCCTGGTGGATCAGTCGCCGGACGTGATTTACCTACTCAATGCCGACGGCTGCTTCACCTTTGTTTCGGCGAGTTCCGAGAAGGTGTTCGGCCGCGAGCGCAAGCGCCTCGAGGGCCAGCACTGGACCGTGCTCTTCGGCCCTGATGAGACCCGCCGTGGCCGCTTTCGCTTCGATGAGCGCCGTACGGCTCATCGCGCCACGGCCTGCTTCGAAATGCAGCTCCACGCCGGTGACGACTGCGTCAGCCGCTGGATCGAAGTCAGCGCCAGGGGACGCTACGCCGCCGATGACCCTGGCCGCTTCATGGGTACTTACGGCATCGCCCGCGACGTCAGCGACGGTCGTCGCATCGCCTCGGCCCTGGCCCGCAGCGAACGCAAGTTTGCCACCCTGTTCCAGAGCTCACCGGACGCGCTGTTCATCAGCCGCGGCGAGGACGGCCGTATCATCGAGCGCAACGGTCACTACGACACGCTGGTGGCCGGCTTCGACAACACCGATTCGGACCACTGGCTGTTCGATGACGACGGCAGCCGGCGTCGCTTCATCCGCTCCCTGCAGGAACGCGGCGGCGTTCAGCGCCAGGAGCTGATCTGCAGGGCCCGGGACGACACCGAACACACCCTCGAACTGAGCGTTCGGCTGCTGTCTGCCGAAGAGGGCACCTCTCTGGTGGCGATTCTCCGGGACGTCACCATCGACCGGGAACGTGAGCAGGAACGACTTCGGCTTGAAGGCCAGCTCCAGCAGACCCGACGCCTGGAAGCCATTGGCCAGCTCAGCGGCGGTATCGCCCACGACTTCAACAACATTCTCGCCAGCATGATCGGCTATGCGGAATTGTCCCAACTCACCCTGGAGGGCACCGATGCCGGAGAGCGCTGCAATGACTATCTGAGCGAGGTCATCAGCGCAGGTCAGCGGGCCCGCGACCTGATCGCTCAGCTGCTGAACTTCTCCCGCACCGAAGAAGGCAACAGGAAACCGCTCTCGGTGGGCGAGGAAATGGAAGGCATGCTGCGCATGATGCGTTCGCTGATCCCGGCCACCATCGCCATCCACAGCCGAATCCCAGCGGATCTGCCACGGATCAGTGCCGATCCGGTCCAGCTGCAGCAGGTGGTGGTCAACCTGTTCATCAATGCCCGCGAGGCCATTGACGGCGATGGCAGGATCGACCTCGAGGTGACACGGGTCAACCTGACTGAGGATGCACGCTGCGCAGCCTGCCATGCCGCCCTCGATGGCTCGTGGCTCGAAATCAGCATCGGCGACGATGGCCGCGGGATTCCCGAAGACGTCCGGGAGCAGCTGTTCGACCGGCTGATCACCACCCGCGTCGCCGGTCGTGGCGCGGGCTTCGGACTGGCGATGATCAACAGCGTCATGCACCAGCACGGTGGCCATGTGAAGGTGGAAAGCACTACGGGTGAGGGCAGCTGCTTCAAGCTCTACTTCCCGCTGGCCGAGGAGGCTGCAGTGGAAGTCGATGTCGCTGACGATCCCGGTGACGAACAGGCACGCGAGGGCGCTCACGTCGTCGTCGTGGACGACGAAGTCTCGGTGGCCAACTTCATGAGTGAACTGCTCGATCATGCCGGCTATCGCACCTCGGTGTTCAACGATCCCGGTGCGGCATTGGAATACCTGCGCAGCACCGACAGCGTCGATCTGGTGATCACCGATCAGACGATGCCGCACATGAGCGGCTCTGAACTGGCCGTGGCGATCGAGGCGCTACCGGGGTCGGTGCCCGTCATCCTCTGCACCGGCTACGGCAGCATCAATCCCGAAGACGGCGGTCAGGGCAGCCGCAACATCGTGGCCTGCCTGGCGAAACCGTTCCGATTGAGGGAGTTGCTCGATGCCGTCCAGCAGGTCCTGGGCCGGACCGGAGCAGCCTGAGAGCTCGAGCACTGGGCATGCCGCCGCGCCATGAGTGCGCCCGGCGGCTCATCTCCCGCATCAGGCAGCAGCCCTGCTCCAGGTGAGAATGCGCGCGAACACGTACCCGCCCGCAGCGCCGGCAAGGCACTGACTGAGCATACCGATCATGCTGCGTGCGCCCGCTATCGGTACCAGACCGAAGGCGGCAATCATGATCAGGATGATGGCCAGGATCGCGGTGAATCCTGCCAGCGAATAGCCCAGCATCGGCCATCCTGGCAGCAGGTAGTGCAATACCAGTGCGGCAACACCAAAGCCCAGCAGGAATCCGACGCCGACGACAGGAAGAAAGGTCATGCCCATGCCGAGCATATCGTAGGCGGTCATGGCCAGTCGGTCACCGATACCAATGTCGACGCCGAGGCGACCGAGCTCAGCCAATACGAATTGTGTCGACGCGGCCGCCGCCAGCGCGGCTGTCACCACGACGGCCGCGAGAAATGCCAAAATGAGGCGTAGGATCATCTATATTGTCCTGATTGGATGCCTTGCGGAATCGGTGTGGTCGCGAACCTTCGCGCCCCACGGAAACAGATCCTCATGGTGACCGTTTACGCCGTTCAGGTGAAGCCCCAGCCAGCAGGTAGCCCTTCATGCATAAAACCTCAACTCACGCCCTCGCCGCACTGATCGTGATGCTGTCGCTCACCGCGACGACGTCTGCCGATGCCCCCGATTACAAGGTCGAGACCTTCGCCGAAGGCATCTCGTTTCCGTGGAGCATGGCCTTTCTTCCCGATGGCAGTTACCTGCTCACCGAGCGCGGCGGTCAGCTGCGACGCATCAGTGAACATGGCGAGGTGTCCGAGCCCATTGGCGGCGTCCCGCCGGTATTCGCCCGCAGCCAGGCCGGCCTGTTCGACGTCCTGCCCGACCCCGACTTCGCCGACAACGGGCTGATCTACCTCAGCTATGCCCACGGCGACCGGACTGCCAACACGCCGCGGGTAGCCCGGGCCCGACTCGACGGCAATCGCCTCGAAGATCTCGAAGTCATCTTCAGCGGGACGCCGATGCAAAGGACCGCCGCCCACTACGGAGGACGCCTCGCGTTCCTGCCCGACGGCACGCTGCTGTTCACCACCGGCGACGGCTTCAATCACCGCGAGGATGCCCAGCGCCTCGACAATACACGCGGCAAGACCATCCGCATGAATCCCGACGGCAGCATTCCGGCCGACAACCCCTTCGTCGGCGATCCGGAAGCGCTCGACAGCATCTGGACTTACGGGCATCGCAATGCCCAGGGCCTCGTGGTGACCCCCGATGGCCGAGTGTTCCAACACGAGCATGGCCCGCAGGGTGGCGATGAACTGAACCGCCTGGAGGCCGGGCGCAACTATGGCTGGCCGGTCATCACCCACGGCATTGATTATACCGGGGCGCGCATTTCACCCTTCACCGAGTATCCCGGCATGGAACAGCCGCTGGTGGACTGGACGCCCTCCACTGCACCCTCGGGCCTGACCTACTACGACGGTGACGCCTTTCCCGCCTGGCGCGGACAGCTCTTCGTCGGCGCTCTGGCCGAGCGGAGTGTCCGGCGGGTAGCGCTGACCGCGGATGGTGCCGTCGACCACGGCAGGGTCTTCGAGGAGGAGATCAGCAGCCGCGTACGCGATGTCCGCACCGGCCCGAACGGTTTCATCTACGTCCTGACGGATCACGCAGACGGGAAGGTGCTGCGGATACGCCCGGCCCGCTGACTGTCTGTGGGAAGGCCCTAATCGCAAAGCGATTGGGCCGATCACGACGCACTCTGCTGAAGCTGATCCCGCTGCCTTCGCTGACTGCCCTGCAGATCGGCGCATTCCGCTGTGCGAAATAGCGCTCTCCCACAGCCGGCGCGCTGCCACCTTGTGGGAAGGCCCTAATCGCGCAGCGATTGGGCCGATCTCGAAGCGCTGTGCCGAAGCTGATGTCGCTGCCTTCGCTGACTGCCCTCCAGATCGGCGCATTTCGC
>JAFIFL010000252.1 GCA_020832055.1 Gammaproteobacteria bacterium
GTGTACTTCTTGGCGATGGAGATCACCAACCTGAGGTTGGCCTCCACCATGTCCTTCTTCGCGCGGCGGGCCTTGGCCTCGCCGATGGACATGGCGCGATTGATTTCCTTGATCTGCACGATGGACAGGGTGGTCTCTTCGGTCACCCCCTGCAGCTTGCGCTGGGCGCGCAGCAGGTCTTCCCGATGGGGCTGCAGGCGCGACGTCCAGTCCTGCTTGCCGTCGAGGTGCTTGGCCATCCACTTGCTGTCGACTTCGTTGCCGGGGAATTCGGCTAAGAACACTTTCTTCGGCATGCGGGCGCGGCGAACCATCACCGTGGAAATGGTGCGCTCCTGCTCGCGGATGCGATCGAGCGGCGCACGGACCCGGGTCACCAGCTCCTCGTAGAACTTCGGCGTCAGCTTCAGGGAAGCGAACAGTCCCGCCAGCGACGCGAGATCCTTCTCGCCGGCATTGCTGTCGCGGCCGTAGCGCTTGAGATTGCGCTCGGTCTTCTTAAGCTGCTTGCGGATGGCTTCGAAGCGGGCCGCCGCCTCGACCGGATCCGGCCCCTTGGTCTCTTCTTCGGCGTCGTCGTCGCTGCTGGCGTCGTTGTCGCTGTCGTCGTCGCTGTCATCCTTGCCGCTGGCGTCCTTGCTGGCGCCCTTGCCGCTGGGGTCCTTGCTGGCTTCCTTGGCAGCGGCCGCTGCCTTGGCGGCCGGGCCGTCACGTTGCACCTGGGGGGCCGCCGGGACATCGTCGGTGGGATCGAGGTAGCCGATCAACACGTCGGCCAGACGCTCGTCCGCCACGGACTTGTCATAGGCATCGAGAATGAACTGCACGGTGCCCGGGAAGCGGGCGATCGCCGCCATGACTTCGCGGATCCCTTCCTCGATGCGCTTGGCGATCTCGATCTCACCCTGGCGGGTGAGCAGTTCCACGGTACCCATCTCACGCATGTACATGCGTACCGGGTCGGTGGTGCGGCCGGCCTCGGTTTCCACCGCAGCCAGTGCGGCTGCAGCCTCTTCCGCCGCCAGTTCGTCGGCCGAGGCGTCCCCGGCAGACAGCAGCTCGTCCGCATCCGGTGCCGACTCGAACACCGAGATGCCCATCTCGGTGATCATCCGGATGATGTCCTCGATCTGATCGGGATCCGAGATGTCGGCGGGAAGATGATCGTTCACTTCGGCATAGGTCAGGTAGCCCTGCTCCTTGCCCTTGGCGATCAGTTCCTTGAGCTGGGACTGCTGCTGGACGTGTTCGGTGGACGTGGACATGGTGCTCCTCAGCGTGAAGGCGTGGCGACCCGGCGGCCGGATTGCGCGCCCCGAAGACAGGCCGAAGCAGGTGCGGGTGGACCTGCCCTGGCGCCTGCACCAACTGCCCAGAAGGGAGCAGACGCAGGATAGCCGGTTATTATAACCCGAGGTGGGGTCAACCTCCACCCGGTTCAAGTTGTCACCGGACAGCCGGCCCCGCCGTCAGACCGGCGGCGGTGGCTTCGAAGCCACCCCGACCCCGGCAGATGCCCGCTTCAGGGCGAAGTACTCCGCGTGCTCCTCCGCACTCGCCTCCCGGGCCCGGATCTTCGCGATCAGCTCCCGTTGACGCTGCTGGCTGGCCTCCGCGAGCAGCATGGCGAGGATCTCCTGGAACTGCAGCCGCGCCCGCTCGCCCTCGGCCAGCTCCTTCGCCGGCAGGCCGGCACCGGTGATCAGCTGCCGGAGCCGGTCATGCTCGGGAGTGCCCAGCCAGGCGCTGATCAGCACCGCTGCCGGCAGTTCCGGCTGTGCATGCAACTGCGCCACCAGGGCCCGCAGCAGCCGCACACCCTGGCGATCCCCGGCAGCCTCCAGGGCCGCCAGCCGATCGAGATCGCCCTCGGCCACTTCCTCGGCAAAATCCGTGCGCCGCAGCAGCAGCGCCGTGGCGATGTCCTCGCGGCTGAGCCGCACCCGGCGACGCTGGGTCTGCGGCCGGGCCACCGGCCCATGCCTTTCGTCAGGAACCCAGTGCGGGTCCGGGTACTCCCGCTCCGACGCATGATCCTGCGCACCCGCCATGGCATCGGCTGCGGGATGCGCATAAATGCGTTCGAGATCCGCCACCGGCATCTGCGCCAGTTCGGCCAGACGCCGCATCATGAGGGTTTTGACCAGCCGGCCGGGAATCCGTTCCAGCATGGGTCGGGCCAAGTGGGCCAGCCGCGCCCGGCCGTCCAGGGAGCCGAGATCCAGCTCCCGGGCCAGCTCGCTGAACAGGTACTCGGAGAACGGTGTCGCCGAGGCGATGCGCGCCCGGAACGCCTCGGCGCCCTCCTTGCGGATCAGGGTGTCGGGATCCTCACCGTCCGGCAGGAACAGCAGCCTCAGTCCGCGGCCGTCTTCGAGGACTTCCAGCGCCGTACGGGCGGCTTTCCAGGCCGCACGCAGACCGGCGGCATCACCGTCGAAGCAGAACACCACCTCGGGTGCCAGCCGGAACAGCTTCTCCAGATGATCCCGGGTGGCTGCAGTGCCGAGGCTGGCACAGGCCTCGGGAACACCGCCCTGGGCCAGACCCACCACGTCCATGTAGCCCTCCACGAGGAGGACCCGCTCGGGATCGCGGACGGCATTGCGGCATTCCCAGAAGCCGTAGAGTTCACGGCCCTTGTGGAACAGGGGGGATTCCGGGGAATTCAGGTACTTGGGCTGGCCGTCGCCGAGGATGCGCCCGCCGAAGGCAATGGGACGGCCGCGCTGATCGCGGATGGGAAAGATGATCCGGTCGCGGAAGCGGTCGTAAAACCTGCCGTCGTCGGCCTGACCGATGAGGCCGGCCTGAAGCATGAGCGCACGCTGGGTGTCATCGGTACCGAGGGCTTCGAGCAGGCCGGAACGGCCCGGAGGCGCGAAGCCGATACCGAAGGTCTTGGCCGCCTGACCGTCGACGCCGCGCTTGCGCAGGTAGTCCACCGCGGTGGCGCGCTTGGGATGCTGGGCCAGCTGCAGACGGAACCAGCGGTCGGCACGGTCGACGATGTCGTAAAGAAGCCCCCGGCGCTCGTCCCGGGGCGCTGCCGCCGCCTCCTCGGGGACTTCCACCCCGGCCAGACCGGCCAGATAACCGATGGCTTCCTGAAACGGCATGCGCTCCTGCTCGAGCAGAAAACTCAGGGCCGTGCCGTTGGCACCACAGCCGAAGCAGTGATAGAAGCCCTTGTCGGGGATGACGTGAAAGGACGGGGTCTTCTCGTTGTGGAACGGACACAGGGCCTTGAACTCGCGGCCGGCCCGCTTCAGCTCCAGACGCGCACCAATGACCTCGGCGATATCCACCCGCTCGAGCAGATCGTTGATGAAATCCTGGGGAATGCGTCCGGCCATGCCCGCGTGCGTCTACGTGCGTCTAGAGGTGAGAGGGGGTTACCGCAGCATCCGGTCAGGATAAGCGGTCGGCGTCGTCAGGCCAAACGCGCCTTGACCCGGGCACTGACGGCGGCCATGTCGGCGCGCCCCTGCAGCTTGGGCTTGAGGATGGCCATGACCTTGCCCATGGCGCGCATGTCATCGGCGCCGGATTCGGTGAGGGCAGCCTCGATGAGGCTGTCGATCTCCGCTTCGGCCAGCGGTGCCGGCATGAATTCGCGGATGAGGGCGATCTCGAAGGCTTCGACGTCCGCCAGGTCAGTGCGATCGGCATCGCGGTACTGACGCTCGGACTCCGCCCTCTGCTTGAGCATCTTGTCGAGGATGACCAGGACCCGGGCGTCATCCACTTCGATGCGCTCGTCCACTTCCACCCGCTTGATCTCAGCCATGATCAGGCGCAAAGCGCCCAGACGCGGCTTGTCCCGGGCGCGCATGGCGTCCTTGACGGCTTCGTTGATGCGGGTCTTGAGATCCACGGCGACGCCCTCTCGGGGTCTGCTCAGCCCAGGGGGCCCCTTAGAAAGTGCGCTCGAGCTTCTTCTGTTCGCGCTGCAGCTTCTTGAGGTGACGCTTCACGGCCGCAGCCTGCTTGCGCTTGCGCACGGAGGTCGGCTTCTCGTAGTACTCGCGACGACGGACCTCGGAGAGCACCCCTGCCTTCTCGCAGGACCGCTTGAACCGGCGCAGAGCCACGTCGAATGGCTCATTTTCCTTCACCTTGACTGTCGGCATGGACGCTTGAAATACCTGTGGGACTGGAAAGGGCGCGAATTCTAGCCCGCACTTCCAGTGAATGCAAAGCATTGAATACCCCGGCAATGGTATTCTCACGCCGCCTTCATCCCGTGCCCTGCCAACCACCGAGACATCTGCCCCATGCGCGTCCTTGGCATCGAGACATCCTGCGACGAAACCGGCCTCGCCATCTATGACACCGAGGCGGGACTGCTCGCCGAAGCCCTGCACAGTCAGGTGGATCTGCATGCCGCCTATGGCGGCGTGGTGCCGGAGCTGGCCTCCCGGGATCACATCCGCCGCCTGCTGCCGCTGATCGAGAAGGTCCTCGCCGATGCCGGCATGACCCGCAGGGATCTCGACGGCATCGCCTACACCGCCGGTCCGGGGCTGATCGGGGCGCTCATGGTCGGCGCCACCTTTGGCCGCAGCCTGGCCTTTGCGCTGGGGATTCCGGCCATCGGCGTGCACCACATGGAGGGGCATCTGCTCGCTCCCATGCTGGAGCCGAACCCGCCGGCCTTCCCCTTCATCGCCCTGCTGGTCTCAGGCGGCCACACCCAGCTCGTGGACGTGACCGGCATCGGCCGCTACCGGCTGCTCGGCGAGTCCCTGGACGACGCCGCCGGCGAGGCCTTCGACAAGACCGCGAAACTGCTCGGGCTGCCCTATCCCGGCGGTCCGGAGCTGGCCCGGCTGGCCGAGTCCGGCGATCCCACCCGTTTCCGGTTTCCGCGGCCCATGACCGACCGACCGGGACTGGACTTCAGCTTCTCGGGACTGAAGACCCGGGTCCTGACCGAAGTGCAGAAACAGGGCGAGACCATGGATGCAGCCACCCGCGCCGATATCGCCCGCGGCTTCGAGGAAGCGGTGGTGGAAACGCTGGCCATCAAGTGCGAACGCGCCCTGGCCGAATGCCAGCGCAGCCGGCTGGTCATCGCCGGTGGCGTGTCCGCCAACAAGCGCCTGCGCGCGGAGCTCGAAGCCCGCCTCGCTCGCATGGATGCGGCCGTGTTCTACGCGCGGCCGGCGCTGTGCACCGACAACGGTGCCATGATCGCTTATGCCGGCGCCTGCCGGCTGGCGGCCGGCGAGGTCGCGGAACTCGGGGTCTCGACCCGCGCCCGTTGGCCGCTGGACACGCTGCCTGCGATACCGGCCGCGTCATGAGCGACCGCGTCATCACAGACCGGGGCCTGAGCGACAGCGTCATTACCACCCGTGTCCTGGACGACCGCATCGAGATCAGCGATCTGGCCGTGACGACCCGCATCGGCGTCCACGCCTGGGAACGGCGGGTGCGGCAGACCCTGCTGGTCGATCTGCTGCTGCCGGCGGACATCCGGCCCGCCGCCGCCCGGGACGATCTGAGCCTGACGCTGGACTACACCGCCGTGGCGAGCCGCGTCCGCAAGTTCGGCGCCGATTCCGAGCGCCTGCTCATCGAGACCTTCGCCGAGGATCTCGCGGCAGAGCTGCAAAGCGCGTTCGGGCTGCCCTGGGTGAAGCTCAGCGTGCAGAAACCCGGGGCCATCGCCGATGCGGCGCCGGTACGGCTGACCATCGAGCGGCCGGCGCGATAGGTACTTTTGGGGAGTGCGCTATCTCCCGCCGCGAAATGCGCCGATCCGGACAGCTTGCATCGACGGCAACGACATCAGCTCCGGCATAGCGTCACGAGATCGGCCCAATCGCTTTGCGATTAGGGCCTTCCCACAAGGTGGCAGCGCGCCCAACTGTGGGAGAGCGCTATTTCGCCCAGCGAAATGCGCCGATCTGCACGCCATCCAGCGAAGGCAACGACATCAGCTCCG
>JAFIFL010000253.1 GCA_020832055.1 Gammaproteobacteria bacterium
CGCAGCGGCCCGGCCCCTGCCTCGACCTGCACGAAACGGCCACGATTCACCTCGAAGTGGACACGGCCGTCGAGGGCCCGCGGGGTCAGTTCAGCGGGACCGCCCGGCCACGCCAGGTCCATGCTGAAGGCGAAGTTCTCGGCATCCAGGGTGGGGGCAAGGCCCCACTGTTCGAGCACCCGACTCGCCTCCACCCCCGAAATCCGCCCCTGATAGCGCGTCTGGGGACGGACGCCGAATCGCCACTCGAAGCGGGAACGGCCCTCGTCGTCAGCGCCGAGTATCAGCCCTTGCAGGTCAGCCTCGATCCGGTCCACCACCAGCACATCGGTCCCGGGACGCAGTTCGAAGCGCAGCGATCCGATGTCGCTGCCTGCCCAGTTGAGGTGGTGGACATCGACGTTCATCGCCACCATGCGGGACGGATCGAATTCGGATGCGTCGATGAGTTCGGTACCGTTGAAGATCTCGGCCAGCGGCCAGCGCAGCCGCTCGATGTCCACTTCCAGGGGCTCATCGATGACGGCCAGCAGGCGGCCGGCAACCGGCTCGCTGTCGATGGCCAGCTCCGTAGCCAGCGTCGAACCGGTGATACGCAAGGTGGCAGCGCCGAGTTCGACACCGTCGAACTGTGTGCTCTGAAAGTCCATCTCCACGTCGAGGTCAGCCGCAGTGCGGCTGCGGGTCCGTGGCCGGCCGCGGGCTACGGCAGCAGCTTCGATGGCCGTCAGCGCCGACATCCAGGCGCCCAGGTCGATCCGTTCGATCTGTCCCCGCGCCACCAGCCCCTGCTCGGGCAGTTCGGGCATGGCAGTGCCTAGCCCCATGGCGCCAGCCACGAAGTTCTGCTCACGGAGCTTGAACTCGCCGCTGTGCGGCCCCCAGTCGAAGGCCAGCGACCAGTCCGCATCGGGGGCAGTGAGAAAGCGCAGCGCCAACGGCCCGCCGCCACCATCGAGGGGGGCCGGCAGGCCTGTGGTCACCCCGTCGGCATCGGAGGTCACGTCCAGCGTCACGACGCCGTCCCCGGCGATGGACAGGTTGGCCAGGTAGTGGAATTCGCCCTCTGCGCCGTCCAACGTGTCCACATCCGTCCATGCGGCCAGCGTCCGGGCGTCGGCGCGGCCCTCGAGGTCGAGGCGCACCTCGGAGGCATCGGGCAGCATTCTCACCGCGACCTGCGCCGCGACCGGCCCGCCGAACATCTCACCCGCAAGCCCCGTGCTGCTCAGAACGCCGGGATGGTGGTAGTCCAGTCGACCCTCGACAGCGTGCACATCTAGATCGAGCCTGGGCACGTGCAGGGCATCGACGTCGAGATTGACCGCGATGCGGGCCTGCGACATAGGGCTGCCGTCCAGCGGGATGGCCATATCGTAATCGAGGCCCACCCGTCCTGAGGCTTCCCAGCCCGCCAGGGCGGCCATCAACCCGGTATCCACATGCATGGCTTCGAGAAAGGCGAGGCCAGCAGCCGCGTCGGCGTGGCCGCCGCCGGATACCTGCAAGGGCCCCGGCTGCCCGTCGAGACCGTCGAGCCTCAGATCGATGTCCCGCAACGCCAGGCCACCGAGTTCACCCGAGTCGATGTGTGCACTGAAGGCACCGCGCTCGACGAGGAAGCGCCCCCGGACATCCCGGCCGAGGGGCCAGCGCGGGTCGAAGGCCAGCGTCCCGTCGCTGATCTCGAAGAACAGCTCCGGACGCAGAGGACCGGTGCGCAGATGCGGCAGCAGCAGGCCACTGATCACCACACCGCCAGACGCGAGGTGCCCCCCCTGGATGGCATTGATCAGCCAGCCACGCAGCGCCGGCGGCAGGCGCGCCGGCAGGAATTCGGACGTCCGGCCGGCATCGGCGCTGTCGATGCCAATCATGAGGCTCAGGCTGCGCTCGGCCTCATCCTCAGGCAGATGCAGCGCGAACGCTCCATGAGCGTGGACGCCCTCCGCGACGACCTCGATGTCGCCACCCTCCACGGCCACCATTCCGGGCGCAAAGGCAAGCTCCACCCGACCACGCCCCCGGTCATAGTCCCAGGCCTCGGTGAACAGGTCGGGGAACTGCAGGGCGAAGGGCCCGCTGTCGAGATCGATCCAGCCACCGCCCTCGTACAGCACCAGATCGAGGTCTGCCCGGGAGATCCCGGGAACGCCGCGGTAGGGCGTGAGATGCAGGTCTTCGACGCGGGCCTGCAGGGCAAAACGGCCGCGACCGGGTTCGATGAGCAAACGCGCATCCCGCACCTCCCCCCGCGGTGCCAGCCCCGCGAGCCAGAACTGTGCCAGCGCTGGCACCTGCTGCGTGCTTTCCACCAGCCTGAGCAGGGGGGTGCTGGCAAACCGCTCCGCCATGATGCGGACTTCCCCCACACCCTTCTCCGCGCCGCGCCAATCCACATCCAGACCGTCGAGATCGAGTTCCACACCATCCACGTCGGCGCTGCCGCGCAGCAGCCGCAGCCAGCCCGTGCGGGCGCCGAGTCCCCGCGCCTGCAATCCCACATCCACATCCACGAGCCGCGGCCCGTTGACGAAATCAAGCTCCGGGGCCTGGGCGTCGATGACGAGTTCGACACCGGAGTCAGGGTGCAGATCCCCCACGACCACCAGGGCATCGAGCCGGCCCTCCACCAGCGGCAGGCCCGGCAGCCAACTCAGGGTGGCCGCGCCGATGTTCAGATCCGCGAGTTCGACCCGGAATCTGCCCCGGGGCATCACGCCGGTGAAGGGATCGTCGCGCAGCCGGTAGAACAGGGTGCCCCGGGAGCGTTCCGCGCCAGCCTCGGCCCGGTAACCGAGTTCGAGATGACCACGGCCCTCGCCTCTCCGATGTTCGAGAACACCGCCGATGGACAGCGTCTCGACCGTTCCGGCCGCAAGCTGGTGGACGTGGATTTCGCCTGATTCGATGGCCACGAAACCGGCCGTCTGGAAGAACCTCAGGATGTCGAGAATGGCGATGTCCGCTTCCACGACGCCGCCGACCAGACGCAGCTGACCGCTCTCGCTGCGCTCCAGATCCAGCCTGACCGCGTCGAGAACCAGGGCCGCAGGTACCAGGGCACGTTTGAAGATCGAGCGCAGGACATCCACTTCGAGCTGAATGCGTTCCGCCGCCATGGCGACTTCCCCACCCGCGGGGCGCAGGCGGATGCCGGTCACGTCCACCACCGGATGCAGCACCTGAAAACGGCC
Source organism: Gammaproteobacteria bacterium (assembly GCA_020832055.1). Lineage (GTDB taxonomy): Bacteria > Pseudomonadota > Gammaproteobacteria > Pseudomonadales > Azotimanducaceae > SLTB01. Next base: position 3,198 of record JAFIFL010000253.1, read on the forward strand.
GGAAATCCGGTCGATCTCCACTTCCAGCCCGAGTCTGTCAGCCAGCTGCTCGGCCACCAGCTGTTCCGACCCGGCCAGCTGATGGACCATGATCCGCCCGGCCAGGGTCACCAGGGCCACCGCCAGAAAGGACAGCAGCAGCAACCAGGCAGCGATGGCCGGCAGCCAGCCTCGAAGGCCGGAGTGAGGGGGGCGCGCCAGGGGAATGTCGTTCACAGACACGGCGGAAGTCAGGCCAGGTTCTGCATCAACACCACGTCGAACTCTTCGACGCCATAGCAGGGCTCGACCTGGAAGCGGATCGGTTGACCGATGCGTGCCGCCAGCTTCTCGACATCGCCCGCATTCTCGTCGAGCAGGCGATCCATCACCCTGCCACCCGCCCGGACCAGATAGGCACCTCTCGGCACCGGTTCCGGGCGCTTGGCCGCATCCCGCAGGATGGACCGGAAGATCTCGTGGCAGGTGGATTCCGGCGTTCGCGCCAGCCCCCGGCCACGACACTCGGGACAAGGTTCACAAAGCTGCTGCAGCAGGCTCTCGCGGGTGCGCTTGCGGCTCAGCTCCACCAGTCCGAGATTGGAGAAACCGGAAATGCGGATGCGTGCCGGATCACCCTCGCTGGCCCGTTCCAGGGCACGCAGGACCTGACGCTGATGCTCGGGATCGACCATGTCGATGAAATCGACGATGACGATGCCGCCGAGATTGCGCAGGCGCAGCTGGCGTGGCACCGCTGCCGCAGCCTCCAGATTGGTGCGGAACACGGTCTCCTCGAGCGTGTGAGCGCCAACATAGCCTCCGGTGTTGACGTCGATGGTGATCATCGCTTCGGTCTGCTCGATCACCAGGTGGCCACCGGACTTCAGCGGCACTTTGCTGTCCAGGGCGCGGCGGATTTCATCCTCGATGCCGAAGCGCTCGAACATCGCCACCGGCTCGTCATGCAGATGGAGGCGATCCCCCAGTTCCGGCATGAAGCGACCGATGTAGCGCCGGGCCCGCTCGAACGTCTCCGCGCAGTCGATGCGGATGGCCGTCACCGATGGCGACACCAGATCCCGGATCACGCGGATCTGCACCGGCAGATCCTCATAGACCAGCCCCACACCGCTGCAATCACGCTGCAGGGCATCGATCCGCTCCCACATCCGGCACAGGAAGGCGAGGTCCTCGCGCAGCTCCTCGGCCCCGGCACCCTCGGCGACGGTACGCACGATGAAGCCATGCTCGCTGGCAGCCTCGGTGCGTATCCCGGTGACCAGTTCGCGCAGGCGTTCACGCTCGGCCTCGTCTTCGATGCGCTGCGAGACGCCCACATGACCACTGCCGGGCATGAGCACGAGCAGGCGCGACGGCAGCGCGACCTGGGTGGTCAGCCGGGCGCCCTTGCTGGACAGAGGATCCTTGGCCACCTGCACCAGGACGACGTCCCCTTCGCGCAGCAGCTCGGTGATACACGGCTCCCGCGCCTGCGTCTCGCTGCGGATACCGGGGCGCAGATCACGGACGTGCAGGAAGCCCGGCCTGGCGAGGCCCACTTCGACGAAGGCCGCCTGCATGCCGGGAAGGATGCGCGCCACCCGGCCACGATAGAGGTTGCCGGTGACACTGCCACCGGTGGCGCGTTCGAGGTGCAATTCCTGCAGCCCGCCGTTTCCGACCAGGGCGACCCGGGTCTCGAACGGATTCACGTTGATGAGGACGTCTTCCTTCATCACGATGCGATCGGCTCCCTTGCCAGCGGACCGGCATGAGGTTCATGACGGCACTGGCCCACGCCTGCTGCCAGCCGACAGCTTAGCAGGCTATGGCGTCGAATTTTCCCGAGGCCTGGACAACCAGCACCGGATCAAGCCTGCCGATGACGCCAGCAATCGACTCCGGCCGCGGCCAGCAGGCGCTCGGTCTGAAGCAAAGGCAGACCCACCACCCCGGAATAGCTGCCTTTGAGGTGCTCGACGAAGACGCTGCCCACGCCCTGAATGGCATAGGCCCCCGCCTTGTCCCTGGGCTCGCCGGTATCCCAATAGCGTACCGCTTCAGCCTCGCTGATGGTCCGGAACGTTACGGTGCTGCGACTGACCGCAGCCTGAATGCTGCCGCCGGCCACCACCGCGACGGCCGACACCACTTCGTGGGCGCGTCCCGACAACCGGGCCAGCATGTCCAGCGCCTCAGAACGGCCGGCCGGTTTGCCGAGTGCGACGCCATCGACGGCCACCAGGGTGTCAGCCCCCAGCACCGGCAAAGCCGTGCCGGCCATGGCGCTGCCGGCCAGGGCCTTGGCCCGGGCGAGGCGCTCGACCAGCGCGACCACGTCTTCGCCGGGACGAGCCGATTCGTCGACGTCCGGCAGCACGCGCATGAAGCGAATCTTCAGCTGCTCCAGCAGCTCGGCACGCCGGGGCGACCCGGACGCGAGGATGATCTGGGCTGCTGCCTCATTCATGGCCATCCACTGCCCTCCGTGTGAGTTTGCCCGCAACGTTGGTCCACGCCGTCGCCCAAGGAACACGCAATAGCCCAGCCGCGGCAAGCCCACCACTGTGGGAAGGCCCTAATCGCAAAGCGATTGGGCCGATCTCGAGGCGCTCTGCCGAAGCCGAAACCCCCGCCTTCGCTGAACGTCATGCCGATCGGCGCATTTCGCTGCGCGAAATAGCGCTCTCCCACAAGGCCGCAGCCCCCCACTGTGGGAAGGCCCTAATCGCACAGCGATTGGGCCGATCTCGAGGCGCTCTGCCGA
>JAFIFL010000254.1 GCA_020832055.1 Gammaproteobacteria bacterium
CGAAATGCGCCGATCTGCGTGACATCAGCCAAGGCAGCGACATCAGCTCCGGCAAAACGCCTCGAGATCGGCCCAATCGCTGCGCGATTAGGGCCTTCCCACAAGGTGGCAGCGAGCCCGCTGTGGTGTAATCTGACCGCATTACTGCGACTCACGGGAGAGAGTGCATGTCACGGCTGAAATTCGGGGCCTTCCTGGCGCCCCACCATCCCATCGGCGAACACCCCATGCTGCAGCTGCAGCGGGATCTGGATCTGGTGGAGCATCTCGACCGCCTCGGCTACGACGAGTTCTGGTGCGGCGAACACCACTCCACCGGCTGGGAGGTCATCGCCTCACCGGAGATGTTTCTGGCCGCGGCCGGCCAGCGCAGCCACCGCATCAAGCTCGGCACCGGCGTGATCTCTCTGCCCTACCACCATCCGTTCAACGTGGCCCAGCGCATGGTGCAGCTCGACCACATGACCGGCGGCCGTGCCATCTTCGGCAGCGGACCCGGCGCGCTGCCGTCGGATGCCTACACCCTCGGCATCGACCCCATGGTGCAGCGGGACCGGCAGGACGAAGCGCTCGGCGTCATCAAGCGCCTGCTGCGTGGCGAAGACCGCTTCAGCTACGAATGCGAGTGGTTCACGCTGAAGGACGCCGCCCTGCAGCTGCTGCCCCTGCAGGAAGAGATGCCCATGGCCGTCGCCTCCATGATCAGCCCCTCGGGCATGACCCTGGCCGGGAAGCACGGCACCGGCATTCTCTCCATCGGCTCCATGTCCACCGCCGGGCTGCAGGCCCTGCCCACCCAGTGGAGTTTCGCTGAGGAATCGGCCGCCAGGCACGGCAACACCGTGGATCGGGACAACTGGCGCATTCTCATGAGCTGGCATATCGCCGAGACCCGCGAAGAGGCCCGGGAGCAGGCCAAGCACGGGCTTCTGCGCTGGCACAACGAGTACACCGTCGGCACGCTGATGCGCCCGGGGGTCGAAGCCTTCCCAGATGCGGACACCGCCGTCGATCAGCTCACCGCCGTAGGCGGGGCCGCCGTCGTCGGCACGCCCGACGATCTGGTGAAAGCGATCCGCGAAATGCTGGAGATCACCGGCGGCTTCGGCCGCGTGATCGGTTTCGTCCACGACTGGGCCAACCCGGAGAACACGCAACGCTCCTGGGATCTGGTGGCGCGCTACGTGGTGCCTGAGATCAACGGCTATCTGGAGCGCTATCGCGAATCCCAACGCTATGTCATCGAGCACCGGGAAGTCTTCGACCGCGCCGGTGAAGCCGTGATGTCGAAGATCATGGAGAACGAACGCGCCGCCAAGGCCATGCAGGAAGAGGCCACGGCCCAGTCGGCGATCCACTCCCACAACGCCCCGGACCTGCGCCAGGGCGGCAAACCCTGACGCCGCTCAGCGCCGCGGGCGGGTGGCATTGGCGAAGAACACCAGCAGGGTCATGTCTTCCTCGATCTCGAAGAAGTTGTGCTCGGCAGTGGCGCGGACATAGAGCAGATCGCCCGGGCTCACCGGGCGATCCTCGTCCCCGACGCGCATCTGCGCCCGGCCGGACAGCACGTAGTAGACCTCATCGTCATCATGGGCCCCCTGCATGTCCCGCGAACCGGCTGGCAGCCGGTAGATACCACAGGAGAGTGCCGGCGACCGCAGAAACTCGCGATATTTGACGGCGTTGTCGCCCATGGTCGACACCATCTTCGCGATGTCGAACAGTTCCCACTCGCCGGGCGCCGCCCCGGGCTTGCCCACTCCAGCCTTGTCGATGTCGGTCACAGGATGGCCTCGAAGGTTTCCAGTTCAGGGTGCCCGAGGTAGGTCCCCTTCGGCGCACTGGTCTGCCGGTGGGCCTTGCTGAACGCTTCGGACTGCGTCCAGGCCTCGAAGGCCTCACGGGACTCCCACACCGAGTGGGAGGCATACAGCCGGCACTCCTCTGTCAAGGGGCCCTTGAGCAGATGAAACTCCCTGAATCCGGGCACCTCGTCCAGGAAGGTCTCGCGCTCCCGCCAGATCCTCTCGAAGTCCTCCTGATGATCCGGGGCAATGCGGAACCGGTTCATGGCAATGAACATCTTCACCTCCTCTGATCATGCACTTGGGCACGAAACTCACACAATCAGCCTGTGGAGCGCAACAACCGTGTGAGGATGCGATCGAAACTGTTGGCGAAGGCCTGCTTTTCGCGCTCTCCGAAGGCCGACGGTCCGCCCGTGTTCACGCCGGAGCCGCGCATCTCATCCATGAAGTTGCGCATGGACAGGCGTTCGCCGATGTTGCGGGCATCGTACTCGCGCCCGCGCGGATCGACCACGGCCACCCCCTTCTCCACCAGTGCCGCCGCCAGCGGGATGTCCTGGGTGACCACCAGATCCCCGGGCGTGGCCTGCTCCAGGATGTAGTCATCGGCAACGTCGAAGCCCTGAGGCACCGTCAGGCTGCGGATGCGCGGAGAGCGCGGGACCCGCAGGGACTGATTCGCCACCAGATTGAGATCCACTTTGCGGCGATCCGCCGCCCGGAACAGGATCTCCTTGATCGGGTTCGGACAGGCGTCTGCGTCCACCCAGATGATGGTCATGGACACCTCACGCAAACAGATTCCGCCACCAGCTGGCAATGACCGGCGCCAGACAGAGATAGCCGATGGCGAGTTCGAACAGAATGGCGCCCACATTCTTCAGCTGGTGATTGCGGTCCCACCAGTAGGACACCAGACGCCCTGCCGCAGCACCGATCCAGGCCGTACCCAAAAGCCCGAACAGCAGCCGGTCCTGAGCCAGCAGGACCACGCCTGCCATGGCCGTGAACAGCCCACCGTAGGTGGCGCGGATCTCCGACACGCCCATGCTGCCCACCGGCGTGATGGAGGTGAAACGCGCCGCCACGCCGGGCATGAACAACCCCATCAGACCAAGTCCGAAGGTGATCAGGGCCCCGAAGTTGCCGAGCTGGAACGCAAGGGTCATCGCCAGCCTCTGTCAGCCTGCCACTGGTCGCCGCCGGTTCGGTCGCGAGTGCCGCCACTCCGCCAGCAGGGTACGCACCGCCGCCACGAACGCCAGCGGCTGGTCCAGGAAGAGATGATGCTGGGCCTCGGGAATGGCGGTGAACGGCACCGACTCGTCGAGCACCTTGAACATGTAGTCGGCGATCTCCTGATCGAAGAGATAGCTGTCTTCGCCGTAGATCACACCGACACGGCAGGGCAGCCGCCGCAGGTCGTCTCCGGAATTGGTGATGGTGATCTTCTCGAACAGGCGGTCATCGAATTTCCAGGTCCAGCCATCCTCCACTTCCATCACGGAGTGGCGGGCAATATGGTCGAGGATGTAGCCATTCTTGCAATCCTGGGGTGGCATCAGCCGAAACCGGCTGGTCGCGGTGGCAAAGTCCGGATAGCTGCGCTTCCTGCGAATCGGTGATCGCCGCGGATCCCGTTCCCACTGATAGTCCGGCGGCCGCACCGGCGAATCCACCAGCACCACACCGGTCAGCTCATCGCCGTGACGAATGGCCGTCTGGATGGTGACGAAGCCGCCGAAACTGTGTCCGATGACGATGGTGTCACGCCCGAAACCCGCGTCCCGGGCCACCGCCATCACCTCCTGCGCGTAGAGCTCCGCGTTGTAGGCATCGCGATGGTCACTGTCGCCCATGCCTGAGAGGTCCAGCGCCACCACCCGATAGTCATCGAGAAAGAACGGCGCGAGAAACGACCACCACTGGGCATGGGCACCATTGCCGTGAACCAGGATCAGGCCCGGCAGGCTGTCGTCCCTCGACCAGCTCAGATAATGAATGCGGGCACCGCCAACGTCGACGTGGCGATGATCAAACGGTTCCGCGAGCGCCCGCTCGAACCAACCCGGTGCCTGTTGCCCGTCTTCCAAGATGCCTGCCTCCCGTCAAAGCCCCATTCTACACGCTGATCCGCGGCAGCCGGGGCAGGCTGCGCAATGCACGGCGGGGGAAGTTTGGCGGCCAGACCTCTATAATCGCGCGCCGGACCCGGCCGCTGAAGAAGGCATCGCGACATGACCGCTGTAGTGGATGAACTGGTCAATCTGCTGGATCTCGAGGAGATCGAGAAGAACCACTATCGCGGCCGCAGTCCGGACGACTCCTGGCAGCGCGTGTACGGCGGTCAGGTGCTCGGTCAGGCACTGGTGGCGGCCTCCCGCACGGTGGAGGATGCCGGCCGGTCGGCCCATTCCCTGCACGGCTACTTCCTGCGGCCCGGCGATCCGAAAGTGCCGCTGCTCTACGTCGTGGATCGGATCCGCGACGGCAAGTCCTTCACCACGCGCAGGGTGGTGGCTGTGCAGCATGGCCGCCCGATCTTCAGCATGTCGATCTCGTTTCAGGTCCATGAAATCGGGCTCGAACACCAGTTCCCCATGCCAGATGTTCCGCCGCCTGAAGCTCTCGAACCGGAAATCGTCGTGCGGCGTCGGCATGCCATCGCCGCCGGCCTGTCCGCCGAGGACATCGAGCGCTTCACTCGCGAGCGGCCCATCGAGATGCGGCCACTGAATCCCCAGAACGAGTTCGCACCCGAGAAACGTGCCCCTGCACAGACCGGTTGGATGCGGGCGGTCGACCGGCTGCCGGACGACGAGCGCCTCCATCAGTGCGCCCTGGCCTACCTGTCGGACTGGTCGCTGCTCGACACCTGCACGTGGCCCCACGGGGTGTCGTTCATGCAGCCCAATTTCCAGACCGCGAGCCTGGACCACGCCATGTGGTTTCATCAGCCCTTCCGCGCCGACGAGTGGCTGCTCTACGTTCAGGACAGCCCGGCCGCTAGTGGCGGCCGCGGCTTCAACAGGGGCCTGATCTTCAGCCGCGATGGCCGTCTGGTGGCCTCGGTGGCCCAGGAAGGGTTGATCCGGCTGCATCCGGAAAGCCCGGCATGAGCTATCAGCGCATTGCCTTCGTCGCGAGCCGGACCCCGAGTTCCCAGCAGGCGAAGAGCGCGCTGGAAGCCCGCTATCCCCACTGCGAACCGGACCAGGCTGATGTCATCGTCGCCCTCGGTGGCGACGGCTTCATGCTCGAGAGCCTGCACCGGAACATGGAGCGTGGCCTGCCCATCTACGGCATGAACCGGGGCACCGTGGGCTTTCTGCTCAACGGCTACAGTGAGGATGACCTCCCCGGACGGCTGGCGAGGGCCGCCCCCGCCACGCTGCATCCACTGCAGATGACCGCCATCAACAATTCAGGAACCCTGCACCGGGCCAAGGCCATCAACGAGGTCTCCCTGCTCAGGCAGACCCGGCAGGCGGCCAACCTGCGCGTGCTGATCGACGGCCGTGAGCGCATCGACAAGCTGATCTGCGACGGCTGCCTGGTGGCCACACCGGCCGGCAGCACCGCCTACAACCTCTCGGCACACGGGCCGATCCTGCCGGTGGGATCCGAAGCCCTGGCCCTGACCCCAATCAGCGCATTCCGCCCGCGGCGCTGGCGCGGTGCGGTGCTGCCGCTGCGGGCCAAGGTGACCTTCGAAGTCCTCGACCCCCACAAACGACCGGTGTCCGCCGTGGCCGACGCGACCGAGGTGCGTAACGTGGTGGAAGTTCACATCGAGGAGGACCCGACGACGGATCTGACCCTGCTGTTCGATCCCGAACACGGTCTCGAAGAGCGGATTCTGCAGGAGCAGTTCATACCGTGAGCGCCCACACACGCCACGCTCCTGGGCCAAGCCCTCGTGGGAGAGCGCTATCGCCCAAAGGGCGATGCGCCGATCTGCATGCCTGTCAGCGAAGGCAAAACCATCGGCTCCGGCAGGACGTCTCCAGATCGGCCCATCCGCCTGCGGCGGATAGGGCTCTCCCACAGGTGACTGGGCCAAGCCCTCGTGGGAGAGCGCTATCGCCCAAAGGGCGATGCGCCGATCT
>JAFIFL010000255.1 GCA_020832055.1 Gammaproteobacteria bacterium
CCCACCACATGGCCTTCGGCATCGAAGTGCTTGACCGCGATGTAGTCCGGATAGGCCGGCCGATGCACCCGGGAGCGGGTGCCGCTCTTGGAGAAATGCAGGACCCGCGGTTCGAGCAGGAACTCCCGGGTGGCCGGCCTCATGTCACTGATGCGGAGGGGCCGCGACGAACGGGACCGGTTGCGCAGAACGCCCAGCTCCGAACCGGCCACCTGGCGCATGGTCCTCCCCTCGGGAAGGTCGACCAGTTCGAAACTGCGGGCGGCCAGGAAGCAGAAATTGTCGTCCAGCAGCCAGCGCAGGAAAGCTGCCGCTTCGGCAACCTCCTCCGTGGGCCTCGGCGGTGGCGCCTGCTCGAGATCGCGGAGCATCTGCTCCACGCGCTCCCGCATGGGCCGGAAGTCCGAGACCGTGGCGCGGACATCGGCGAGGGTCGCCTCGAGGTCGGCGACGAAACCAGGGAACTCGCTGCGATCGAGGCGGTCGATCTCAGCATGGATGATCACCTCCTCGTGGCCGCCCTCATCGACGATGCCCTGGAAGCCATGATCAGCCCCGCGCTCCACCCGCAGGACCACGTTGTGCATGCCATGCAGGATCAGATCATGCCGGGACAGTGCCATCAGGAAGGAGTCGACGATGAAGGGCATGTCCGGATGATGGATCTGGGCGATGGTGTGGCTCGACAGCCACCCGTGCTGATCGAGCTGGGGATTGAAGACCTCGATCAGCGGCTTGCCGGCATCCCGCCGTTCGAGCAGGCCCTTGATACCCACTATGGCGCCGTAGAAATCATCGGGGTTGCGCCCCTCGAGATCCTCGACCGGCGTCTGGGCATGGAAGCGTCGCGCGAAAGCAGACAGGGCCCGGCCCGATTCGCCTGGCAGATGGCGTTCGATGGCCGCGTCGAGTTCAGCAAAGCAGGCCTCCCTGCGCTCGGAAGCATTCGCGGACATGGGTTACTCTCTCCGGCTCTGACAGCCCATAGCCTACGCCCGAAGGGCAGCCAGTGCGAAGGCGCCGCCGTCACCTCGTTGGAGATCAGCTGATGAAACGCCGCGCCCTGCTCGAGGCGATGTCCAAGGTCATGTTCGCCGGGTCCATGCTGCCGGTCCTGAAGGCCTGCAGCGCCTCCAATCCAGGCGCGTCACGGGCAACAGCAGTAAGCCCGAAGCTGGGGATGAGTAAGGCCGATTGGCGTGAGATCCTGCCTGCCGACCGCTTTGCCGTGCTGTTCGAGGAAGCCACGGAACGGCCCGGCAGCAGCCCACTGAATGACGAGGATCGGGATGGCGTCTACATCTGCGCCGCCTGCCATCTGCCCCTGTTCGAGTCCGCCCACAAGTACGACAGCGGTACCGGCTGGCCGAGCTTCACCCAGCCGATCGCCGACAGCATGGGCACCAAGGCGGACTACAAACTCTTCTTCCGACGGACGGAGTACCACTGCATCCGTTGTGGTGGCCATCAGGGGCATGTCTTCGATGACGGTCCACCGCCGCGGCGTGAACGCTGGTGCAACAATGGGCTGGCACTGCTGTTCGTTCCCGAGGGCGAGCCCCTGCCCGCGCTGCGAGGATGATCGGGCTGGCTTACCGGACCGGTGTCTGGCAGATTCTTCGGCCATGACTGCCTCGTTACCCCGTCTGCACCACCTCCTGCCTTGCCTCGTGCTCGGACTGGCCCTGCTCGCAGGTCCGGTCCGGGCGGAACTGCCGGCGCCCGTAGCCCGGGTCGCCAGCGCCCTCGGCGTCGACCCTGGCGACATCAGCATCTGGGTTCAGGAACTCGGCCGGCCTCAGCCCCTGGCGGCACATCTGCCCGACAAACCCAGAACACCAGCGTCCACCATGAAGCTGGTCACCACCTTTGTCGCCCTGCAGGGACTCACCCCGGCGTTTCGCTGGCGGACGGAAGCCTATGCCATGGGCCCGGTGGTCGATGGTGTTCTCGAGGGCGACCTGCTGCTGCGGGGCTATGGAGATCCCTACCTGGTCAACGAGGAATTCTGGAAGCTCACCCAGGGGATCCGTCAGCGCGGTCTGACGCGGATCAGCGGCGATCTGGTGTTCGACACCAGCTTCTACCAGCTGCCCCCGGAGTCCCCGGGCGACTTCGACGGCAAGCCAGACCGTGTCTACAACCTCCTGCCTCATCCGTTGCTGGTGAACTTCAATGCCATGCGCTTCGAGTTCGAGCCGGCGGATGGCCAGGTCCGCGTCACCACCGATCCCCCGCTGCCCGGCGTCGACGTGCAGAACCGGCTGCGGGTGCGGCCCGGCCCCTGTGGCGGCTATCAGCGGGGCATCGCGCTCAATGTGATCGAACCGCCGGTACGTGATCGCGTCCTGCTCGAGGGTGCTTTTCCGGCAGGCTGCGACCGCTTCGCCATGACCCGCAGCGTGCTCCAGCCCGAGTCCTATGCCTTCGGTCTGTTCGACAAGTACTGGCGGCAGGCGGGTGGTGACATCGGCGGCGGTTGGCGGCTTGGCGTGCTGCCATCAGCCTGGACGCTCGAAGGTGCCGCTTTCGACGACAACGGTGATGACGAGCAGTCGGAAGCAGCCGGAGACGGCACCCTGTTGCACGTTCACTACAGCCGGCCCCTCGGTGAACTCGTCCGGCTGGTGAACAAGTACAGCAACAACGTCATGACCCGGCAGCTGGAACTGACCCTCGGCGCTCGACGCTTCGAACCACCTGCGACGCCCGAGAAGGGCCGTCTGGCGACCCTGGAACTCCTGACCCGGCATGGTATCGATACCGAGGGCATGATCCTCGACAATCCCTCGGGCCTGTCCCGGACCGCCCGCCTCTCGGCGCGCCAGCTCGGGCAGCTGCTGCAGGCGGCCTGGACCGGGCCCTACATGCCGGAGTTCATTTCATCTCTGGCACTGTCCGGCCTCGACGGCACCGTCCGCAGCCGCTTCCGCAACGGTCCGGAAACCGGCCGCATGCACCTGAAGACCGGGACCCTCGATCATGTCTCGGCCATTGCCGGCTACGTGCAGACTCCGGACAACAGGCGCTTCGCGGTGGTGGTGATGGTGAATGCGCAGGATGCCCATCGCGGACCCGGCGAAGAGATCCAAAACGCCCTGCTGACCTGGGTGTTCAATCAGCCGCCGTCGTGACGGCGCTGCCGGCAATCGCTCACTGCGCCTTGCTTCGTGAGCTCCCACAGGACGTGAGATGGCGTCAGGTCTTCGCGCCAGCTTCAGAGGCCGAGTTCGCGCTCGAGGCGCTCTCGCAGCCCGGCCTCTCCCGACTCGAGCATTGCCCGGCCGACCAGGCTGCCGTCGGCGCGGAAGGTCATGACGATTCCGGAGAAGGCCTGGTGGCGCTCAGCAAAGGTCCGGCCCCGAGGGCTGCCGAGGTCCGCCACCAGAAACAGTACGTGATCCTGATAGTCGCGCCGGACCCGGTCGAACAGGGCCATGGCGTCCATGCTCGCTGGCGCATAGTTCTCGAAGGCCAGCACCACTGCGGGCGTGCCCTGCCCCACCTGGCTCACATCGCTGTCGTAGCCACCCTTCGGCAACAGGGCGATGATCACGACGCCCGCCACCAGGACCACGCCCAGCATGATCAGGGACTGTTTCGACATTCAGGACATCCTCGACAGCGTTCAGAGGTGCGTCAGACTATCGCAATGGGGGCGTTGGGGGGCAGTCGTCGCGATGTTGATGGCGATACCGAGCCCGACGTGCGGAACGACATGGGTGAGTCGCGTCCCGTTGCCGGGTAGAGTGCGCGCAGTCGCGCTGACGCGGCTGCTGAACAGACGGATCGAACTGAATGGGAGAACGATGACGATGCGTGCCCTGCTGCTGCGGCTGCTGTTGGGTTGGCCGCTCCTGACCACCGTGGGTTGCGGTGCTGACGTCAACGAAGACGTCGCGGCCAATGATCCCGCGCCCGAGAGCCCGGGCCACCATGCCGAGGGTGTGATCACCGCGGCGAACCCCTATGCGGTCGAAGCCGGCATGGCGATCTTGCGTCAGGGGGGATCGGCCGTGGATGCCGCCATCGCGGCCCATGCGGTGCTTGGACTGGTGGAGCCCCAGAGTTCGGGTCTCGGCGGCGGCGGATTCATGCTCGCGTATCGGGCGCGGGATGGTGTCTTGGCCGCCATCGACGGCCGCGAGACGGCGCCGGCCAGCGCCCGACCGGACATGTTTCTCGACGAAGATGGCGCGGAACTCGGCTTCATCGCGCGCGTCGAGAGTGGTCACGCCATTGGCGTACCCGGGACGGTCGCACTCTACGCCAGCGCCCATGAGCGCTTCGGCACCCTGCCCTGGGCGGATCTGTTCGTCCCGGCCATTGAGCTCGCCGATGAAGGCTTCGAGGTGTCGCCACGGCTGCACGACCTCCTGGTCCGGATCAGCCGCTTTACCCGTCTCGATGAGAATCCGGTCACGGCCGAATATTTCTTTCCCGGGGGTGAGCCACTCGCTGTCGGCACGCTGCGCCGCAACCCTGATTATGCCAACACCCTGCGGCGGGTGGCCGAGCACGGCTCTGCAGGTTTCTATCAGGGTCCGATCGCACAGAGCATCAGCGAGGTGGCCGCCGAGGAGCCTCGCCCCAGCATCATCAGCCAGGCCGACTTCGACGGTTACGAGGCCGTGGTCCGGGAAGCGGTCTGCGGCCCTTATCGAGGCTATCGAGTGTGCTCCATGCCACCGCCCTCGTCGGGCTCGGCGGTGGTGGCGATGCTCGGCCTGCTCGAACGGCTGACGCCAGACGGCATGACCGACACGGTGGAGGGCTGGAGCGCCTTCATCGATGCCATGAAACTCGGTTACGCGGATCGCGATCACTACGTCGCTGATGCCGACTTCGTACCGGTGCCGGTAGCTGATCTCATCGATCCCGGCTACCTGGACGTCCGGGCGAGTGCACGCCCACCCGCAGCCGTGGATGCCGCGCCCGGTGACCCGGGTGCCGTACTCCGTGACGACCCCATCATCGGTCGCTGGGCCAGGGCAGGCAGCGGCGACGACAGTGGTACGACCCACCTGTCCGTGATCGACGCCGAAGGCAACGCCGTAGCCTTCACAGCATCGGTGGAGTTCGCCTTTGGCGGTCAGCGCATGGCCTCGGGCTTCATCCTCAACAACGAACTCACGGACTTTGCAGCCACCCCGAGCATCGACGGGGTTCCGGTGGCCAATGCCGTAGCTCCCGGCAAGCGACCGCGTTCCTCCATGACGCCGGTCCTGGTGTTCGATGCCGACGACGAACTGTTCATGGTGACCGGTTCTCCGGGTGGCAATTCCATCATCGCCTATACCCTGAAGTCCCTGGTCGGCGTCATCGACCTCGGCTTGGATGCCCAGGGTGCCGTCGACCTGCCCAACATCATTGCCCGCGGGCTTCCGGTGCAGATCGAACACGAGCGTGCGGAACCGGCCCTGGTGACGGGGCTGCGCGATTTGGGCTACCCCATCGACGAACGTGGTGGCGAAAACTCCGGGCTGCATACGCTCGTCGTCCATCCCGACCATATCGACGGCGCGGCCGATCCCCGCCGCGAAGGCCGCGTCGGGCGCGTGGCGAGGGACGCTCCCGCGAGCCCCTGAGGATTCAGTTGTGGGAAGGCCCTAATCGCAAAGCGATCTGTGGGAAGGCCCTAATCGCGCAGCGATTGGGCCGATCGCGAGACGCATGGCCGAAGCTGATGTCGCTACCTTCGCTGCACGGCATCGCGATCGGCGCAATCGCTGCGCGAAATAGCGCTCTCCCACAAGCTGGCAGCGCCCCCCACTCTGTGGGAAGGCCCTAATCGCGCAGCGATTGGGCCGATCTCGTGGCGCATTGCCGAAGCTGATGTCGCTACCTTCGCTGCACCGCATCGCGATCGGCGCATTTCGC
>JAFIFL010000256.1 GCA_020832055.1 Gammaproteobacteria bacterium
GCGTGACGGCCCAGGCGGCGGCGTCGGCGCCGCCATTGGCCTGCAGTACCGGAACGAGTCGATGAGCGTGGGCGGCAACGATCTCGCCACCGATCCGAGCTTCCCCTTCGCCTTCACCGGACCGAGCATTCCGTTCAGTGCCTCTGACGACGTCTGGGCCGTGTTCGGCGAGCTCGCGCTGCCGGTGACGCCCGATCTGGAACTGCAGCTTGCACTGCGCTACGAGGATTACGGCGGCCAGACCGGGGACACCCTGGATCCGAAGTTCGCCTTCCGCTGGAACGCCATGGACGATCTCGTGTTCCGGGGCTCCATTGGGACCTCGTTCCGCGGGCCGTCGCTGTTCCAGCGCTTCGGCCGGTCCACCGGACTGCAGTTCATGCTGCCGCCCTCCGCTGAGGTCATCGACGCCAACTTCGGTGAAGGCACGGCCGCGGCGAGTCCTTTCGGCAGCGGTGTCTTCGCGCGCTTGCCGAGCTTCGGCAACCCCGAACTCGATCCCGAGAAGTCCACTAATTTCAATATTGGGGTGATCTGGGATGCGACGGAGAGCCTGAGCTTTTCCATGGACTACTGGAACTACCGCTTCAAGGACGTGATCATCGGCGACGATGCACGGGGCCTGATCAACGACTGCCAGATCCAGTGGCAGATGGCGGGTCGTCCCGACGCACGGGTCGGGAACGCGTTAAATCCCGATTTCCTCGCGGTGGAGGCGTGCAATTTCCGCAACCTCGATGGAGATCCCTCCACGCCGGACATCTGGCTCGACACCCAGGGCAATCCCCTGAACGCCCAGACCAGCTTCACCAACGGCGACAAGATGAAAGCGTCGGGTCTGGATTTCCTCATCCGCTACTCGCTGGCCACGGATTACGGTCTGTTCAGCTCCACGCTGGACCTGAGCTGGTTCCTCGAATTCGAGGCCGATCGGATCGTGACGCCGTTCGATACCCGTCTCGACCCGGGTGAGCGCGTGGATCTGGTGGGCAAGAGCGAGGCCGTCCTGGTGGCCAGACCGCTGCCCGAGTACAAGGCCACGCTGTTCAACACCTGGAGCCGGGGCAATCACTTCGCCACGCTGTCGGTGAACTATGTCAGTGGTGTCAACGAGACCAACTTCAATGACTTCAAGGTGAAGAGCCACACCACGGTGGACGGTTCCTACACTTACAACTTCGAGCGGGTCGATCTCGCCACCACCGTCGGTATCGTCAATATGTTCGACGAGGATCCGCCGCAGGCGAATGGCGGCTTCAACGGCTACGCCCCCACGCTGCACGATCCGCGGGGCCGGTTGTTCTACGTTCGCGTGCGTTACGGCTTCTGATCGTTTCCCGCGCCCCATCGCAGGGGATTGCCGCTGCACGGCAATCCCCTGCAGCACTGCTCTGAAATCATCCCGCGTGAATCAGCTGCCTGCGTCGAGCAGGTGCGCGCGATGGGAGAACCTTCCCACCAGTCGCCGGTCAGCTCTGCGTCTTCGGGCCGGCGCTGGTGTAGCGAGTTCCGGGCGGATCCACCGCCCAGGCGGGCGCTTCACCCCAGCGATCGGCGTAGACCAGTTCCTCCATGGGCCGACGCCTGACCGGGCCATGGCGACCCATCGGTTTGCCAAGGGTCACCGTGGCGCTGATGAAGACGTTCTCCGGAATCGCGAGCAGCGACCGCAGTTCCTGCTCGACGAGGCCGTGAAAGCCCGTGATCACACCACCATAGTTCAGCGCGCGGGCGGCCAGGAGGAGGTTTTGCACCGCGGGATAGACCGACGCCCCTTCCATCGGGTTGGGTTCCCGGTAGCGGACCAGACACGGCAGGATCAGGCAGGGTGCCCGGTGCAGGTTGTCGACGTAGTCCTGCATGGTCCGCGCCATCCGTGACTTGGGGGAGTCGGGGTCGGCGCCGCTGCCCTGATCGTAGCCATCCGCTTCGCGCTTGGCGGCCCACATCTGCCGCGCGGCATCGCCGATCAGGTTTTTGGCCTCGTGGGCGCGGTCGCCTTCGGTGAGGACGAGGAAGCGGAAGGGCTGCCGGTTCGAGCCGCTCGGTCCGCGGGTCGCGGCGAAGAGGATGTCCCGCAGCACCGCCTCCGGGATCGGCTCGTCGCGATAGCGGCGGATCGCCCGGGTGCTGACGAGCCCCTCGAGGAGCCCGACCGAGTCGCCTGCCACCGGGGCTTCAGCCAGGGATGAATGCTTTGTCATGGGTCGGTATTCCCTTGCTGCGAACTTGTCGACGAATGAGCATTGCGGACGGCGCGGCGCTACTTCGCCCTGAAATCCACCTCGAACATGCGGTAGTGGGTCTCGCTCATGCCGAGGTCGAGATAAGTGGCCTGGGCGTTGACGTTCTCCCGTTCCACGTAGAGGCGCAGGCCGCAGACATCCTCGGCAGCGCGGGCTTCCGCTTCGATATGGTTGTAGAGCGCTCTGAACACGCCCCGGCGACGGCATGCCGGCACCACGTAGACGCTCTGGATCCACCAGAACTGACCGTTGCGCCAGTCGCTCCACTCGGTGGTCACGGCCATGGAACCGGCGAGATGGCCGTCGGCGTCGGTGACCACCATGGCGCGGCCGAGGGCCGGGGTGGTGATGAGGCGGGTGATGCCCAGGCGGACCCGTTCCGGATCCAGGTGCCTAGCCTCGGTTTCCAGGGCCATGTCGCAGTTGAAGCGGACGACCTCGTCGAGGTCCAAAGGCGTCGCGGGTCTTACCAGCCAGCGGTCAGCCATCTTCCTGCCCCTCCAGGTGACGAGCGAGAAACGCCTCAATGACGCGGAACCGGTGCAATCCGGTTCGCCGTCCCGCCAGGCCGTGCTTGGCGCCCGGGTAGGCCATCAGGTCGAACAATACCCCGGTTTCCTGCAGGGCGTGCATGAGGCGGCTCGTGTGGGTGAAGAGCACATTGTCATCCGCCATGCCGTGCATCAACAACAAGGCGCCGGGGCGTGTCTGCTGCAGTCCCGGCAACCACGCCTCCACGGCTGACGCCGCGTAGCCTTCAGCGTTGTGCTCGGGATGACCGAGGTAGCGTTCAGTGTAGTGGGTGTCGTAGAGCAGCCAATCGGTGACCGGAGCCACCGACACGGCGGCACGGAAGCGATCCGGATGCTGGGCGAGACACATCAGTGCCATGTAGCCGCCGTAGCTGTGGCCGAACACGGCGATGCGGTCGGCATCCACCCAGTCGAGGGTCTGCAGGAAATCCAGCCCCAGCAGCTGGTCGGCCACTTCGGCGGCGCCGAGGCGACCGTGAATCGGGCGCTCGAAATCCCGTCCCCGATTGCCGCTGCCCCGGTTGTCGAGTTCGAACACCCCCCAGCCGCGGCGAGCGAAGTACTGGTGAATGAGCGGGGGCCAGGCGTCCTGGACCCGCTGTACGCCGGGACCGCCGTAGACGCTGACGATCACCGGCCGCGGCCCTTCGCAGTCGTCGGTGGGCGGTGTGAGCCGGTAGAACAGGCGTTGACCGTCTGCCGCAGTCAGCTCGCCGAGTTCGGTAGCACGGTGTCCGGACAGGAACGGGTGGTAGGGGTGTGAGGGAGACGCTGCACGATTGGCGACCAGTTCAGCCACCAGGCTGCCGCCGAGATCCCGGACTTCCAGGCAGGGCGGCTGGGTCAGATGTTCGCGTCGATCGACGAACGTGGCGAAGTCGGGTGCCACCCGGGTCTGGTGGCTGCCGTGGGCGGGCGTCAAGCGCTCAGGGGCCGCCTCACCGTCGAGATCGACCCGGTAGAGATGGCGCTGGGTGGGCAGCTCGAACCAGCCCTCCACGAAGACATCGCCGGAGGCTTCGTTGACGTCCACCAGCCGCAGCACCATGCCGTCATCAGGCGTGATGGGCGTCAGCCGGCCACTGTCGAGATCGAGCCGGTGCAGTCGGCGCAGCCCCTGGCTCTCGGACGACCACAGCGCGCCGCGGCCATCGCTGAGCAGGCGCAGATCGTCATGGAGATTGACCCAGGTATCGCTTGTCTCCACGTGCAGGATGCGCGCGTTGCCATCAAGATCGATCTGCACGAGTTCCAGGCGCTGCTGTGACCGGCACTGGCGCTGGATCACCAGGGCGGTGCTGTCCGGCTGCCAGGCAATGCGGGCCAAGTATTCCGCTTCATCGGCGGACCAGTCCAGCCAGGAGATCCCACCATCGGTGAGATCGACGATGCCGAGTTCCACCCGGGCGTTGGGGCCACCTGCGTAGGGGTAATGCTGGGGATGCACGGAGAATCCGGTGGCATCGATCTCATAGCGGTGCGACAGGGGAATCGGGGCCTCGTCCACCTTCACGAACGCCACATGCCGACCGTCGGGTGCGAAGAAGTAACCGTCGAAGCGGTGCATCTCTTCCTGGGCGATGAAATCCGCCAGGCCACAGCTGATGCTGCCGCCACCTTCGGTGGTGAGCTGGCGCAGGGCGCCATCGGGTTCCAGCAGCCAGAGGTTGCGGTCGTGGACGAAACCGATGCGGCCTGCCGGTCCGATGCGCACGTCCGTGACGAAGAAATCGGCCGGTGTCAGCGCTTCGGGCGCGCTGTCCGCCTCGATGCCGAGCCGGTAGAGACGCCCGGCCATGGGGAAGAGGACGGCGCTGCCATCGCCCGCCCATTCGAACTCGACGATGCCGGCCGCGAACACCCGCAGGCGCTCCCTGCGGGCCTTTTCCTCGTCGGACAGGCTGCGTTCTTCACCGAAGGCACGGGCATCCATCAGACATCGACTGCGGCCGCTGGCCAGATCGCAGAGCCAGAGGTCGAGACGTTCGAAGTTGTCGTCCGCCGGGCGCAGCCAGGCGATGCTGCGGCCATCCGGGGCATAGCGGGCCATGGCGGGAACGGGGCCGGAAAGTCCCGGGGTATCGAACAGGCGATCGAGACTGAGGTCCAGGGGCTGGCCATTGCTGACGCTCACGCCAGTCCCTCCATGGCCAGGGCGGGGCGGGTGAGGTTCACGCTGCCGCCGGCCGTGACCTGGACATTGTCCTCGATGCGGATGCCGCCGAAGGGCAGCAGGGCATCGACGCCGCGCCAGTCGATGCGTGCTGCCTCTCCGCCCTGCCGCAAGTCCTCGAGCAGCATGGGGATGAAGTAGAGGCCGGGCTCGATGGTGACCACCATGTTCTCCGTCAGGCTGCGCGTCAGGCGCAGGGCCGGGAAGGCCTCCGGCGGCAGTCGCAGGCTGCCTCCGGCATCGGCCAGTCGACCGCCGACGTCATGGGTCTGAACGCCGATGAGATGGCCAAGGCCGTGGGGCAGGAAGGCGCCGGTCACGCCACTTTCGAGCAGCGACTCCGGATCCCCACGGGCGATGCCGGCGTCCGCGAGGATGCGGCCCACAGCCAGATGGGCGGCGCGATGCAGATCGACGAAGTCCAGGCCCGGGTGAATGGTCTCGATGAGTTCGCGCTGGGCCACATCGAGGGCGGTGATCAGGTCGGCGAACGCACCCGCTGTTGCACTGTAGGTCCGCGTTACGTCGGCGGCATAGCCCCGCGCCGTGGCGCCGGCGTCGATCAGGAAGGACCGGGCGCCGCCGGGCGGCAGTTCGCGCTGGCGGTGCTGGTAGTGCAGCACTGCAGCATGCTCGTTCAAGGCGATGATGTTGCCATAGGGCAGTTCAGCGTCCTCCTGGCTGCTGGCCTGGAGGTAGGCCATATGGATGGCGAACTCCGCTTCGCCGGCGAGGAAGGCATCCCGCGCGGCGCGGTGGCCCTTGGCGGCGCGACGATTGGCCAGGCCCAGGCAGGTGATCTCGTAGGAGGTCTTCTGCGCCCGGCCGTGATCGAGATGGGCGAGCAATCCCGGCGGGGCCGG
>JAFIFL010000257.1 GCA_020832055.1 Gammaproteobacteria bacterium
ACGTCGGCTCCGGCGCAGCGCTTCGAGATCGGCCCAATCGCTGTGCGATTAGGGCCTTCCCACAAAAGGGGGGCTGCCAACTTGTGGGAGAGCGCTATTTCGCAAAGCGAAATGCGCCGATCTGCGTGGTCCGTCGTTGACCAGGGTCAGCTTGAAGCAGGGTCGATCGAACTAGAGTGGACGGAAGTTGCGGGCATCGAACGGCCCATGACGGGGCGCACCCTGCACGCACCCTCTACTGCTGACGGGGAGTGCGGTCGTGTGAGGTCGCGAGGCCGACTATCATGCCGAAGGTCTCGAGGTCATTGATCGCTTCAGTAGCAGCTTGATTAGACCCATGACATCCGCAAGATGTGCCATCGCCCTGAACCAAAACCAGAAGCCAAGGTTCGCACATGATTGCTATCCTTTCTGACATTGCTGACATGATCACCGAGGATGCTCCTGCTTCGGCCGTCCTGGCCCGGCGCAGTCCTGTCCAGGCTTCGCCGGAGGATACGCTGGCCGCTGCGGTTCGCAGCATGCATGCCGCGCGATGCAGTTCGGTGGTGGTCACCGACGGCCAACAGGTGGTCGGCATCTGGAGCGCAGCCGACGCTCTCGAGCTGGATCTCAGCGATCCCGAGGTACGCAATCAGTCATTGGCATCCGTGATGAGCCGGCCCGTGGTCACCCTCTCAAAAGGGGCTACCGTCGCCGAGGCGCGTGCAAGTTTGGAAGCATCAGGCGTGCAGCATCTCTTGCTGGTCGATGATGAAGGCGTCCCCGCAGGCGTTGTCGGCCTCACGGATCTCATGCAGATCCGCGCCGTGCAGCGGACGCAGCAGTTGGAGGCCGCCCTGGCGGACACCCGCGCCCGCTTGCACGCCCAAGGGCAGGAGCGCCGCGAGCTCCTCGCGAGCCTTGTCGAGGGCGTCTTCGGCATCGACGACGACGGCCGATTCACCTTCCTCAACCCCGTCGCCTGCCGCCTGCTAGGTTTTGCAGGCGAGACTGAAGCGCTGGGCCGCGATGCCCATATCCTCAATCACCACAGCAGGCCCGACGGCACCCCGCTAGCGGAGTCCGAGTGCCCCATTCGGAAAGTACTGCGGACAGGTCATCCGCTGGAGGCCTGGGAGGACTGGTTCTGGCGCAGGGATGGCAGGGGATTCCCGGTGCAGGTCTTTGCCGCACCGCGTTCCGGGGTCGACGGCCCTGATGGGGTGGTGGTCGCCTTCTCCGACATCAGCGAACGCAAGGCAGCCGAAGCCGCTCGCGCCAACGTGCTGGCCATTCTCGGCGCCACCCCCGACCTGGTTGCCATGAGCCGGTCCGACGGCAGGATGATCTACTTCAATCGCGGGGGGATGAGGCTGTTGGGCGTGGACAGCGAGGGCAACGGGCTGGACGCTCCTCTGCCGCAAGCATGGACATCCTTTAAGGATGTGATGGAACGGATTCACCCCCAATGGGCTCTTCGGGTCCTGCAGGAGGAAGCCTTGATTGCCGCCGAACGTGATGGCGCCTGGCGTGGCGAGAGCGCCGTGTTCGACCGACAAGGCCGGGAGATCCCCGTCTCCCAGATCATTCTCGCGCACTACGGCGATAACGGTCAGGTCACCCACTTCTCCACCATCATGCGGGACATCTCAGGGGAACGGGCCCTGCAGGCGGAACTGCGCAGGGAAACGGCCTTCAGCCAGGCAGTGATCCGCAACCTGCCTGGGGCCTTTTACATGATCGACCAGGCGGGGCAGTTCGTGCGCTGGAACCGTCACCTCGAAGAGGTCAGCGGGCGCGAAGGCGACGTACTCGCCCACACGCGGCCTACCGACCTTTTCCCCCCCGAGGAGAGAGCGCTGATCCAGGCAAACATCGAGCGGGTCTTTCAGCAGGGCAGCACCACGGTGGAGGCCCACCTACTCCATCCATCAGGCGAGGCTCGTCCCTACTACTTCACAGGCAATCGAGTGGATCTCGAGAACGATACCTACCTGATCGGCATCGGCCTCGACATTTCCAGGCGCAAGGCCATGGAGCAGGAACTGGAACATCTGGCCACCCACGATCCGCTCACCGGTCTCTATAACCGCACCAGACTCTACGAACTGCTGGAACAGGCCCGCGCGAATTCCGAGCGCTACGCTACCCCCTTTTCATTGATCATGTTCGACATCGATCACTTCAAACTCGTCAACGACCGCTTCGGCCATCAGGCCGGCGACGAGGTGCTGCGCGAGTTGGCTCGCCGGGTGAACAGCGCCATGCGCGAGACAGACCTCCAGGCCCGGTGGGGCGGGGAAGAATTTCTGGTCCTGGCCACTCACACCGAACTGCAGGGGGCCGCCGAACTGGCCGAACGGATCCGCGCAACCGTGGCGCAAAGTCCCTTCGAAGGCGTTGGACCGGTCACCATCAGCCTGGGCGTGGTCACCTGCCAGGCCGGTGAAACCCTGGAGCAACTGGAGCGGCGGGTCGACGAGGCTATGTACCGCGCCAAGCAGGCCGGGCGGAATCGGGTCGAAGTCGACTCTCCGCGAGAAGGGCATTGAACTCCGCCAGCGGTACCGGGCGCGCAAACAGATAGCCTTGAAAATATCGACAGCCATGCTGCAACAGATATTCGTGCTGTTCGGCAGTCTCCACACCTTCAGCCAACACCTCCATCTCCAGGGCTTGGGCCATGTCGATAATGGCGCGGACGATCGCCGCATCCTTGTCATTGACGCCAATATTACGCACGAACGACTGGTCGATCTTGAGCTGCTCCACCGTCAGTTCGCTGAGATAGCTCAACGACGAGCAGCCCGTTCCGAAATCGTCAATGGCAAAGCTTACGCCCAGCCCTCTCAGGCGATGGATGATGGTGCGTGCACGCTCGAAGTTGCCGAGCAGCATGGACTCCGTGAACTCCAGCACGACCCCGCCGGCACCGAGACGATGCCGTGCGAAGAGCAATTCCAGTCGGTCAGCGAAACCATCGGCGTAGAACTGATCGGCCGTGATGTTGATGCTAAGTTTCAAATAACGGGTGGCGGGATCTTCCTGCCAGCACTGCAATTGCGCAAGGCAGAGCTGCATGATCTCGTCGCCGAGTTTCACCATCATACCGTTGGCCTCTGCCACGGGAAGGAACTCGGCCGGATTCAGCACACCGCGGCGCGGATGATGCCAACGCAGCAGGGCCTCCGCGCCAAAGATATGCCCCACCTGATCCAGCTGCGCCTGAAAGTACATCTCAAATTGATGTCCTGCAATACCATCGCGCAACTCACTGAGCAGGCGGGCATGTTCGTCGACCGCCACCTGCCATGTCGGATCGAAAAAGCTGACACGGTTGCGGCCGCTCTGCTTGGCGTCGACCAGGGCAATGTCGAGCTGCTTGATGAGCTCCAGAGCCGTGGTGCTGGTGTCACCAAAAAGCGTGGCGCCGGCGCTGCAGGTGCTGTAGTAGCTGCCCGCTTCGAGGACATAGGTATCTTCCAGGCGGATCAGGATGGTCTGGGCGATGAGCTGCAGCGAATCCAACGCCTGATTCGGCGTCTTGCCAAGATTGCGCAGCAGCAACACAAACTCATCGCCCCCGAAGCGCGCGACAATGTCATCGTACTTGACACTTTGCTTCAAACGGTCGCTGATCTCGACCAGCAGGGCATCACCCGCATCGTGACCCAGCGTGTCATTGATCGTCTTGAAGGAGTCCAGATTCACCATGAGCAAACCACCGAACTGATGGCAGCTGGAATGCGTGGCGATGGC
The DNA here is from genome assembly GCA_020832055.1 of Gammaproteobacteria bacterium. Lineage (GTDB taxonomy): Bacteria > Pseudomonadota > Gammaproteobacteria > Pseudomonadales > Azotimanducaceae > SLTB01. The sequence goes on from JAFIFL010000257.1 coordinate 3,742, forward strand.
TTTCTCCAGCAGGTGAATCAGACGGCGACGATTGGCGAGGCCTGTGAGTGTGTCGTAAAGGGACAGTTTGCTGATGACTGCTTCAGCGCGTTTGCGCTCGGTGATGTCCAGCACCACCCCTCGCAGGCCGACTCTTGCACCCGCGGGATCCCGAACTTCCTCACCCTGGGCCCATACCCAGCGAACGCGGCCATCGCCCCTGATCACTTCGAGTTCGAGGTCGTAACGGGTCCCCGTCTCCAGCGCCAGCCTCACAGCGGCGTTCAACCTGACCCAGCTTTCCGGCGTGAACAGTTCCTCATAGTCCTGGAAGGGACGCGGCCCGAACGCCGGGTCCAGGCCATAGATCCGATAGAGCTCATCGCTCCAGGTGACGACTGCGCTGGTGCCGTCCATCTCCCAGCTGCCCAGGTGAGCAAGACGCTGGGCTTCATCCAACGCGTTTTTGCGCCTGAGCAACTCCGACTCAGCCAGCTTGCGCTCAGTGACATCCTGCGCCACGCCCCGCAGAGCGATACATGCACCGTCGGCATCCAGTACGGCCTCTCCTCGACACCATAGCCAGCCGGTACTGCCATCGCATCGGATCATGTCGAGCTCGAGCTCGTAAGGCCGTCCTGTCGCCAAGGCCTGCTTGATCGCAGCATCCAGGCTGTCCCAGCTTTCCGGCGTGAAGAACGCTTGGTGCTCGAGGTAGGAAGGCGGCGGCAATTCGGGATCCAGGCCATAAATCCGGGCCATCTGGTCGCTCCAGTTCACTTGATTGGTCGCGACATCCAGCTCCCAACTGCCCACCCCGGCAAGACGCTGGGCTTAATCCAACGCGTTTCTGCTACGCTCCAGCGTCAACTCCGCTAATTTACGCTCGGAGATGTCTTCGTGAGTGCCGACAATGCGCAGAGCCGCGCCGCCGGCACCGCGCTCGATCGCCATGCCTCGGGCGAGAATCCATTTCCAACCACCATCTTTGCCACGCAAACGGTGCTCGATGGCGTAGCTGGCGGTGCTGCCGTCGAGGTGCGCCTGCACGACCGACCTCACGCGTGGCAGATCCTCAGGGTGGACACGACTCATCCATTCGTCCAACTCCGGACCGATCTCGTTTTCCGAAAAGCCCAGCATTTCTTTCCAGCGCCTGGACCACCACAGTTCACCTGAGGGTACCTTCCAGTCGAAAACCCCATCACCGGCGCCCTCGATGGCAATTCTCCAGGGTGCTTCAGCCTCTGGAAGCGCCACCTTCTCGTTGAATCGTTCAGAGAGGTCACGAATCACAAAAATGGATAGCTTCCGGCCATCGTCAGCCCGATGGAGTGTGGTACTGATCTCAGCCATGAAGTGGGAATCATCTCCGCGCACCAGCAACAGCAGGCCTTCGGCCTTCTCCACCCGGCTGCTCTCATCGACGAATTTCTCGAACAGGGCCCTGTCTCTTTCACTGAACAGGCTATCAAGGCCACCATGGCGTAAATCTTCATCGCTGCGGCGAAACATCAACGCTGCGGCAGGATTGGTCGCCAGAATCTCGCCTTCTGCAGTACAAACCAGCATCGCTTCCGCGCCGCCTTCAATCCATGCGCCAGGGTCAGTGCTCACCGTCTCCGAACTCATCGAAGGGCCTCAGGCAATTCAGGTGACACACGATGGTGTCGACGGTCCCGTCGAACGCGCAGAACCTTCCGATATGACTTCATCCTCTCCGCAATCTGGATAAGCTGCTGGCAGATCCACTCTTCTGACCTCAGTTGAAGCCGCGATGGAACCGTTTCCTCGCGAGCCCGTTCCACGCCCACGGTTCGTGACAGTCGTGTCACCGGGAAATCTGGCGCAGGACGCCGGGCCACTCATTGATGGTGGTCAACGAAGTGGTGAACTCTTTCGGAATCGAACGGGTGGTGCTGGGAAGTCAGGCCCGCCGGGGGGGGGGGGGGGGGGGGGGGGGGCCAGCCCGCATTCGCAGCCCGGTCGACAGCGCCCTGCCGCCCGGCCATCC
>JAFIFL010000258.1 GCA_020832055.1 Gammaproteobacteria bacterium
CTGCGCTGCGCAGCTTCCCACAACAGCAAGTCGTCGCCCCTTGTGGGAAGGCCCTGATCGCACCGCGATTGGGCCGATCTCAAAGCCCTCCGCCGAAGCTGATCTCATAGCCTTCGCTGGATGTCATCGAGATCGCCGCGTCCAGACGCGAGCCCGCTCACGCGTCGTCCGCAAAGGGATAGCGATGCCAGCGTCGCTGGTGCCAGCTCCAAAGCTTCGGATGAGCGCGGATGAACCCGTCGAGGATGCCCGAGATCATGGCCACGTCCTCCTCGAGACTGCCCTTGGGGTCGGGTTCGATCGGCGCGCCGATCCTGTAGCGCCATTGCGGTTCGGCCGCATCGAGGAAAACCGGAAACATCGGCACCCCGAGCTTGCGCGCCAGGGCCACCGGCCCGCCGGGCATGGTGACGCGTTTGCCCAGAAAGTCAGCCTCCACGCCACCCGATTTGTGAATCTGATCCACCGGAATGAACGTCGCCCGTCCACGCTTCAAGGCCTTGCTCAGACCATAGAAGGCAGCCCGTTCGGGCCGGGCCTGAATGGTTTCGATGTCGGTGCCGGCCACCAGGGTCTCGAAGAAGCCATCGGGCAGCTTATTGGACTGGTAGGCGATGACGCTGATCGGCAGCCGCAGATGGTCGAGGGCGCAAAGCAATGCGTAGACGTTGCCCATGTGCATGCCGACCAGCACCGCACCGCGGCCCGATGCCAGGGTCGCGGCCAGGGGCTCGACGTCGGCCACCGTTGCCGAAGCCGCCGCGTCCGCAGGCGTGATCACGCCTGAATGCAGGGCGACCACCTCGAAGGCCGCGCGGTCACTGATGCGGTAGGCCTCGCGCAGGATCTCAGTGACCTCGGGCGATCCGGGCGCCATGCCCAGCAGTCGAGCGATCTGCCGCCCCAGGCGCCGGCGCAACAGCGGCGTGAAGAGGTAGTGGATCCGCCCGAGGCGTTCCCCTTCGCGACGCACTGACGGCAGTCCCTTGCTGCCGGCCCAGCGCGCGTAGCACTCGACCAGCCAGACGGTCCGCCTGTTCAGCCAGCGCTTGAGCCACAGCGGCCGAGTCACGAGCGGCACGACGCCTCCACTGCCATCAGCAGATGGCCGCAAGTCAGGCCTTCGCGGCCTTGCTCTGGCGAAAGTTGGGCAGAAACCCGTGGCATCACCATCCTCATCGAAGTCACCAGGAAGCTGAACTCGGCCGACAGTTTAGCCTAGAGTGCATGCTTGGCTTGATGTTGCGGGGTCCTGCTGGCGAAATCAGTACGGCGCGCCCCCGCCTTGAACCTGGAGTGCATTGATGTCTCATGATCCTGTTCAACTTGCTCGTCCTGACCTGTTCCGGCAGCAGGCCCTGATCGGCGGCCGCTGGGTCGATGCTGCCGATGGACAGACCTTCGAAGTTCGGGATCCTGCCAGCGGTCAGGTGCTCGGGAGTGTGCCCTCACTCGCGGCGCGGGACATGGTGCCAGCCATCGAGACCGCCATCGAGGCACAGCGGGACTGGGCCCGGCGTCCGGCTGCCGAACGGGCCGAGGTGCTCATGCGCTGGCACGATCTGATGCTGACACATCGGGAGGACCTCGCCCTGCTGATGACGCGGGAGCAGGGCAAACCACTCACCGAGGCCCGTGGCGAGGTCGGCTATGCCGCCAGCTTCATCAAGTGGTTCGCGGAAGAGGCCCGGCGGGTCTACGGCCGCACGATTCCCGCCGCAACCGCCGATCGGCGCCTGATCACCATTGCGCAGCCCATCGGCGTGACGGCCGCGATCACCCCCTGGAACTTCCCGGCGGCCATGCTGGCACGCAAGGCCGGACCGGCTCTGGCCAGCGGCTGCGCCATGATTGCCAAGCCTGCGGAAGACACGCCCTTCACCGCGCTGGCCCTTGGCCATCTGGCCCAGGAAGCAGGATTGCCCGACGGTCTGCTCAACATCGTCACCGGTGACCCGGCCACCGTGACCCAACCCCTGATGGACAGCACCGCGGTGCGCAAGATCAGCTTCACCGGCTCCACCGAAGTGGGCCGGCTGCTGATGCGACAGGCTGCCGACACGGTCAAGAAGCTGAGCCTGGAACTCGGCGGCAATGCGCCGTTCATCGTCTTCGACGATGCCGATGTGGAGGCCGCCGTCGAGGGTGTGATGGCATCGAAGTACCGCAACACCGGCCAGACCTGTGTCTGCGCCAACCGGATCTTCGTCCAGGACGCGATCCACGACGCCTTCGTCGAGAAGCTGACGGAGGCCACATCGAAGCTGAAGGTCGGAGCAGGCACCGAGGAGGGTGTCGAGCAGGGTCCACTGATCAACGCCGCGGCCCTCGACAAAGTGACGGCCCACGTGAAGGACGCCCGGGAGAAAGGCGGTCGCATCCTCATCGGCGGCAAGCCCCATGCCCGCGGAGGCCATTTCTTCGAACCCACCGTCATTGCCGGCGCCACCCGCAACATGCGCCTGTTCGACGAAGAAACCTTCGGGCCCGTCGCTCCGGTGTTCCGTTTCACCGACGACGACGAAGCCGTCGCCCTCGCCAATGACACTCCCTTCGGACTGGCGTCCTACTTCTACGCACGGGACCTCGGTCGCGTGATCCGGGTGGCAGAGAGCCTGGAGAGCGGCATCGTCGGCGTCAACACCGGGTTGATCTCCACTGAGGTGGCTCCCTTCGGCGGCATCAAGCAATCTGGGATCGGCCGTGAAGGTGGCCATGAAGGCATCGGGGAGTACCTGGAGACGAAGTACATCTGCATCGGGTTTTGATCGTCACCGCGCGCTGCCGGCCGTCTGGCCCCGCTGGCCGGCGCGCGCGTCCATTCGGCGCTCGGTGCGGCGGCAGCCGCTGCAGCTTTGCAAGCGCCGCGGGTTCTTGTAATTTCGTCACGTCCTGCCGTCTCGACCGGACAGGCAGAGTCACGAGCCAAGGATGCCGCTGCGAGAGCCATGACCTACCTCGATCTCGACAGAATGGCCGCCATTACCCCGGCAGCCTTTCAGGGCGCACAGCCCTATCCCTGGGTCAATCCCGACGGCCTGCTGCGGCCGGACGCCTACGAGACCCTGCGGCGACAACTGCCGGCGTTGCCCTTGTTCAGCGAGCGCTTCGAGATCCGTCGCCGGCATGGTCAGCGGCCCCACGATCGCTACACCCTGGAGTACCATGCGGGCTCGAAGGTGCACCCCGAGTGGCACGCCTTCATTGATGAACTGCAGTCCGAGAACTATCGCCGTTGGATCAGCGATCTGTTCGGGGTGCGCCGCTTCTTTCTGACCTTCCATTGGCACTACACGCCGCAGGGCTGCAGCGTCTCGCCTCACTGCGACGCCACCCGCAAACTCGGCTCCCACATCTTCTACTTCAACACGGAGGACGATTGGGATGCTGCCTGGGGTGGCGGCACGCTGATTCTCGATGACGGCGGCCGGCTCGATCCCCGCTCGGCTCCCGGCTTCGCAGCCTTCGACACGGCCATCGAGTCCGAGGCCCTCGGCAACCACAGCCTGCTGTTCGGACGCCGAGGCAATTCCTGGCACGGTGTCCGCGAATTGACCTGCCCACCCGATCGGCTGCGCAAGGTCTTCATCGTCGTGATCAATCGCATGTCGGTGCATGCCTACGCCAAGCGCTGGATCGCGCGCTGGCGCATGGGCTGAAAGGCTCCAGGCAGCAGACCCTCAAAGACTTGGCAGCGCCTCGTCGTAGCCGAGTTCTTCGAAGTCCCGGCGATAGAGGGCGCAGACGCGTTGCGCCAGCTCCTCATCGTAGTAGGTCTGGAGTTTTTGGACGGCGTGCTGACGATCCCGCTGCCGCGTGGCGGGCTGATCATAGCGCTCCCCGGGGAACAGCCTGCCGACCAGCGCCGAGAGATCCTCGTCCAGATTCTCCACGTGTCCGACGAAGTCCAGGGAAGCCACCGGCAGCGGGCAGATGCTCGTCTGCGGTGCCCAATGGATGTTGGCATGAAGCCCCCCGCTCTCCAGCCAGGCGACGAAAGACCGGAAACCTTCTTCGTCCACCTGCTTGACCTGGGCGGCGCGGGCCATGCGCTGGTACTTCAGCTTAGGCATTTTCTGCAGGAAGGCCGACAGCAGCCGGCTGTATGGGTTGCGGAAGAAACTGAACGTGAAGTAATCCGCGAGCAACGTCTCCGGTGTCGTCCTCCAGCCGAACCGCCCGAAGCGGCGCTTCGCCCAGATCGCGTCCCGGGCAGCGAACCAGTGCGCGCGCTCCGGCCAGGTGTACAGCGCCAGCGTCTTGCTGATGGTGGAATTGGCGGCCTTGGGAATGCGCACGTACACGTAGCCGCGCCGGCGGCTGACAGCCATCCGCCACCAGACCTCCAGGCGCAATCCGGCGGGAACCGCGCCCAGCACAGGGTGCTTGGTGAGTCGCTGCTCCACATGACGGCGAATGGGATTCATGGATTCCCACCCCGAAAGCCCGGGCGGGCCTGCGGTCGACTGCCTGGCACGAGCCCCCCGCACCGACCCAGGCGTACTACTCATCGTATCCCCCCGACATCACTGAAAGCGGCACTGTTGCAGGATCGTCATTCGAGTGGCGGCAAGCACCCTGGATGGCGTCTGCACCACCGGCACCTGGCCACCCGCGCAGCCGTTATTTATACCAAGCTTTCGCCCGTGAGTATCAGGAACGCAGCAAGGACGCGATCCCGGGGAAAAGCCGCCGATGCTCGTCGCAAGAACGACTGCACCGCACATCGGGAGAAGTGAGCCTGACGCCTGTACTATGCCAAGGCAGCAGTGCCTGAAGCCGCTTCGTGTTGGGCCGGCACCTGCCCGACATCCGACCATTCCATTCAGAGGACACGCAAGTCATGGCCAGGATCAACCCCCACCACAGCTGGTTGGCAATCGAAAAGCGGGCCGCCGCGGAGAAGAATCCCCGGCACCGAAAGCTGCTGACAGAGGTGCGCAATCACATGGAGTACGAGATCACCGGCCAGCTCGATGCGCTGATGGGAACCCTGACCGCCACCCCGATCTACCATTTCTGGGGCAGCGAACCCGCCGTGATCGATGGCTACGATGCAGTCCGAGGCTTCTATCAGGACATGATGTCCCGCGGCGGCCAGCAGTTCGAGGTTGTGGTGGAGCGCATCATCGTCGACGACGATGCCGTCATCACCGAAGGTCAGGTGAAGATCGTCCACAAGGGCGAGACCCTGCTGGCCATGGGCAGGCGGGACCTGGACGGCGAGCCATTGACGCCCTCCGATCTGGTGCTCACCACCGCGCAGCTGGTGACGGTGTGGCCAGCGGATGCCGACGGCAAGCTCATCGGCGAAGACATCTATTTCGGACACGACCCCTTCCTGCGGGCGGAACGGATCAGCAAGGCGGACCTGCCCGATTACTTCCAGCTTTGAGCTGTGCACTGGCGAGCATTACGCCTCCCTGTGGGAGCATTTCCCCTGGAACGAAATGCGTCGCACGAAGTGCGCCGATCTGGATGCCGTTCAGCGAAGGCAGCGGCATCAGCTTCGGCAGAGCGCTTCGCGATCGGCCCAATCGCTGCGCGATTAGGGCCTTCCCACAAGGAGCGCTGCGCCGAGCGGCACGCCACTGTGGGAGAGCGCTGATTCGCACAGCGAATTGCGCCGATCTGGATGCCGTTCAGCGAAGGCAGCGGCATCAGCTTCGGCAGAGCG
>JAFIFL010000259.1 GCA_020832055.1 Gammaproteobacteria bacterium
TGTGCCAATCTGAAAAGTTGTTTCAAAACAAGACAGTTGCCGTATGTTTCATAAGTAGAGCTAGTCGAGCCCGAGCACCTGTTTGGCGATGACGTTCTTCTGGATCTCGTTGGTGCCGCCGTAGATGCTCTGGGCACGGGTGAAGAAGTAGTCGGCCACGGCCGTGACCGGCCACGCCGGTGCGAAGGCGCCTTCAGGACCACCATTCCAGTCCGGTGGGCAGCGGTCCTGGACGGCGCGCAGCCCCTGATAGCCACTGGCTTCGAGCCAGAGTTCGGTGATGGCCTGGGCCACTTCGGTGGAGCGGACTTTGAGGATCGAGGATTCGTTGCCCGGGGCTCCTCCTGTCGCCACAGCGGCCAGCGTGCGCAGGGTGGTGTATTCCAGCGTCGTCAGTTCGACGCTGACCCGGTCGTAGCGGCGACGGAAATCGGCATCCGCCCACAGGTTGTCGCGGCCGTTCCCGGTTTCCCTGGCCACGTCCGCCAGCCGGCGCATCTGCTCCTTCTTGCCGGCGATGTGCGCGTAGCTGGTCCGTTCGTGGGTCAGCAGGTACTTGGCATAGCTCCAGCCCTTGCCCTCCTCGCCGACCCGGTTGGATTGGGGCACCCGCACGTTGTCGAAGGTAACCGTATTGAGATGGTGGCCGCCGTCGATGGTGACGATGGGGGCCACCTGGACGCCGGGGGACGTCATGTCGATCATCAGAAAGGTGATGCCCTGCTGTTTGCGTTCTTCCCGCGAGGTCCGGACCAGACAGAAGATCCAGTCGGCGTAGTGGGCCTGACTGGTCCACGTCTTGGTGCCGTTCAAGATGTACTCGTCGCCGTCCGCATCGGCCCGGCACTCGAGTCCCGCGAGGTCGGAACCTGCGCCAGGCTCCGAGTAGCCCTGGGCCCAGAAGGTGGAGGCTTGGATGATCTCGGGCAGGAAGCGCTGCTTCTGTTCCTCGCTGCCAAAGGTGTAGAGCACCGGCGCCACGTAAATGACGCCCATGGGAACGATGGGCGGTGCGCCTGCGCGCTCGAGTTCCTCGTCGAACAGGTATTTCTCGGTGACGTTCCAGCCGGTGCCGCCGTACTCCGGGGGCCAGTTTGCGGCCAACCAGCCACGCTCGGAGAGGGCCCGCTCGTTGCGCTGCAGATCTTCCTTGCTCAGCGTCTGTCCCCGGGCGCGCTTGGCCAGGATGTCCTGGGGATAGTCGTTGGCGAAGAAGGCCCTGACCTGTTCCGCGAAAGCGAGCTCAGTGTCGGTGTAGCGCAGGTCCATGATGACTCCGGCAGTGAAATGGCTGTCGGGATCATAGCAGCGGGACAGGGAAAGGGTAGCCAACCTGCGACTCGGCCAGTACCGGACAATGGCAAGCTGTGGCCGGCGAATCGCATGCCGACAGGAGCATCCCGGAACGGTGGGTGCAGCCCGCGCGGCTCAGAGAGACTCGGCCCTGAAAGCCTGCGCTGCGGACTGCAGGCTGCGCGTCAGTCGATGATGGTGACGTTGGCAGCCTGGGGACCCTTCTGTCCCTGAGTGATGTTGAACTCGACTTTCTGGCCTTCCAGAAGCGTCTTCCGGCCGCTGCCGTTGATCGCGCTGAAGTGGACGAAAACGTCCTTCTGACCTTCCTGCTGGATGAAACCGAAGCCTTTCTCGTCGTTGAACCATTTCACGACGCCGGTGACGAGCTGATCCAAGGTGCGATACCTCTTGCTGCTCGGGTGTCAACCACCCGTGGTGCATTGGACCTGCCCACCCACATGGTGGGCAGAGGTCCATATTACTCAATATCGTCCCTTGGCAAGTGACAGGCGACGAACGGTCATGCGCCGGCGGAGCCGGCGCATGACTGTGGGAAGCTGCGCAGCGAAGCGCAGCAGCGACGCACCGCGCCAGCGGTGCGCTTGCCGGCTTCGCCGGCGCATGAAATCAGCTCCGTGGAAACGTCTCGAGATCGGCCCAATCGCTTTGCGATTAGGGCCTTCCCACAGTTGGCGCACGGCCTGATCCTGGCGACCACGCCATTGTGGGAAGGCGCTATTTCGCGCAGCGAAATGCGCCGATCTGAATGAGCTTCAGCGAAGGCAGCGAGTTCAACTCCGGCAGAGCGCTTGGAGATCGGCCCAATCGCTTTGCGATTAGGGCCTTCCCACAGTTGGCGCACGGCCTGATTCTGGCGACCCGCCATGGTGGGAGAGCGCTATTTCGCACAGCGAAATGCGCCGATCTGAATGAGATTCAGCGAAGGCAGCGAGTTCAACTCCGGCAGAGCGCCCTGAGATCGGCCCATCCGCCTGGGGCGAATGGGCCGGTCCGCAGTCAGAGCCGCTCGACGATGGTGACGTTGGCGAGACCGCCGCCTTCACACATGGTCTGCAGGCCCCACTTTTTGTCGTGGGTCGCCAGGGCGTGGACCAGGGTGGCCATCAGCTTGGTGCCGGAGGCGCCGAGGGGGTGGCCGAGGGCAATGGCGCCACCATGGACGTTCAGGCGGGCGCGATCGGCTCCGGTTTCCTGCAGCCAGGCGGCCGGTACCGAGGCGAAGGCTTCGTTGACTTCGAACAGGTCGATATCGTCGATGCTCATGCCGGCTTTCGCCAGTGCACGCCGGGTGCCCTCGATGGGCGCTTCGAGCATGATCACTGGATCGCCGCCGACCACCGTCAGGTGGTGGATGCGGGCGAGGGGCTTGATGCCGAGGGCCTTCAGCCCGGCCTCGCTGACTACCATCACGGCGGAGGCGCCGTCGCAGATCTGCGACGAGGAGGCGGCCGTGAGGCGACCGCCTTCCGCCAGCAGCTTGACGCCGGAAATGCTTTCGATGCTGGCGTCCATGCGAATGCCTTCATCGACCTCGTGCATGACTTTGGAGCCATCCTCGAGGGTGACTTCCACCGGGGTGATCTCGTTTTTGAACCAGCCGTTTTCCACGGCCTTCTTCGCCTTCTGGTGGCTCTCGAGGGCGAACTGGTCGAGGACTTCCCGGTCGAGGTTGTACTTCTTCGCCATCATCTCGGCGCCGGTGAACTGGCTGAACTGCACCTTCGGATAGCGGGCGCTCATGCCCTTGCCGTAGGGCAGGCCGTAGCCGGCCTCGTAGGCGGGTTTGACCGCAGCACCCATGGGCACGCGGGTCATCATCTCCACGCCGGCGGCAATCACACAGTCCATGGTGCCGGACATTACGGCCTGGGCGGCGAAGTGCAGGGCCTGCTGGGAGGAGCCGCACTGACGATCCACCGAAGTGGCGGGGACGCTCTCGGGCAGGGACGAGGACAGCACCGCGTTGCGGGCGATGTTCGTGCTCTGCTCGCCGGCCTGGCCGACGCAACCCATGATCACGTCTTCGATCAGTGCCGGGTCCGCCGAGGCGCGGGCGACCACGTCGTCGAGTACCCGGCCGGCGAGGTCGGCGGCGTGCCAGTCCTTCAGGCGACCACCGCGTCGACCGCCGGCGGTCCGGCATGCGGCGACAATATAGGCTGCTTCGGCCATATCTAATCCCTCTTTTGTCAATGGGTTATCGATCGTTCATTGATTATGGATTAAGTTGTTTAATGCGTATCGCTTAAAACTCGGCTGGCGGATTATGCCCGCGGTCGGGTTCCATCGCCAGCGGCCTGCATGTCCTTCTCGGCGCGCCCGGTTCCGATGTCGGGCCGGGCAGGTTATCGGTCTCGGCCGCGGCAAGGAAGCCACAGCGCGGTATGCTGGCCGGGTAGCCCGTGGGACCCGGGCCATCGTCTGGGAGGAGGGGCGCATGTGCGGACGCTTCAACATGACGGCGGATCCATTGACCCGGCTGTTCATGGCCATGGTGGGGCAGCCGTTTCCCGATCAGGACCGGCTCAACGTGGCGCCGACGGAGTTCGTGCCGGTGATCGCTGCCGACTCCGGGCGCAGGCGGGTGGCTGAGATGCGCTGGTGGCTGGTGCCGCACTGGGCCAGGGAGCTCTCGTCCCGTTACGCGATGTTCAACGCCCGTGCGGAAGGTCTGACCCGTTCCCGCGCTTTCAAGATGCCGTTTGCACGTCAGCGGGCTCTGGTGCCGGTATCGGGCTTCTATGAGTGGCTGAACGAGAATGGACGCAAGGTGCCTCACTACGTGGTGGCTGATGGCGAGGATGGGCTGCTGCTGGCGGGTCTTTGGGACCGCTGGTCCGGCGGCAGGGAGCCGTTGGAGAGCTTCACGCTGGTGACCACCGAGGCCCATCCCCAACTGCAATGGCTGCATCATCGGCAGCCGGTGATGCTCGACGCCAAGGGAGCCGAGCGCTGGCTGGCGGCCGATGCGGCAGAAGCGGAACTGCTCGATCTGTGTGCCCCGGGCTTGCCACTTCCGCTGGCGGTGGCGGCGGTGGACACGAAGGTGAACAACGCCCGCTTCAAGGAAGCGGCCTGCCTGCAACCCACCGGGCCGGTGCGCCACATCGAGGCGGATGGGGCGGGAACGTAACGTTCAACCCCAACTGGCGCCGCCCCCACAACACGCGTGTTGTGCCTTGTGGGAGCGGACTTGTCCGGGAATGACCCTGGTCAGGCTGTGGAGCCCGTTTCGCGGATGAAACCGCTCCCACAGCGGTGGTTTTCGAGTCAGTTCTGGCTGCCCCAGCCTGCCTTGATCATGACCGGTTTGCCGGCCTCTGCCGTTTCGCGGTCGTGCTCCTTCTTCGCCTGCAGCAGTTTCGGCATGTACTCGTCGAGCTCTTCCAGAGTCCACGCCCGTTCGTGCTGAAAGGAGGCGATGATGGCCGGCTGCTGCATGATCCCCACTAAACCATTGGCGACGTGGAAGATCTGACTGCTGATGTGCCCGGCGGCCTCAGAGGCCAGCCAGGTCGCTACGGGCGCGATGTGGTGGGGACCGCTGTCGATCAGGTCCTGCTCGCTGACGGTCTCGCCGCGGCGTTCGCGCAGGGGAATGGTCATGCGGGTCAGGGCGGCAGGGGAAATCGTGTTCACAGTGCAGCCGTACTTGCCCAGTTCCAGAGCCAGGACCCTCGAAAAGCCGGCGATGCCGGCCTTGGCCGCACCGTAGTTGGACTGGCCGAAGTTGCCGAACAAGCCGGAGACAGATGAGAAATTGATGATCCGGCAGTGGTTGCGGCCCTGCTCGCGGATATAGCGGGCGAAGGGTCGGCTGCAGCAGTAGTGGCCTTTCAGATGCACGCGTATGACGGCGTCCCAGTCCTGCTCCTCCATGTTGAAGAGCGTCCGGTCGCGCAGGATCCCGGCGTTGTTCACCAGGATGTCGAGGCCACCGAAGTGTTCGCATGCGGTTGCGAGCAGGCTTTCGCCGCCCGCGACCGTGGCGATGTCCTCCCGGTGGGCGATGGCCTCACCGCCATGGGCGATGATCTCGGCAGCCACGTCGTCAGCAATGCCGTCAGTACCGGAGCCGTCCGTGGCGCCGCCGAGGTCGTTCACCACCACCTTCGCCCCCTCATGGGCGAACATGATGGCCATTTCCCGGCCGATGCCGCGACCGGCACCCGTGATGGCTGCGACTTTGCCTTCGAGAACACCCATGGCCCAATCTCCTGTCGTCTGGTTTCCAACTGGCGTCGCGCCCTCTGTGGGAAGGCCCTAATCGCAAAGCGATTGGGCCGATCTCAAGGCGCTGTGCCG
>JAFIFL010000260.1 GCA_020832055.1 Gammaproteobacteria bacterium
ACCGATCAGATCTACCTGACGGATCCGGCCGAGCTGTTCGATCAGGACATGGGCGATGCCGGCTTTCTCTCCATCAACGATCGCGACACCTCGGTGATGCTCATCGACTGTGCGCGCATGGCCGCAGTGTGGGGCAGTGAGGCGGTACGCCGCGACAGCCGCAAGGCCCTGGAAGCCGCAGCACGGGCCCGGCAGCTCTGGGGCCACCTTGACGGCGGCTGGAATGCTCGTGACAGCGAGTACGAAGGGACAGCCCCAGACCCGGGCTGTTCGAATACCGGCCCGTCGAAAGTCGTGCATTTCACCACTCTGCAGACCCAGCCCTGGCGGCCGTTTCCGGACCAGTTCGTGTATCTGGACAATCCCACCGGTAAGCTGTGGCCGGAGCTCGAGGACGAATGCACGGCCGCGGGCTATTTGCCCTTCACCGCCACCCGGCCCTCCCGCCAGTGGGCCGGGTGCTGCGACAGTCTCGTCCGCCACCCGGATGGACCGTTGCTGCAAACCCTGCTGGCCCCGGAGCCGCCGACCGAACGCGACAGCCTGACCATCGACGGTCTGCTCGATCAGGTTCCTGACCATGATCTGCCCTGGGTCCTCGAACGGCTGTTTGCCTGCACCACGGAGCTGCACCTGCGATTGCGGGAACCACGCGTGGCCCGGCCGGGTCGCTCGCGGCGAAGCGCGTGGTTCTGGCAGCAGCAACTCGAACTGGCGTCACGCCGGTCTCCGCGCACCCGCTGGGACTTCCACCGCCGCTGCGGTGGCGAACGGCAATGGCTGCGCGGCGGCCCGGCCCCCGCCGGCTCCATCGTGGTGCTCACCCACGGCAAACCGGGACACAACAACAATGCCCTCGCCCTGGCGCGAACGCTGGCGCTTAAGAGTGGCCGTGAACTGGTGACACTGCCGGTCCCGTTCAGTCCTGACGGATTCGTCCTCGAACGCCTGCTGGGCCGCGGCCGGATGGCCGAACTTCCCACCGACGCAGCCGTGCTCGTGGCCTCTGGCTGGCTGCCGAGCCGAGTGGCCCGTCGCGCCGCACAGGGCATGGGTCGTGATCTGCGGCTGGTGCTGCTTGGCCGCAAGGCCGGAGCCCCACCCGAGCAGGGTGGCGTGGTGGTGCAATGCGGACACTTCGGTCTGCCACCCCATCCCAACCGCATCCGGACGCTGCTGCCCATGAATGCCGGACTGACCTCCGCCACCCGCGACAGCAGTCCCTGGCAGGCCTGGCTGGATGCACCGCGGCGGGTGGCCCTGCTGGTCGGAGGCGATACCCATGCCCACAGATTGGCGAATCCGCAGGAACTGGCCCGGCAGGTCTCGGCCTGGGCTCGTTCCCAGGATGCCCGACTGCTGGTGGTAACGGGCCGCCGGACCTTGCCGGCGATCCCTGGTCTGCGCCGGGGACTGGCCAGTGACGACCTGCTGCACTTGTGGCGCTCTGAGGATGCCAGCAACCCCTACGGGCTGGCGCTGAAGCATGCCGATGCCCTGGTGGTGACCGGCGAGAGCGAATCCATGCTGGCGGATGCGGTCAGTGCCGGTTTGCCCCTGAACATCTGGCCCTTGCCGGCCAAGGCTGATCATCCCTGGCAGCGCATCGTGGCCTGGGTGGACGCCATGGCCACGCGTCACAGGTACAATGCCCGCGGCAGCATCCGCCCCCAGCAGGGCCTGCGCTACTTCTGTGCCCGTCTGCTGGAGCGCGGTGTGATCCTGCCGCCACGCAACCTCGAAGCGCTGCACGAGGCGCTCTATGGGCATGGGCTGGCGGCACCTTTCGGCACACACGCTCCGACGCCCGGGCAACACTTTGCAGAGCTCGAGGACATTGCCGCAACCATCATCGGGCGTCTGGGCCTCGCGACGGCATCTGTCCCGCGATCCGGGCTCGACGTTCAAGCCGGCAGCGAGGCGGGATACAGTCCGCGCCCGCCCGCTCGGCAATCCCTGTCATCGGCACCCACGGACCCGTTGTGCCCAGGAGGTTCGACATGACCACGGCCACCCTGCTCGATCCGACCCGGCTGGCTGCCATTGCGGCCAGCGATTTCCAGGAAGCCGAGCCCTACCCCTGGCTCAACCCGGAAGGGCTGCTGACACCCGAGGGCTTCGACCTGCTGCGAAACAACATGCCGACGCTGGATCTGATGAAGCAGAGCTTCGGCCGGCGCCGCGCCCACGGCCAGCAGCCCCACGACCGCTTCGCCCTGGAGTACAAGCGCAGTCTGCCCGTGCCGGACGTCTGGCATGCGTTCGTGGCCGAACTCAATGGCCCCGTCTACCAGGGCTGGCTCGCCCGCCTGTTCGGCAGCGATCGCTTCCGGCTCAGCTACCACTGGCACTACACGCCTCGGGGTTGTTCCGTGTCGCCCCACTGCGACAACAAGGCCAAGCTCGGATCACACATTTTTTACTTCAATACTGCGGACGACTGGCAGGCGGACTGGGGCGGCGAGACCCTCATCCTCGACGATGGCGGCCGCTTCGCCCGCGACAGCGCACCCGGCTTCGACGACTTCGAACGGTCCTGGAAGGCCGAAGCCCTGGGCAATCGCTCCCTGCTGTTCCAGCGTCGCGGCGATTCCTGGCATGGCGTCAAACCCCTGGGCTGCCCCGAGGACCGCCTGCGCAAGGTGTTCATCGTCGTGGTCAACGCCGACAATCTGCTCAGCCTCGCCCGCCGCCTGTTCCATCGCTCGGCGGGGATGTGATGTCTTTCGCCGGAGCCAATGTCATTGCCTTCGCTGGATGCCATGCAGATCGGCCCACAAGTTGGCAGCCCACCATTGTGGGAAGGCCCTAATCGCAAAGCGATTGGGCCGATCTCGTGGCGCTCTGCCGAAGCCGACGTCATTGCCTTCGCTGAACGTCACGCAGATCGGCGCATTTCGCTGCGCGAAATAGCGCTCTCCCACAGCAGGCAGCCTGCCACCCGAACGACCCCATTGCAGTTTGCCCCCCGCTTTGCTCTGATCGGGCACGAACCGAGGAGAACGCACATGCTGACCTATCACGATCCCAGGGCCCCCACGGCCACCGCCGTGACGCCCTATGAACTCGGCATCGACCTGCGTGGCAGCAATCAGGTGACCATTGGCTTCCTGGCCAATGGCTTTCCCGATTCCGAAGCCTTCATCGAAGCCGTGGCGGCCGCCATGCAGACCCGCCTGCCGGGGATGACGGCGCTGTTCTGGAACAAGGGTAACGCCTCGATCACGGTCCCGGCAGAAATGCTCGGCGAGGTCCGTGATCGCTGCCAGGCGCTCGTCGCCGCTTACGGACACTGAGGCAGCTGCACCACCGGCACCGTGCGTGACGGCATCGCAGCAGCCAAAGAGGGTCTTCCGGCCGTGGCCCTGGTCACGGAGAAGTTCTGGCCCCAGGGCGACTTCGTCGCCAAGTCGGTAGGCATGCCTGACGTCCCCCGCGTGCGTCTGCCGCACCCGGTGGCCGGCACCGGCAGCGCCAGCCTGCAGGCCATTGCCGAGGCCCACGCCGAAGCCATCATCGACGCACTCGAAGGCCAGACATGACCGAACTGTTCAATGCCGAGAGCGAAGAAATCGCTCTCGAGCACCTGCATGCGCTCGGCTGCACCGACGGGCTGCCCGTCGTCATTCCGACCCCGGACAGAGTGGAGCGCATGGTGCTTGCCAGCGGCCTCGATGGCGATCTCGTCCTCGGCGAAATGGGCCCCGGCGGCGGCGTGGCCAGCGTCCGGCAGATCGCCATTGCGGCAGTCATGGCCGGCTGCCTGCCCGACTACATGCCGGTGGTGCTCGCCGCCGCCAAGGCCGTGATCGATCCCCGCTTCGATCTCACGGAGATGCAGTCCACCACCCACTGCACGGCCCCGCTGATCCTGGTCAACGGACCGGCCCGCCACAGTTGCGGCCCCATCGCCTCCGGTTTCGGCGCCCTCGGCCCCGGCCACCGCGCCAATGCCAGCATCGGCCGCGCGCTGCGGCTGGCCATGATCAACATCGGCGGCGCCCGGCCGGGGACGTCGGACATGGCCCTGCTCGGTCATCCGGGCAAGTTCACCTACTGCCTGGCAGAGAACGAAGAGGACTCTCCCCTGCCGCCCCTGCACACCAGCCTCGGTTTCGACGCCGAGAACAGCGTGGTGACCGTCATCGGTGCCGAAGCACCCCACTCGGTGATTTTCTCCGGCACCGGCGATCCGAAGCAGGATGCGGACGGCGTGCTCCACGCCCTGGCGGCGGGCCTTTGCGGTCTGGCCAGCAACAACGCCATCCTCACCGGCGGGTCCGCCGTCGTCGTGCTGAATCCGGATCACGCCGGGATTCTGACAGGTGCAGGACTCGACCGTGCCGACATCCAGCGCGAACTGCACGCTCGCTGCGTTCATCCCATCGGCACCTTGAAGCGGGTGGCCCCCACCTTCGCCCGTGGCGACGACGACAGCAAACTCCGGCACGGCTTCAAGGACCCGGCCGACATTCTGGTCCTGATGGCCGGTGGCAGCGGCCTCTACTCCATGGTCATGCCGTCCTGGTGCGCCGGGCCCCATCGCAACTCGGCCGTCAGCGTGCAGGTGGAGAGCGATCTGTACTGCGAACTGCCCGGAGCCTGAGGGACAGCGACCGCTGCAGATGCAAACTTCAGCCAATCCGCGTAGGCTGATCGCAGCACGGAGCCGGGGTGGCCCGTGGGCACCCTGGTTGTAACCAGCGCCCATGTGGACCTGAGATCACACCCGCGAACCTGATCCGGATAATGCCGGCGCAGGAAGCAACGTTCGCTGTTGTCGCCGATCTCGCCTCCACTACTCCGTGCCCGCGTTCAGTCGTCGCGAGGCCGATCATGATTGCCACCACACTCACCATTGCCGGTTCCGATTCATCGGGAGGCGCCGGTATTCAGGCCGATCTCAAGGCCATTGCTGCCCATGGCGGTTATGGAGCTTCAGTGATCACGGCGCTGACCGCCCAGAACACTCAGACGGTGACTCTGGCGGAGCCCGTTTCCAAGGCCATGCTCGAAGCCCAGCTGGGTGCGGTGTTCGAGGATCTGAACGTGGTGGCGGTGAAGTCCGGCATGCTGCCCACGCCGGAGGTGATCATCGCGGTGGCTCATGCCATGCGTGAGCACACGCCGGCTCACTACGTCCTCGATCCGGTGATGATCTCCAAGAGCGGCTACCACCTGATTCCCGCCGAAAGTGTGAGTGCGCTGGTGAGCCATCTGCTGCCGCTGGCGAGTCTGGTGACGCCGAACACCCATGAGGCTGAAGCCCTGTCCGGACTGGGGCCGATCGAGACCGTGGCGGACATGGAAGCCGCTGGCCGTCGCATCCTGGCCAGCGGCGCGCGGGCGGTGCTGGTGAAGGGCGGGCATCTCGATCATCCGGAGGCGGTAGATGTGTTGGTGACGCCTGAACGCTGTGAGACCTTTGCAGCGCCCCGGCTTGATGTCCGTCACACCCACGGTACCGGCTGCACCTATTCGGCTGCCATCGCGACGCGCCTGGGCCAGGGCCAGGATCTCAGCACGGCGATCCGCGGTGCCAAGCATTTCCTGACGGCTGCCATCGC
>JAFIFL010000261.1 GCA_020832055.1 Gammaproteobacteria bacterium
ACGCCCCGGCGCGCGGGGGGGGGCGAGGGCGCGGGGGGGCCCCACGACCATGGCAGACAGTAGAGCAGACAGCGCAGCGACCAGAACGGTACGGCGGAAAAAGGCCAGCCTCATCAGGAGATCCCGGGTAGGTTTCGCGAAACATAACACGCGAGAATTGGGGCATTCTCAAGCGTTTTCTCTTCGGCGGCGCGTATCGGCGTCACCACAGGTACCACCGCCACGCTGCCGTGAAACAGGCGGCTCAAGTACCGGATCGAGATGTCAGGCGGGTGAAGCGCCCACGTGGAAGGAGTCGGTAGAAGGCGCCGTCGAAGCTCACCAGATGTTCAGCCTGCTGCATGACGGCGGCAGCCAGCCAGGCATCCGGCAGATCGTTGCCCTGCAGTTGTTTTTCAGTGCAGAGCTGACGCAGGTGTGTCCACTCGTCGCCCAGCGCGGGCTGCACGACTCCGGGTGAAGCCAGCAGCACGTCGATGAAGTCGACTGCGTCATCGATCGGCGTGGGTTCGACGAAAACCTTCGGATGGGTGGCGAGGCGCAGAAAACTGGCAATCACCATCGGCTGCAGAGTCAGTGGCCTGCCCCGGCCTGCTTCGTCCAATGCCTGCCTCAGCCAGGCCAGGGCGGGCCGGTGATGGGGATGATCGACCCGGTTCGCCGCCAGCAGCACGTTGACGTCAGGCGTCATCGTCGGCGGCGCTCAGCAGGTCTTTGTTGCTCAACCCGGTCAGACCGGGAGCGAGCCCGCCCTTGCCGTGGTGAACCGGCCGCTCCGCTGGCGCTTTCCCGGGCTGTTCGGCCTCACGCAGGCGGGTCTGCAGCCCCTCTTCGATCAGGCGTGTCAGGGTCGTCCGGTGACGAGCGGCGTGGGCCTTCGCTCGCGTCAGCAGGTCGTCGTTGAGGTTCAGCGTCGTCTTCATAGCCTCGTTAGTTTCGCATGGTAGGTACAGATTTCCGTATCCTAAGATCTGTTCCGGTCTGATTCGAGCGTCGTTGACACCGTTCGCCCGCACCTGAGGCAAAGTGCAGGACTGCACCAGATCCGTCACCGGGCACCGTGAATTCAGACCCTGCTCCAGCCCACCCCGGCCGGACTGGCGCGGATCTCGAACGGCTACTTTGGCGTGCTTTCCTGGCCGTCCCACTGCCGGCGGTTGATCACGTAGCCGCCGAGATCACTGCGGAACGGCAGGGCGAGCAGACCGTGCAGCCAAGTCACGTCGCAGGGTTGGCTGTAGCCGTGGAGGCCGATGGTCATGCCCACATGACCAGCCCGGGGCTGGGCGCGATAGGTGCCGAAGAGGTGGTCCCACCACGGCAGATTGAAGCCGAAGTTGGAGTTGGTCTCGTCCTCCTCGACCGAATGGTGGACGCGATGCATTTCCGGCGTCACCACGAAGCAGCGCAGAATGCGATCCACCCGACCGGGGAGCCGGACGTTGCCGTGATTGAACATCGACGTCGCGTTGAGGAGCACCTCGAAGGCGATGACGGCCACCACGGGCGGCCCGAGGACTATGATGGCCGCGAACTTGATCAGCATGGACAGCAGGATCTCCAGTGGATGAAAGCGCGCCCCCGTAGTGAGATCGAAGTCAGGGTCCGCGTGATGCACGCGATGCAGTCGCCAGAACAGGGGAATGGCGTGCACCATGACGTGCTGCAGCCAGACGACGAAGTCGAGGGCGACGACGGTGACGACGAACCCCAGCCACAGCGGCAGCGAGTAGTAGTTGAGGATGCCCCAACCCTGCTCGGCGGCGAAGGCCGCCATGCCGATCGCAGCGGCCGGAAACAGCAACCGGAGCAGCAACGTGTTGAAGGCCACCAGGCCGAGGTTGTTCACCCAGCGCATGCCCTTGGACAATGCCAGGGTGCGGGCAGGCGCACGGATTTCCCACAAGGCCATGAGGACGAGGACCAACAGGAAGGCGGTGCCCCGGATCAGCATTTCATGGGCAGCGGCCCATTGGGCGAGTTCGGCGGTGCTTGCCATCCGAAGGCAGCCAAAATATATTCAATTAAATGATTGAATAATAATTTCAGGAGGTGCCAAGCTTGTCAATGGGTCCCAAGCAGGCGCTCTACGCCGAGTTCGCATTGGTCGCCAAGGCGCTGGCTCACCCGCATCGTCTCGAGTTGCTCGAGCATGCGGCCCAGGGCCCCATGCCCGTGGAGCATTTGGCCGAGCGGGTCGGTCTGTCGGTGGCGAATGCCTCCCAGCACCTGCGTCAGCTGCGCGAGGCGGGGCTGCTGACGGCCGAGCGCGACGGCAAGTTCGTCCGCTACGCCCTCGCCGACGACGCCGTGCTCGACTTGATCGCATCCGTCGACCGGGTCGCGGGGCGTCGGCGCGCGGAGGTGTCGAGGATCGTCACGAGCTATTTCGATGCCCGCGATGCCATGGAGCCCGTTTCGCGGATGGAACTCATGGCGCGCGTGGAGCTCGGAGGCGTGACCGTCATCGACGTACGCCCCCGCGATGAATTCGAAATGGGCCACCTGCCCGGCGCGGTATGCGTCCCCCTCGATGAACTCGAGGCGCGGCTGGCCGAACTCGATGCAGGACAGGAGATCGTCGCCTACTGCCGTGGTCCCTGGTGCGTGCTCTCCTTCGAGGCGGTCGCCAGACTGCGCGAGCTGGGCTTCGATGCGCGGCGACTGGAGGCCGGTTATCCCGAATGGCGAGCTGCGGGGTTGCCGGTGGCTTGAGTGCCGGATCTGCCAGCCCGCAGCGCGGCTTTGCCCGGTTTCATCGCTTCCTTGGTGCCCGCAATGCTTCAAAGTGCGGCAGGCGCCAGCATTGAGGGCGATGCCTGCGCATTCTGCCCGATGGAACACGTCGATCAGGGCTCCGAGCACGATTCGACCGGTTCGTTGCCCTGGCCTTCGACCAACGCGTACTTGCCGACAATGAATCTGCCGCCCGCGACCCGCAAGGTCCCCGATTTCGAGAACTGCGGTATGGACGTCGTCGATCCTTTTGAGTCCGTCCTGTAGGCATGCAGAACTGTTCCGAGCGGCGGGTATATCAGTCGTTCTGCTGATGTCGGCTCAGGTCAGCGCGCCCGTCTTGGTCTGGTGTAACGGGGTAGGTTACAATGGCCCTGTGATCACATCCTTCCGACACCGAGGGCTTGAGCGGTTCTTCCTGCAGGGGACCGTTCGTGGCATTCAAGCCGAGCATGCGAAGCGACTGCGATTGATCCTCGGTCGCCTGCATGCCGCCACTATCCCCAAAGACATGGACCTGCCAGGGCTCTACCTTCATGAGCTCAAAGGGCGCCGCAAAGGAAGCTGGTCGGTCCGGGTGTCGGGGAATTGGCGTGTGACCTTCAAATTCGATGGTCAGGACGCCATCGACGTGGACTACGAGGACTATCACTGATGGATATGCACAACCCCCCGCACCCCGGGGACATCCTCCGGGAACTCTGCATCGAGCCCCTGGGAATCACCGTCACCGACGCGGCCGAGAGTCTGGGCGTGAGCCGCAAGACCCTTTCCGCCGTACTCAATGGTCGTGCCGGCATCAGCCCGGAGATGGCGCTCAGGCTTGCGAAGGCTTTCGATACCACCCCGGAGAGCTGGCTGAACCAGCAGATGCTCTACGACCTGCATCGCGCCCGTAAGACCCACGGGAAGCTCAAGGTGAAGAAGCTGAAGGCCGCATAGACATCATTCAGACCGCGCCGCGATTCCCCGGCGTGCTGCCCCCTGCAGTCTCACTCCGGGCGCCAGGGGGCGCAGCGCCTCAAGGTCAAGCGGGAACTCAAGGGTGTCGACTACGTCCCGAAGTTTCACCATGGGTGACCCGAAGTGGTACACGCTTTGCGCCAGGCCTTTCCGTTCGTGACCCATCACCTCATCCACGAACAGGGATGGGTGGCCGCAGCCGTTGAGTTGCGTTGCCACGTTGCGGCGGAACGAATGGAAGTTGACCTCTGGGCTGCCAACGCCACATGAGTGGCGAAACCGGTTGAACCACTTCGAAAAGGTTGCGTTGCGCCGGTCGCGGTCGATGCCGGCAATCTCTGGAAAAATCCTTCCCATTGGTTCCAGCCGTGCGCGCGCTTCTACGAAGTCGAGGAAGCCAACCTCGCGGAGGCCTGCGTGCATTGGCACCTTGCGCTCCGAGGCCTTCCCGCTGCCCTTTCGCCCCTTCAAGCGCTTGTCGCGGGCCTCGTCCTCCGTCAGCCGGACGACCCACACGCCATCAATCTCTTCGATGTCGTCCACCGTCAGCTGAACAAGCTCTCCTTCGCGAC
The DNA here is from genome assembly GCA_020832055.1 of Gammaproteobacteria bacterium. Taxonomy (GTDB): domain Bacteria; phylum Pseudomonadota; class Gammaproteobacteria; order Pseudomonadales; family Azotimanducaceae; genus SLTB01. Next base: position 4,272 of record JAFIFL010000261.1, read on the forward strand.
ACCCGGTGAATAGCCCGAGCAGTGGCAGCCAGAACTTGTAGGGCTCTTTGTTCCGCCGGTAGTGCTCCGGCGCGAACAGGCGACTCAACTCTTCGTTGTCGAACGCACGGACAGCACCCTTCTGCTTCCTGGGCGCAACGCCCTTCGCCCTGTTTCTGGGAAGCCAGCCTTCCTGCACTCCCCAGTTGAGGAGCGAGGAGAGTCGGGTGACGTACTTCTTGACCGTGTTCTGGCGCATCCGGTCCGGTTCAGGAATTTCCGCATCGAGCAGCTCCGACGCTGACCGGCCTCGATAGGCTGCATGCTTGGTCCGGTTGGAAGGTAGGCGCTCCAGTGATTGGCGGAACGAGATCATTGGCTCTCGGTCGTCGAGCTGGGCCATGGTGAGGTCACCGAAGAGCTCAATGAAGAGTCCAATCGCGGTGTCGTACTCGAAAGCGGTCTTGGGCTCTACGGGCGCCGTCCTCTCACGATCGCGCTGAAACGCCGCCAACAGCTCCGACAACTTCCTGTCGTGATGCCCCTTGGCAGAAGGTTGGTGATCAATCTCGGGCGCTGTGGCCCACCTCGCGAGCACCTGCCGTTCCCTTTCAGTGTTTCCTAGTAGCCGCGCTTCTGCGACCTCGAAGTACGCTACGCGGCGCTCCGCAAGTTCTCTGCAGAGCAACTTAAGCGAGGGGTCGTTCTCGCTCGCCCCGGGAAGCAGCTCCCGTGCCGCTTGAGTGGCCCGTGAGTAGTCCCCGAGGGCGAGTTCCTCCCGAGCATCGGAGCAGAGGATGGCGATCATCTCCTCCTCAGCTTCGAGGTCCTCGACGGTCACCTTGCGGCCACGGAGAGGTGTGAATCGCGGCCTGTCGCCAGCTGCAGCTTGTGCTCGTCCAGGGCTTCCTTCAGCCATTGGTGGGCGAGCCTGGAGATGTGCCCGAAATCTACGGAGGAGTCTTCCACTGCTTCGTCCAATCGTTGCCACAGTGCATCGATCCGCACATACGCGGCCGCCGAGCGCGCTTTGGCGCATGAGAGGTGTCGCGTCCTGAGGGATCGCCAGAGTTCCGCGCGGCCCAGGAGGGGCCGGAAGCGGGCCGGAACGGCGATGCGAAGATAGTACGTAGTGCCCCGCAAGAGAAGATGCGGGGGCAGTCTGCGAAGCCCTTTCCTGCGCATTCGATGTAGCACCCTTGTAGCAAACTAATGTAGCAACAGGGGTGTTCGCAGGGTAAGCCATTGATATGGCTAGGGTTTGGTGGAGGCGGCGGGA
>JAFIFL010000262.1 GCA_020832055.1 Gammaproteobacteria bacterium
GCTAGGCTTAGCTCCGGCATCTCCAGGAACGTCCCTCGTGGCCCAGCGCATCAGTCCATCACGCTACCGACGCAATGTCGCCAACGAGCTCGCCCACGAATTGCTCGATGCTCTGCACCCGGATCATCCCACCGGCTGTGAGTCGAGCTGCGAGCGTGACGGGATTCGCGCGACCCTGGTGGTGGATCGACACTGGGAAATCGTGGAGGACGCTGACGGCGGCATGCCCATTCGCCATGCCCTCTCCGGTCATGCCACCCTGTTCGTGGCCTCCGAGCGCCCCTGGAAGCATCGCGTCAGGCCTGCCTTCGTCCGCGAGCGGCTGTTGCACGGCTGGCAGCCCACAGACCTGGCGCGCGGCATCTTTCACGCCCTGGCGGAACTGGCGGCGATCGATTTCCTGTCGGCCTGGCGGGAACGGGTATTCGACGAGGTCCAGGCCAGGGAGCTGGAGGCGAGGCTGCCGGAGAAACTCGACGACCACCCCACCCACTATGAGGACATGACCCAGGCGGACTGCGAGTTCTGGCTCGACTATCTCTCGCGCCTGCCGGAGCAGACGTTCTCCTACCGGGCAGCGCTGCCGTGGCGCCCCGGACGCCGCGACGAATGAACAGACGTCACGCCAGCTGACGCCCGAGAAAAGCCCCGATCCGCGCCACCGCCTGATCCGACTCCGGCACGTTGGGGAACATTTGCCAAACGTGAATCAGGCCCGCTTGCTCCTCGAGCGTCACATTGACACCTGCTGTCTGGGCCTTGGCCGCCACTCGACGCGCATCGTCGAGCAGGATCTCCCGCGTGCCCACCTGAATCAGCAGGGGCGGTAACCCGGCGAGATCCGCATGCAGCGGCGATGCCAGGGGCGCATTGAGCTGACCCGCCGCGTAAGCCGCGGCCATGCCCTGAATACCCTCCAGAGTGACCATGGGATCATCCACCACCCCGGGAGCCGTGGTGGCTCCTTTGCCTTCCAGGTCCACCCACGGTGACAGACACACCGCGCAGGCAGGCATGGCCAGCCCTGCTTCCCGGATGCTGACCAGCAGCGCCAGGGCCAGCCCGCCGCCCGCCGAATCGCCGGCAATGGCCATCTGCTCCGCCTTCAGGCCCTGGGCCAGAGCCCAGCGATAGGCCGTCAGCGCATCCTCCACCGCCGCCGGGAACGGGTGTTCCGGCGCCAGCCGGTAGTCCACCACCAGCACTCTGACGCCCGCTGCCGCAGACAGCCGGGAGGCCAGCGACCGATGGGTGGCCGCGGAGCCGAGCACGTAGCCACCACCATGCAGATAGAGAACGGTCCTGCGCCCATCGGCACCGCCGGCCGTGATCCACTCCACCGGCACGCCATCGGCCTGCGCGCGCACCACTTCCGTTCCCGCCGCCAGCGGAAACTCCGCCGTCATGGCCTCGAAGCCACTGCGCTGAGTGGCGAGATCGGGCGACTCGATGATCGGCGCGCTGGCAAGCATGGCGACGATGCCTTCGTGCTCGGGACTCGGCATGGCTACTCTCCTGTGGGAGCGGATTCATCCGCGAAAGGTTTTCCAGCGACAGATTTCAGCAGCGACAGGTTCCTGCAGCAAAAGAGTCTCTACCGCGGCAAAGTCACTGCCGCGGATTCACCAGAATCTTCACTTCCTCCGGCGCTTCCGTGAGCCGCTCGAAGGCCTGCTCGATTTCGTCGAGGGCCACAGTCGAGGTGTGCAGGGTCGGCAGATCCAGGCGACCGTCGAGCACCAGCCCCTGGGCCACCGCGAACTCTTCCCGCAGATAACCGAGAGAAGCCACCAGCTCCACTTCCTTGATCAGCCACTCGGCAGGAACGATCTGCGCCTGCTGATCCGCGACGCCCACCAGCGACACCACCCCGCCCCGCCGCGCCAGGGTCACGGACTGGTTGATGGTGGCGGGAATCCCCGCACACTCGAACACCACGTCGGCACCACTTTGGCCGAGCCAGGCATCCACCGCCTCCGCCACGTTCTCGGCACGGGGATCGATGACACGGTCAGCACCGAGCCGCTGACCGAGCTGCCGCCGTGCCGGCTGGGGCTCCACCAGGATCACGGTCCCCGCGCCGGCAACGCGCGCACACTGCAGGGTCAGAAGACCGATCGGCCCGCCGCCGAGCACCACGACGGAATCACCGAGCCGTATCGGCGTCCGACGGACCGCATGCACGGCCACTGTGGCGGGTTCGAGCAGGGCGGCGGTGGCCGGATCAATACCGTTTTCGAGCTGATACAGCCGCGCGGCTTCGATGGCGATGGCCGGCGCGAACCCACCGTGGGCAGCAGCCATGGGGCCCACCCCGATCATACCGGCGAACACCGTCTCGCAGTGCCCGGCATCACCGCGCTGACAGGTACGGCAGGTACCGCAGGGCGTGGCGACGCCCACGGCGACCCGATCGCCTTCATGGACGTGACTGACGTCATCGCCCACGGCCATCACCTGCCCGCTCCATTCGTGTCCGCAGATCGCCGGATTGTAGGGTTCCCCGGAGAGCCAGGCATGCAGGTCGGTACCACAGATCCCGCAGTAGTCCACGGCCACCACCGCCCGTCCCGGCGTCGCCTCGGGTTCCGGAAAGGCCACCTGCCGGATTTCCCGCTTACCGGTCACCAGTGCTGCATACATCGCTCGATTCCTCAAAAGTCAGGAGTTGGAAGTTCAGGGCGCAGCCAGCAGATCCGCCCGACGCACCACTTCGCGCGTGACCCGCCAGAGGCGATCCTGCCCCCAGGTGCTCCAGCTGCCCGCTGCCGCATCCGGCCCGGTCACACGAAAACTCGGCACACCCCACAGACCGAGGTCGTAAAGTGCCAGCCGATTGGACTCCATGGTGTCACGCCAGTCGTCCCGCGCAAGCCAGGGCTTCGCTTCACTAAAGGACAGATTGCAGCGGTTCACGACCCGCGCCAGCCCACGGTCAGTGCCAAGGTCGATACCATCGGCCCAGGCCCCTTCGAGACAGGACAGCAGATAGCGATCACCGAGCCCCTTGGACTGCGCCCAGGGGAACAGCGCCAGGGCGCGTTCGGCAGGTTCGCCGATGGGATCCACCAGCCAGCCGAACCGGGCACCGAGACGATCCGCCTCGCGGGCCGTATCCGACAGGATGTAGAAGCCCTTGGCCCGCGACAGCGCCACGCCGCGCATCACCATGGGCAACACCGGCCGCAGCACCAGCTCCACGCCCGTGGCGTCGGTCCAGTCCAGCAACCGGCGCATGACGATGGCGGAGTAAGGCGAGCGGACGGAAGCGAAGCACTCGATGCGGATGCCGGACACCGAGGCCTTGTCCCGAGGCCACTGCAAGGCGGGCCTCGGCAGCAGAGGCGGCGTTGCCCCCAGCGTGGCCCCGAGGGTCGCCAGACGGGCCTCGAGGTGGAGCAATCGATCCACACCCCAGTACCACTCGCCCCCCCAGCCCCACGCACCACCGAAGTGGAACATGCCGGCCGCATAGTGGCCCAGCTGCCGGCGCCGCTCGTCGCCGCGCGCCTCCCGGGCCCGGGCCGTGGTGTCAGGGTCCACGCCGTGCCGCGACGCCAGGGCTTCGAGTTCCGCCCCATCGCCACGCCACAATACCTGCCCGACCTCCACCGCCAGTTCAGGAAGGAAGGAGCGATCCATGGCCGGAGACAGGATGCGGCGTGCCAGCCGCACCAGTTCCAGGTCGGGCTGACGGCCGGGGTCGTCGAACTTCAGTCCGTAGTCCGGCGCCACGTCAGCCGCATCACGCCGGGCCCAGGCCTGATAGGTGTCCGCGTCCGGATTGCTGACCAGCGCCGGAGGCGGCACCAGATGGACGACGAGATCGACTTCATAGTTGCTGCGCAACCCGGCGAGACACTGCACGGCAAGATGGGAATGGGGATCGTCCACCTGATGGAAAAACTCCAGGACCTGCCGACCACCGCGGCGACGGGCCTGGAACCCGGCGGGCAGATGCCGGAGCCGACGCCAGCTGCGCGACGCCACACCGCGGGCAACGACCGAACTCAGCTGACGCGTCAAGGACATCCGCAGCGGCCCCGCCTTGCTCAGGCCCGCGAGCCTGAAAAGGTGGCATTGCCGAAGGCACCGAGCTTCACGGTCCCGGAAATGGCGTCGCCGTCCACGGCTGCCTGGAACTCCAGCGTCATGGGCATGGGCTGGGTCATGGCAGCCTTCCAGCTCAGGGCATTGCCGTCGGCCTTGCCGTCACTGAGCTGCAGAGCGCCCTGGGCGCCGGTCATGGTGCCTGTGAGATGGCTGCCATCGACCTCGATGTCGAGCACCCCTTGCTGGGCCCCCATGGGCGTATTCATGGTCACGTTCCATTTGCCGCTTGCACTCATGTTTCTCTCCCCATTGATCATCAAGGTTGGGTTTCAGGTGTGTGGTAGGTGCCAGGACTCACGCCAGTGGCCCCCGGACAGCCGCCCGCAGTATGGCATGGGCTCCCGCCGGGTCGAAGCCCGGTATGATCACTGAGCTGAGTCACGGGCCATGGCCAGGAATGCGGCAGACGATGAGCGACGAGCAACGTCAGAATGGAACCGACCCCGTGCAGCGCATGGGCCAGGGCATGCTGTGGATTTTCTGGCTGCTGGTACTCGGGGCCGGCACCTGGCTGTTCTCGACGTGGTCCGACAGCCGTGACCGGGCCGAGCGGACACCTGAGGCGCGGGTTACAGACGACTCCGTGGAGGTGCGGCTGCGACGCGGGCGTAACGGGCACTATCTGGCGGACGGGCTCATCGAGGGCCGACCGGTAACCTTCCTGCTCGACACCGGCGCCACGTCCGTGGTGGTGCCTGCCGATCAGGCCGCGCGCATCGGCCTCGAGCGCGGACCGAGAATTCCCATCCGCACCGCCAGCGGCCGCGATCACGCCTGGCTGACTCGAATCGACCGCCTGGAACTCGGCCCCCTCGTCCTCTACGACGTCGATGGAGCCATCGCCCCAGGGCTGCAGGACCACGTGCTGCTCGGCATGAGTGCCCTCGGACGCCTGGAAATGACCCAGCGCGACGGCGAGCTCGTTCTCATTCAGCACCGTTGAAAGTCTGCTGCGGGCAAAGTGCATAACGTTCAGCAAAGGCCGCGAAACGCCAACTGTGGGCGCATTTCGTCTGGAACGAAATGCGTCGCACGCAGTGCGCCGCGAAGCGGGGCGCGCCACGGATGGCGCGCAACAGAGCGCTATTTCGCGCAGCGAAATGCGCCGATCTGCACGACATTCACCGAAGGCAGCGACATCAGCTCCGGCAGAGCGCTTCGAGATCGGCCCAATCGCTTTGCGATTAGGGCCTTCCCACAAGGTGGCAGCGCCCCACTGTGGGAGAGCGCTATTTCGCGCAGCGAAATGCGCCGATCTCGATGACATCCAGCGAAGACGACCCCTTCAGCTCCGGCAGAACGCTTCGAGATCGGCCCAATTGCTGCGCAATTAGCCCGCTTCGCTCACCGATTTCACATTATAGGGGTCTGAGGCTTCGATTGA
>JAFIFL010000011.1 GCA_020832055.1 Gammaproteobacteria bacterium
GAGGTCGCGGGCCGGCGTCATGCAGGCGGTGAGTGTCAGCGTCAGAATGGCCAGGCCCATGCGGAGTTGACCGGCGGGCCACTGCGGGTCCGTTCCCGGGTTCTCCTCATGCGCGCCGCGTTTGTTTTCAGTCCTTACTTTCAAAGGGGTGGGGCAAGCGTCCATAGTCGAACTCCATGGCCGATCCCGGCGCGGGCGATGCGCCGAGAAGAGAAGGCCTCGCGGTGACTGCGCGAGATCGAATCGAGCCGGTTCGATCGGTCAGGCGATGGGTGGACGCAGGAGAGGATCGGGCGGGTGCACGTGGCGGGCCTTGCTGAGGTGGGTCCGCAGTTCGGCCTGCAGGAGAGACGCTGGCAGCCACACCTGGGTGGTCATGGATGCCGGTTGGGGCAGAGCGCACAGGCAGAGAGCACATTCACCGTGTTCGCAGGGTGCTGCTGGCGGCGGAGCTGCAGCGTTTGCCGGGCCTGCTGTCGACGGAGCATGGCCGTGACAGTCATGCTCGTCAGCGGCTGCCGCAATGGCCGCATTGGCGGCCGGTGCATCGGTCGCCAATGCGGCGTTTGCGGTCGTTGCGAAATGCAGGCCCGCCAACCCGCCCTGAACGACCAGGGCGAGAACGAGGACGACCTGCAGGCATCGGTTGTGACGTCGCATGACTGCAACCTAGCGCTGGACCGGGCGTGTTGCAAGACTTCGCTGACAGGCGTCGCTCACGGCCATCGGTCACCAGATCTCGACGCGCTCCTCGGGTGCGCGGTACATCGGGTCGCCGGGTTCGACGCCGAAGGCTTCGTGGAACTGCGGCAGATTGGAAAGCACGCCCTTGACCCGATAGCGTCCGGGTGAGTGCGGTCCGGTGATCAGATGCCGCCGCAGGGCCTCGTCGCGATACAGCGTGCGCCAGATCTGCGCCCAGCCCATGAAGAAGCGCTGTTCCCCCGTGAGCCCGTCGATGACGGGCACTTCGGCCCCTTCCAGGCTGCGCTGCCACGCCGCCAGGGCGATGCGCACGCCGCCGAGATCGGCGATGTTTTCACCCAGGGCCAGCTCACCGTTGATGGTCATGCCTTCGATGGGACTGTAGGCGTTGTACTGATCGATCATGCGCTGGGCGCGGACGTTGAACTGCGCCTCGTCCTCGGGCGTCCACCAGTCCCGGAGGTTGCCCTCACCGTCCACCCGGCGACCCTGGTCGTCGAAGCCGTGGGTGATTTCGTGACCGATGACTGCACCGATGGCGCCGTAGTTGACGGCTGGATCGGCGTCGACGTCGAAGAAGGGCGGCTGCAGGATGGCGGCCGGAAACACGATCTCGGTCATGGCCGGACTGTAATAGGCGTTCACCGTCTGCGGCGTCATGAACCACTCGTCCCGGTCCACCGGTTCGCCGAGGCGGTCCACCCGGCGTTGGTATTCGCACAGGGTGCTGGCCACGACGTTGCCGAAGAGATCTGCCGGGTCGATCTCGAGGCAATCGTAGTCTCGCCAGACTTCAGGCTGGCCAATCTTGGTGTTGAAGCGTGCGAGTTTGGCGTGGGCCTCGGTGCGGGTGGCATCGGTCATCCAGTCGAGGTCATCGAGGGCTTCGCCGAAGGCTTCGAGCAGGTTCTTCACCATGACGTCCATGCGCTCTGCCGCCTCGGGCGGGAAGTGCTCGTCCACGTACATGCGACCGACCATGAAGCCGAGTGACCTTTCCACCAGGGACATGCCCCGCTTCTCCAGCGGCCGCATTTCCGGCTGGCCGTTGAGAATGCGACCGTTGAAGTCGAAATGTTCCGTCACCAGTGGTTCAGATAGCCACGGTGCGGCCTGACGGAGCAGATGGAAGCGGTGGTAGTCCCGCCAATGGCTCAGCGGCGTCTCATGGCTGAGTTCGGCCAACCGCGTCAGATAGTCGGGCTGGCGGACATTGATGGCGTCCCGATGCTCTTGGGGGATCCCGGCAGCAGAGAAAAACCCCGTCCAGGCCAGACGCGGCGCCAGGGCTTCGATGCCCTCCAGGGGCAGCAGATTGTAGGTGGCATTGCGATCCCTGTTGGCCACCCGGGTCCAGTGGCCCTCGGCTATGGCAGTCTCCAGGGCGATGATCCGGGCGGCGGCTGCCGTTCCCCCGGGGAGCCCTGCGAGTTCGAACATGCGCTCGATGTGGGCGCGGTACCGGGACATGATCTCTTCAGAGCGCTCGTCGTCGTTCAGGTAGTAGTCGCGGTCCGGCAGGCCCAGGCCGGATTGGCTGAGCTGCGGGATGTAGCGGCTGCTGTCACCGGGATCCTGGCTGATGAACAGCCCCACCGGAGCGCTGCCCAGGCGGGCACCGACGGTCCCCCAGTAAGTGAACAGCGCTGTCTGGGAGTTCAGGCCGTCGATCTCGGCAAGCGCCTCGGACAGTGGCCCGGTGCCGAGAGCTTCGACCCGGTCGCGATCCATGAAAGCGCGGTAGAGGTCACCCACCTTCTGAGTGTCACTGCCCTTTTCGGCCTCGGGCGACGATTCCGCTGCTCGCTGGACGATGGCGAGTACCTGCTGCTCGGAACGCTCGCGCAGTTCGTCGAAACTGCCCCATCTGGAACGATCGGGCGGGATCTCGGTGCGGTCGAGCCAGCCGCCGTTGACGTGGCGGTAGAAGTCATCCTGGGGCCGAACGCCGTGATCGAGATCAGCGACAGCGATGCCGGAGGAGGCTCGAGGGCCCGGCTCAGAAGGTGGTGCGCTGGCGCAGGCGCCAAGCAGGATGGCGATGGAAGTGGCGAGAAGGGTCGACCGCATCGTCTGAGAAATCTCCATGGCATCGTCGGACAAAAGCTGACAGGCAACTTGAGACAGCTGTCGGTGCCGCAAGTTCGAACCCAAGTTCGATTCATGGCCGGCAGGGACCGGGTTCAGTGCATGCATTCACTGGCTTTCGCGCAGGACGATCAGGCCGCCGAAGATGATGACCGCGGCCCCCACGACGGTCCAAAGAGTCGGCACCTCGCCCCAGAACAGGAAGCCGAGCAGGGCCGCCCACAGCAGGGCGGTGTACTCCATCGGAGCGACCACCGCTGCCCGGGTGGCCCGATAGGCATAGACCACGCAGTAGTGGACGCTGGCGCCGCTGAAGCCGGCCAGCGCGAACAGTGCCCATTCGGCGGCTGTGGGCGCCACCCAATCGCCGAGGGTCATGGCCAGCGCCACCACCAGCGATACCGGGATGGTGAACACCACCATGGCACCGGTAGGCTCATCGCCGCCGATTCTGCGTGCGGACAGCGCGAGCACGGCCCAGCAGAAAGTCGATGCCAGGACGGCGAGCATCGCCGGGTGCCAGACAGCTGTTCCCGGCTGCAGCGCCACCAGGACACCGGCGAAGCCGACGAGGATCCCGATCCAGCGGCGGGCCCCCACGACCTCCCCGAGAAAGGGCCGCGACAGCAGGGCGATGAGCAGCGGCGCCGAGAAGCCGATGGTCACGCAGAGCATCAGCGGCAGTTCACCGAGGGCGTAGAAGAAGCCGAACGTGGCCCCGGCGGCAGCCAGCGATCGCAGCAGGTGCCAGGCCGGGCGTTTCGGCCGGATGCTGCCGAGACCGCCGCCGAGTTGGGCGAAGAGCAGCACGAAGGGCAGGGAGCACAGCAACCGCAGCAGGACGATCTGCGGCGTGTCGAAGCCGTCCTGCAGCGCCTTCACGCAGACGTCGATGATCGACCCCACCAGGGTGGCGAGGATCATCCAGGTCGCCCCAATGGCAGGGCGCGGATGCAGCAGAAGCGCAGGAATTGGAGCCACGGCAGCGTTCCCGTCTGAAACAGGCCGCGCATTATGCCCGGACGGATGCCGGGGCGCTGCGCTGCTGCGCCTGCTGGACAGCCCACGCAACGCGCCGTATGTTCCGGCATCGAGCTAATGTGTTGTGATTAAATGTCCTGTCATCTATGACGGCGGGTAACGCGCCTGCGCCACCGCACAACCTTTCACGGAGCCAGACATGACTGATTTTCCATTGCCCCACTTCTCACTCGACCTCAAAGGGCAGGTGGCGCTGGTGACGGGGACCACCTCAGGCCTCGGCTGGCGCTTTGCCCGGGTGCTGGCGGCCTGCGGCGCCAAGGTCGCAGTGACTGGCCGGCGCGTCGAACGGCTCGAACAGCTGGCCGGGGAGATACGATCCGATGGCGGTGAGGCGCTGCCCCTGCGGCTGGACATGACCGACCGGGTCAGCATCCGCAAGGTGGTGGAGGCCACCGAGGCCGCGTTCGGCACCATCACGATCCTGGTGAACAACGCCGGGATTCCCGATGCCCAGCGGGCTCACAAGATGTCCGATGAACTCGTGGACGCGGTGTTCGATACCAACCTTCGCGGGCCCTGGGTGCTGTCCTGCGAGGTGGCCAGACGGCTGATCGAAGCGAAGAAGCCCGGCCGTATGGTCAACATTTCCTCCATCGGCGCCTTCAACTACGGTGGCAATGGCGCGGCGCTGTATTCCGTGACCAAGGCGGCGGTGGCGCGCATGACGGAGGCGCTGGCGGTGGAGTGGGCCCGCTATCACATCAATGTGAATGCCATTGCCCCGGGGGCGTTCTCCTCGGAAATGATGGACGGTATGTTCGAGCGGCTCGGGGACTTCAGTCAGCAGTTCCCGCGCAAGCGGGTGGGTGACCCGGCCCAGCTCGATTCGACGCTGCTCTATCTGGTATCCCCGGCCTCCGAAACCGTCACCGGCACCGTGATCAAGGTCGACGACGGCCAGGGACCGCGCTGACACCTGCGTATGCCTTCGGTTGACGTTTCCGGCTCCGCCTTAGCCGGCAACGTCTCGGGTGGCGAATCACGTGCCGCGGTGGGGGGAGCAGTGAAATATTACCGTGATATTAAAAAAAGGCCGCGCAAGGCGGCCTTTGGGGAGGGCAGGTGAGATGCCCCGCGCGGGTTGAATCTGCGCGTTCTCTCCTGCAGTTTGCCCGCTTCGAGACAGTGGCGTGTTGCGCTGTCTCAACAGATGTAATTCACGCATATTAAGGACGGCAATGCAACCAGGATACGCAGCGTGACAGTGCAACTCAACGGTATCGCCCATATCTACATCACTGTGCAGGATTTCGCCGGCTGCAGGCCTTTCTATGCTGCATTGCTGCCCTTCCTCGACATGCAGTGTCTGATCGACACCGACGTGCTTTACTACTGTGTCGGCTCCAGGACCGGCATTGCCATTCGTGCGGCCAGCGCAGAGCACGCCGACACGCCCTTCGATCAGTACCGTGCAGGCCTGCACCACATCTGCCTGCGTGCGCGGTCGGTCGAGGACGTGGATGCCGTGACGGCCTTCGCGCGCGAGCACGGCGCGCGCATCGTCCATGAACCGAGAGAGGACGACTGGGCGCCGGGCTACTACTCGGTGCTGTTCGAGGATCCGGGCGGGACCCGCATCGAGGTCAATTTCGTGCCCGGCAAGGGCAATCTGGCCAGTGAAGTGGAATTGCCCCTGCCGGCTGAACGACAGGCACGGCTGTCGAAGCCCTGACGCGTCGCTGTTGTCCACCCGCGCCCCAACTTGTGGGAAGGCCCTAATCGCGCAGCGATTGGGCCGATCCCGTAGCGCCCGACGCTATGGCGTACCGCCATCGATACGGATGATCGCACCCGTGGTGTAGCTCGACGCGGAGGAGGCCAGATACAGCGCCGCGCCCACCACTTCGTCGGGCTGGCCGCCGCGCTGCAGGGCGATGTTGTTCGCGGCCCGCTCGCTGAAAGCGTCCATGTCCCACGCCTTGCTGATGTCTGTGAGGAACGGGCCCGCCATGATGCAGTTCACCCGGACTTTGGGACCGTACTCGAAGGCGAAGGAGCGGGTGAGGGCATTGAGCCCGGACTTGGCCGCGCCGTAGGGCTCGGAATCCGGCGACGGCTTGACCGCCGCAACGCTCGAGACGTTGATGATGGCGCCGCCGTCCCCTTCCGCCATGCGCTGCCCGACGAGGGCCATGAGGCGGAACGGACCTTTCAGATTGACGCCGATGACCTTGTCGAACAGGGTCTCGGAGACTTCGGCCAGCGAGGGGTACAGCGGGGACATACCAGCATTGTTGACCAGGATGTCGATGCGGCCGAAGTGGGAGTACACCGCATCCACCATCTCGCCACACTGATCCCAGTCGGCCACGTGGCAGCTCCAGGGAAAGGCCTCGGCGCCGAGGGCGCGAATCTCCCTGGCCGTGTCCTCGCATTGCTCCAGCTTGCGGCTGGCGATGGCCACTTTGGCGCCGCGGCGCGCGAAGGCCAGGGCCATTTCACGGCCGAGGCCGCGGCTGCCACCGGTGATGAGCGCCACCTTGCCGGTGAGGTCGAAACTGTCGGTCATTTAGGTCTCCAGCGTGAAATCAGCGATCGATCCGGGAAATCTTCGATCCGCTCAGGGACAGGTCGTACATCAGGCCGCGATCGGCGAGCACGAAGCCAATGACGGGTGCGCGGGTGGTGGTGCGATCGATGGAGCCGCCGGCGCCGATGCGCACGAGGGTGACGCTGGCGTCGACGCCGATCTCCCAGCCGTCCGCAGCACGGAAACCCGCCAGGGCGTCGGAAGTCATGAAGAGCAGGATCTGAGCCTTGGACTGGGCTCCGAGCTGGAAGCCGATCGAAGCCGCCGCGGTGCTGTAGTACTGCACGGCTTCGCCGTTGACGCGCAGGACGCCTTCGCCGTACTCGCCGCCGATACCGATGCCGGCCTTGATCACCCGGGGAAAGATCAGCACACCTTCGGCCCGTCCCACCAGGGTCCTCGCTTCGGGGGATTGCTCATAGAGCCGTTCGAGTGCGGCGTCGGCGCGGGCGTCGATCTCGACGGCGCTGGCGGCACTGGCTGTCGCCCATGGCAGCAGCAGCGCGAGGACCAGCAGTACCGCAGGGAGTTGTCGCATCATCATCAGTCCAGCCTCTCGTTGATGGGCTAACGTATCCACGCTGGAGCCATCACTGTCGCTCCGCAACCGTGATTATCACTGCTGTGAGGCCAATGACCAAACCGGCCGGTTCACATTTTCGGCGGCCGCCGGTTCGAAGGTCCTGCCCCACGGAGCTTCGGCTCCGGCTTTTCCGACGGCCTCTGAAGCCGCTCACACTGGGAGGCACAGGTATGCGCTCCATGAGCGGTCCGGTTGACCTCAGGCACCCTCCGCGGCCAGCCTCAGCGACTTCAGCAGGACCTCGCGCAGCGCGGCTGGGAACTCGCCACGCTCCAGCAGGGCCTGATTCAGTTCGAGTTCGAAGCCTGAAAGGCGCGTCCCGAAACGCCGCCGCAGGATGCGCGTCATGCCATCTTCGTGGCCCGTGTAGGGATAGTTCCGGCGCACGCGCCATGGGCTCTCAGCCACGATCGCCTGCTTCCAGTGGTGGGCGATATCCGACTCGTCTCCGTGCCGGGGATCGTAGAGCAGACCGATGTCGGCAGTCCGGATGTGGCCGTTCAGTTCGGGCGTGAACGAGTGGCAGGAGATGTGCAGGACGCGATCGGCGCGGGCCAGCGCGGCGCCCACGGCTTCGCAGACCCCATCCTGGTGGGGAGCGTGCCAGGCCTTGATGATGGCTTCACGCTCCCGTTTCGGGAGGGCGCGGACCGCCGGGGCATGCACCTTGGGGTGACCGGCAGACCGGTTGTTGTCGGCGAGCAGCCTCGACACCTGCCCGAGGAACACGGGTGCTCCGAGGTGACGTCCGAAATGCCGGGCCACGCCGGCTGCGCCCGGGTCCCAGCCGCGATGACTGTGCAGCAGCGCTTCGTCGTCGAACAGATGCTGCCAGGGCGGCGGGATGTGATGAGTGGCGTGCTCGCAGGACACGACCCAAGCCGTCGCGGTTGCGCTGACGCCGCCCTGCTGGCGGTCTTCATTATTCACGGAAGAGGGTTCCCTGGCGCAGGCAGTCCGCCAGGCGCCGGTAGACGTCAGCCATGGCGCTGCGGGGCAGCGCCGGCGGCGGTGTGGGTACGAGGGTGAAGGCATCGATCGGGCGTCCAGGCGCGGGCAGCGCGAGGGCCTGGCGCAGCCGCCGGGAGAGGGTGCCTTGATCCAGGATCAGCTCCAGCGGTGCGCGGTCGACACCGGTGGCGGCAAACAGGTCACCGCAGCGTTCGAGCAGATGCCCCCACAGGTCCCGGGCCCAGATCCGGCCGTGCAATCCAAAGCGCTTCAGCCAGGGGACGTCATCGATGCGCGCTTCGTCGCCATGGCGCACGCACTGCTCGAGGATGGCGGCGAGGCGGCCGGTCTCGAGGGTGTCGAGATCCTTCAGGTGGCCGAAGCGCTCTTCCATCAGCGCCTGCAGCACGGCCACCACGAGGCCGAGGATGGCCAGATCGGCGCGCGGGCATTCCTGGGTGTCGAGAACGCGGATCTCGATGGCGAAACGGTCGAAGCGGGTGATGGCGCCGCGCGCGTTCAGCCACTCCTCCTGCAGAATCCGCTGAGGATCGAGGGGGGCGATGGCGCGGTACATGGGGAGCAGAATGCGCTCCCGATAGGTGGCCGCGGAGTCGATGGCTTCGGGCACCACGAGACCGGTCACCTCGGGAATGCGTCTGGAATTGTGGCGATAGACTTCCATGCGGTAGTCGGCAAAGCCGCTGTCGCGGCCGTCGGCCACCGGTGAGCTCGCAGCCAGCGCCGGCAGCGCGCAGAGCAGATGGCGGATGACGGCGTGCAGGCGGTGCAGTTCGTTGTCGTTGGCGAACGGCAGGTTCAGGTGCACGCTTTGGAGGTTGGCCCAGCCGTGGCCGCGGCAGTCGAAAATACGGTCATAAGCCTGATAGATCGGGCTGTAGTCATGGGGCCAGAGCACCATTTCCCGCTCGGGATCCATCCACGGGTGCATGGCCCCCGGCAGCAGGCGTGCGCCCTCGCCAGCCAGCAGTCCCTCAATGTCGCCGATGGTGGTGGCGAAGGCGTCGGTCAGCGGAGCCAGGGCCGGTGCCGGACCGTTGGTCTTGATCTCGATGAGGTGGGCGGCGAGTTCGTTGCTCCAGGCCACGGCCCCGCGGCTCACTTCGTTGGTGATGTCGCCGGCCGCGGCGGCGAGGACGCGATCGCAGTAGGGCCGAACGTCCAGGGAGTCATCATCGACGATCATGTACTCGATCTCGACGCCGAAGCCCTCGAACAGACTGAGCGTGGGTTCAGTCATCGCCGCGCTTCAACCTCTCTACCCGGGAGAGGAAGGTGCGCATGATCTGCAGATAGAGTTCGTCTTTCAGCACGCTGTCTTCGACACCGGCGTCGATGCTCGGATTGTCGTTCACCTCGATGACGTAGTAGCGGCCTTCGGACTCCTTGATGTCGACGCCGTAAAGTCCCCGGCCGATGGCATTGGCGGCCTTCAGCGCCATGCGCACCACCTCGGCGGGCGCATCCGCCACCGCGAGGGTGTCCGCATTGCCTTCGTCCTTGGAGCCTGAAGCGTCGTGGCGGACGATCTGCCAGTGGGCGTCCGCCATCCAGTAGCGGCAGACGTAGAGGGGCGCACCATCGACGATGCCCACCCGCCAGTCATACCGGGTGGGCAGGTATTCCTGGGCGACGATCAGCTCCGAGCGTTCGAGCAGGTCGCGCACCAGGGTGATCAGTGCCTCGCGGGTCTCCACCTTGTGCACGCCGCGGGAGAAGGCGCTGTCCGGTGCCTTCAGGACACAGGGCAGGCGCAGCTCGGAAAGCACCTCTTCGAGATTGCGGCGGTGGACGATCACGGTCTTCGGCTGGCGGATGCGCAACCGCTGCAGCAGTTCGGCCAAGAACACCTTGTTGGTACAGCGCAGGATGGAGCCCGGATCGTCCATGACCACCAGTCCTTCGGCCTGGGCGCGCTGGGCGAAGCGATAAGTGTAGTGGTTCACCGAGGTGGTGGCCCTGATGAACAGGGCGTCGAACTCACTGATGCGGCTGAAGTCCTCCCGCGTGATCTGCTCCACCTCGAAGCCGAGTTTCTCGGCCGCACGCTCGAAGCGCGCCAGGGCGCGGGCGTTGGAGGGCGGATCGGGCTCCTGTGGATCCACCAGGATGGCGAGATCGTAGCGGGCCTTGGACTTGCGCCGCGTCGGTGGCCGGCGTCCGGCGAAGTATTCGCCAGCGACCTGGACCACGAAGGCATGGTGTTCCGGCGGAATCGCGTCAGCCGAGATGGGTTTCAGGCTCACCAGTTCCCAGTGCTCGCGGCGGACGAAGCGGGCCCGCAGCAGTGGTGCCTCGGCCAGTTCGTAGAGCCGGGCGGCCAGCGTCGCGTGGCGCTTGGCCAGATTGCGTCCAAAATAGATGGAGAGTACGAACTCGTCGGACTGCAGGCTGCCGAGGCTGCGTTCGATGAGATCCTCGAGGTCTTCCGAGGCCATGCGCACCACGTGCCGGGAGCGGGTGTCCTGGATCGTAGACAGGCTCGGAGAGGGGCGATGGCCGCGGGCCTCCGCCAACAGCGACACGTAGTAGCCCACGCTCTGGTAGGCGTAGGAGCGGCAGAGGTTGAACACCCGCACCCGCCGCAGCTCGGTCCAGGCGGGTTCCGTCAGGTAGGCGCGGGCGCCGACGACCTCGACACCATCGAGGTCCAGCGGCCAGTCCTTCGGGTTGTCGACGACGATCAGGATCTTCACGTTGGCGTCCTTTCGGTGGCCTTTCCTGCGCTGGTCTTGGGGGTCAGCGTCAGCAGGTTCGCGTCGTGGGTCAATACGCCGAGCATGATGGCACCGATCACGCGCTCGATGCCGATATCGTAGTGATGGCCGTCGGCCATGGGGATGTGCAGCAGGGGGTCGGTCACCTCCACCAGTCGACCCTTGCGTTCGTAGCCTGACAGCACGACAAAGTGGCCCGATGGCTCGCCGCGGATGTCGTCGAAGTCGTCCTTCGGTCCCCACTCCCGCGCAGTGCCGTAGAGGTAGGTGGCCGACAGTCCCGTGATGACGGGAACGCCCGCCTTCAGCAGCTTGCGTATCAGGCTCGTGCGCAGTGGAGAGAAGCGGATCTGGCCGCCGAGTTCGAGGAAGCGCAGGTAGCCGCGAGTGATTTCGGTCAGCCGCTCGCCGCCCTTGTAGGCCAGCTGGCGCTGCAGGCGGTCGCGCAGATCGACGTCAGGTGCACTGAACCACGTCGGATCGAACACCAGCAGGTTGTAGGTCCAGATCGAGGCCTGGTAGCCGCGCTCGAGGGCATGGCAGGCCAGATGCACGGCCAGGGTGCCACCGGCTGGCAGCACTGGCGTCTCCGCAATCACTTCGTCGAGCTCGATGGCATCGCCCCAGTAGCGATACACCGCCTGCAGACAGGTGGGGCCGCAGGTGGTGTCGTCGGGCTGGGCTTCGATTCCCAGGTCGAGTTGGGTGCGCTTGGGCGCGGACGCGGTCATGGGGATGCTTCTAGGCAGTGAGCAGGGCGATGGCGGATGCTGATGCCGGGCGGTGCCCGGCGCAAGACAAGTCGACTCAACGCGACGAATCCGGACGCGAGATGAATCGATTGATCAGGGCGGCACTGAGGAGACCGAGGGCCACCGCCGCGATCAACAGTGTGGCCAGCGCATTGACCTCGGGCGTCACGCCAAGTCGAACGCTGGAATAGATCACCATCGGTAGCGTGCTCGACCCGGGCCCGGACACGAAACTCGCCACCACCAGATCGTCCAGCGACAGGGTGAAGGCCAGCAGCCAGCCCGAAATCAGCGCCGGTTTGATCAACGGCACCGTCACCAGCCAGAACGCCTGACCCGGCCGCGCGCCGAGATCCCGCGCTGCCTCTTCGATGGAGCTGTCCACCTGCAGCAGTCTGGCCCGGACCACCACGGCTACGTAGGCGCTGGCGAAGGTGAGGTGGGCGAGACTCACGGTGGTCAGGCCACGGCCGGCGGGCCAGCCCACCCACTGTTCGAGATTGACGAACAACAGCAGCATGGACAGGCCGATGAGGACGTCGGGCATCACCAGCAGAGAGCCGAAGCAGGCCATCAGCAAACCCCGGCGGAAGCCGGAGAGGCGCACCAGCGCCAGCCCGGCAGCCAGTCCCACCAGGGTGGCGAGACTGGCGCTGGTGACGGCCACCTGCAGTGAACGCCAGGCGGCGGTGAGCAGCACCTGATTCTCGAACAGCGCGCTGTACCAGCGGGTGGAGAAGCCCCCCCAAACGGTGACCAGTCGCGAATCGTTGAAGGAGTACAGCACCAGCAGGACGATGGGGATGTACAGGAACGCATAGCCGAAGCTGACGGCGGTGAGGAAACCGAGGCGGGCGGTCCCGCGGGCCTGGGTGTTCATGCCGGCACGTCGCTGCGGCGCTGCAGCCGTTGCAGCAGCGCGAGGGGAAGCAGCAGAACCAGCAGCATGGTCAGGGCCAGGGCACTGGCGGTGGGCCAGTCCGCATTGCGGAAGAACTCGTTCCACAGCGCGGTGCCGAGCATGTAGTTGTCTGGTCCGCCGAGCAGGTCGGGGACCACGAAATCACCCATGGCGGGAATGAAGACCAGCAGACAGCCGGCCAGCACGCCGGGCCAGGCCAGCGGCAGGCTGATGCGCAGGAAGGTCTGCCAGGGCGTGGCGCCGAGATCGGCTGCGGCCTGCAGCAGGTCGTCCTCGATGCGTGCGAAGGTGGCGTACAGCGGCAGGACCATGAACGGCAGGTAGGCGTAGGTCATGCCGATCAGGACGGCGGCATTGCTGTGCAGGATCAGCAGGGGCGCGTCGATGATCCCACTGCCGAGCAGCGCAGCGTTGATCAGCCCCTCCGGTTTGAGCAGGCTGATCCAGGCGTAGACGCGGATCAGGAAGCTGGTCCAGAACGGCAGAATGACGGCCAGCAGCAGCGGCGTTCGCCAGGCCAGCGGGGCGCGGGCGATGGCCCAGGCCATGGGCAGCGCCAGCAGCAGGCAGGTCAGCGTGGTCAGGCTGGCCATGGCCAGCGAGCCCGCCAGGGCGTCGCGGTAAGTGGGATCCTCGAACAGCCAGCGCCAGGCCTGCAGAGTGCCTTCCCAGAGCCAGCGGCCGGTTTCCCCGATGACGAACAGCTCCGTGTAAGGCGGCTGCTCGAAGCGGGGTTCGGAGAAGCTCACGCGCAGCAGAATGGCCACGGGCAGCAGCAGGAAGACCGCCATCCAGCCCAGCGGCAGCCACGCGCTGGTGCTCACGAAACGGGCTGATGTCATGCCGGCAGCAACCGGATCGCGTCGTGGTCGAAACCGATGCGGATTTCGGCTCCCGGTGCGACCCGGTTGCGCGGGTCGGTGAGCACGCGGATGCCGGACTGGTCGCCGAGGCGAAGCAGCAGCAGCCGGCTGGCACCGAGAAAGTCGCAGCGTTCGACGATGGCCGTGGCCTCGTGATCCCGGGTCTCACCCTCGCGCAGTACGGCCAGACGTTCCGGGCGGATGGCGAGGCAGACGTCACCCTGGTGGCCAGTGGGTGCTTCCATGCCCAAATCTAGGGCCGGGCAATGCAGCTGTTCGCCGTGGAGGCTCGCGGTAAAGAGGTTCAGGGAGCCGAACAGCTCCGCGGTTTCGCGGTCGACGGGCATCTCGTAGATGGCGTCGGGGGTGCCGACCTGGGCGACCCGGCCCGCGCGCATGACCGCAATGGTATCGGCCAGGGTCAGGGCTTCCTCCTGATCGTGGGTGACGATGACGCAGGTGACGCCGACCCGGTCGAGTATGGCGGACAGCTCGATCCGGGTGCGCTCGCGGAGCTGGCGGTCGAGCGCGCCGAGGGGCTCATCGAGCAGCAGTACCCGGGGATGGCGAGCCAGAGCCCGGGCCAGTGCCACGCGCTGCCGCTGGCCGCCGGAGAGCTGATGGGGTTTGCGGTCGGCAAAGGCCTGCAGGCTGGCCAGGGCCAGCATCTCATCGACGCGTTCGCGGATGGTGGCCCGGGGCAGGCGCTGCCGCTCCAGGCCGAAGGCGATGTTGCGCGCCACGGTCATGTGGGGAAACAGCGCATAGGACTGGAACATCATGTTCACAGGCCGTTCGTGGGGTGGCATCGCGGTGACGTCTTCGCCGTCGATCAGGATCCGGCCGGCGTCGGGCAGTTCCAGACCGGCGATGGTCCGCAGCAGCGTGGACTTGCCGCAGCCCGATGGCCCGAGCAGGCACAGGGTATCGCCGCGGGCGACGTCGAGACTGACGGCGTCGACCGCGTGAACGGAGCCGAAGCGGCGGGTGATGCCCTCGATGCGGAGAAACTCCGCGGGATCAGCGGCCACGGCGGATCCGGGTCCAGGCGCGGGTGCGCTCACGCAGTTCCACCGGGGTCAGCAGGCGCATGGAGCGCAGCTTGGCGCGGACTTCTTCGCCCGGATAGATGCCCCGATCCTCGCGGATGCTCTCGTCGAGCAGCTCGGTGGCAGCGCTGTTGGCATTGGCGTAGGACACGTAGTTGGAAATCTCGGCGATGACTTCAGGCCGCAACAGGTAGTCGATGAAGGCGTGGGCCGCCTCAGGGTGGGGCGCGTCGCGGGGGATGGCGATGACGTCGGTCCAGATCATGGCGCCTTCCCGCGGGATGACATAGCGCACGGTGTGGCTGCGGTTGGTCTCCTCGGCGCGGGCAGCGGCCTGAAGGACGTCGCCGGAGTAACCCATGGCCACGCAGATGTCGCCGTTGGCGAGATCGTTGATGTACTGGGAAGAGTGGAAATAGCGCACGTGCGGACGGGCGCCGAGGAAGGCCCGGGTGGCCGCCTCCACGTCATCCTGATCCTGACGTGACGGGTCGAGTCCCTGCCAGAACAGGGCCGCAGGCAGGGCGTCGAGGGCGGCGTCGAGAATGGCGATGCCGCAGCCGGCGAGCTTGGACGCCACCGCCGGGTCGAAGATCAGATCCCACGTGTCCAGTTCGAAGTCGTCGCCGAGGCGGGCGCGAACCGCTTCCTCGACCAGGCCGATGCCGGTGGTGCCCCACATGTAGGGCAGCAGGTGCCGGTTGTCGGGGTCGATGGTGGCGAGGTCGGCCATCAGGCCGGCTTCCAGGTGTTCGAGGTTGGGCAGCAGGGACCGGTCAAGGGGGCGATAGGCACCGGCTGCGACCTGCCGTGCGGCAAACGGACGCGCGGTGGGGAACACCACGTCATAGCCTGAGCGGCCCGTGAGCAGCTTGGCTTCGAGGATCTCGTTGGAGTCGTAGACATCGTAGACCACCCGGATACCGGTCTCGGCAGTGAACGCCTGCAGAACAGTGGGGGCGATGTAGTCGCTCCAGTTGTAGACGTGGACCACCTGCCGGCTCTGCCCCAAGGCAGAGGCCACCAGGCCGAAGGTGAGAACAACCAACGACAGTGTGTGCTTCAAGGTTGCATTCCGGAAAGGGTGTGCGGGGCTGCTTTTATACCGCAGAGCCGCGGCGCTGAAAACCGGCTGGCGACGAGCTGTCATGGCGGACGGCATCAGCGGTCGCTCCCGCCGCAATGCGGCGTCGACTGTGGGAGAGCGCTAATTCGCACAGCAAATTGCGCCGATCGCGATGGCGCCCAGCGAAGGCAGCGTCATGGGCTCCGGCAGAGCGCTTTCAGATCGGCCCAATCGCTGTGCGATTAGGGCCTTCCCACAAGTGGCGCAGCGCCGGATTCGAGCGATCCGCCCTTGTGGGAGAGCGCTAATTCGCACAGCAAATTGCGCCGATCGCGATGGCGCCCAGCGAAGGCAGCGTCATGGGCTCCGGCAGAGCGCTTTCAGATCGGCCCAATCGCTGTGCGATTAGGGCCTTCCCACAAGTGGCGCAGCGCCGGATTCGAGCGATCCGCCCTTGTGGGAGAGCGCTAATTCGCCCAGCGAATTGCGCCGATCGCGATGGCGCCCAGCGAAGGCAGCGTCATCGGCTCCGGCAGAGCGCTTTCAGATCGGCCCAATCGCTTTGCGATTAGGGCCTTCCCACAAGTGGCGCAGCGCCGGATTCGAGCGATCCGCCCTTGTGGGAGAGCGCTAATTCGCCCAGCGAATTGCGCCGATCTGCATGGCGTTCAGCGAAGGCAGCGCCGTCAGCTTCGGCACAGCGCCTCCAGATCGGCCCACAAGTCACTCTCGGGCAATGGTCTCGGCGCCGAGGGAGACGAGCATGTCGCGGATCTCGCCGAGGACGGATTCGAGTTGGGCTTCGTCTGTGCCGCGTATGACCAGGGTGGTGCCGTAGCGTCCCTCTTCCGAGAACGGATAGCTGCCCACGTCCATCGTGGGATGGCGGTCCTGGATCGCTCGCAGCGGTTCCGCCACCAGGCTTTCGCCGACGTAGGCGCCGATGCTTCGCGAGCGGACGGGCATGGCGCCGGTGAGCTTGGGTGCCAGCAGGCGGATCATGGACTGCATGACGGCGGGAATGCCTGCCATCACGTAGACGTTGCCGATATTGAAACCCGGTGCGCCCACCTCGGTGTCGATGAGGCCGGCGCCTTCCGGAACCCGGGCCATGCGCAGGCTGGTCTCGATCACTTCCGGTGCGAGTCCACGCTGTTCCGCGTAGCGGCGGATGCGGGCGGCGATGTCGGGATGGGTGATCAGCGGCACCGAAAACGCCTTGGCGACACACTCGGCTGTGATGTCGTCGTGGGTGGGGCCGATGCCGCCGGTGGTGAAGACGTAGTCGAAGCTGGCGCTGACGCTTCGCAGGGTGTCGACGATGACGGCCTCGACGTCGGGAATCGTGCGCGCTTCGCGGACCTGGATGCCCCGCTCGTTCAGGCTGCGGGCGATGAAAGCGAGGTTCACGTCCTGAGTCCGCCCCGACAGGATCTCGTTGCCGATGATGAGCACGCAGGCGGTGACGGGCTTGACCGGAGCGACTGACGACATGCGGTGACCTCTGTGGGGGCGCGATCTTCAGGCGCCATCATACTTGGCTCCGTGCACTGTGGTCAGCCCGGCGCGCCGTCACCGCGCCGAAGCCGATCCGCGGCCATCGTCAGCAGTGATGCGATGAGCCGGGGCTCCGTTTGTCACCACAACCGGCCCCTTGAGTTATCATCGCCGATGCGTGAGTGGTCAGCGCGGGGACTGACAGATAACGATCTTCTGATAGCGATGTGAGAGGAGTGAGGTCATGTCGAAGTCAAGCTGGCTCCTGGTTCTGCTGCTGGTGCTCGGTGGCTGTGCCAGGCAGACCCCGCCTGCAGATGCGGAGGAATCGGACGAGGCTGCCGGAGCAGAGGTGGTCGAGTCCGCCGAGGATGGCTCCGAGGAGGAGCTGGCCTCGGCGCCGGATGCCGAAGAACTCTATGAGGCGTTTCCGCCCGGCGCGCCGCAACGCTGCATCGACGTTCGCCGGATTCGTCGCATCGAGCCGATCGGCAACCATACGCTGCTGTTCCACGTCGGGGGCGGTGAGGTCTGGCGTAATCGCTTGTCACGGGCCTGCCCCGGTCTGCGACGCCACAGCCGTTTTCTCTACGAACCGCGCAGCGGTCGTCTGTGCTCCCTGGACGTGGTTTACCTGCTCGAGGACCACGGTTTCGGATTCCGCCGTGGCAGCGGCTGCCCGCTGGGTGAGTTCGATCACCTCACCGAAGAGCAGGCGGATGCACTGAGGAGTCTGCGTTGAGGCGGGCGTGCAAACCGGCTGCGGTCGGGATGCTCTCCGGAACGGTCAGGGTTGCTTCAGGGCGCGGGGCCAAGGCTCCGTGCCCGGTCGGCTGTCAGGATGATTGGCGTTCGGCCAGGGAGGCACAGTCGATGCAGAGGGTGGCCCAGGCGATGGCCCGCAGACGCTCCGGGGCAATGGCTTCACCGCAACTGGCACACTCGCCGTAGACGCCCTCCTCGAGGCGCGCGAGCGCCCGATTGATCTGCTTGAGTTCGACCCGGGCATCTTCATCGAGGGCCACGAGAACTTCCTGGTTCTCGAGTTCCACGGCCTGTTCAGCGAAGTCCTGCGGCAACGGTTCCTCGCGATGGTGAACATCTTTGTCGAGGCGGCGAACGCGATCGAGCAGCTCACCGCGTATTGCGAGCAACTCCGCCTTGATGGACTCGTGATCGACGTCGCCTTTGCCCTGGGTCATGACGGCCTCTGGTGTGACTTCACAGCTGGTCTGAGTCTAACCCACAACATCCACGTGCACGCAATCCGTTACGGCGAATCCCGGCCGTTGCCGGGTCGGAGTCCGGCGCTTGGCCATCGATCGGGGGTTGGCAGTATCCTGCAGAGGATCCTGGCGTGAGCGAACACGATGAGAACGCTGCTGTTGACTGGATTTGCCCCCTGGGACCACTACGAGCGCAATGCGGCCCGAGAGTTGCTGCGTGCGCAATCGCCTCGTGGCCCTCGGGGCTGGCGCATCCGCACGGTGGAAGTCCCGGTCTCCTGGCAGCGCGCCTGGCCAACGGTGGCGGCTGCCTGGGACGAGAGCGTGCAGGCTGTGGTGGCCTTTGGTCAGGCCGAGGACGATGCCGTTCGTATCGAGCGGTTTGCCGTCAATGCGTCGAGCACCACGGCCGACGATGTGGACGGTGCACGATTCGACGGTGACTGGAATGTCCCCGAGGGTGCTGCGGCGCTGCATACGGGCCTGCCCTGGCAGCGCCTGGAGCAGGCGCTCGGCGCCGCGGGGCTGCCGGTGCGCACGTCACTGAGTGCGGGCGACTATCTCTGCAATCACCTGGCCTATCGCATCCTCCACCGTGTGGCGGACGAGGAGAGCAGGGTGACCGCTGGCTTCGTCCATGTTCCGACCCTGGCGCGCATGGCGTTGGCGGACCTGACCCTGGTGCGGGAGATCGTCGTGGCGGAACTCATCGACCACATGGACGTTGCTGCGGACGCGTGGGAGCGCCCTTCGGCCTGATCGACTGGCTGCTGCGGCATCAGCGCTTGCGGCACAGCGTCAGGCCGTCGCCGATGGGCAGCAGGCTCAGGTCGATGCGTTCATCCCCATGCAGCTTGCGATTCAGGGCGCGAATGGCTTCGGTGTCGCGATCCGTGACGCCCGGGTCGGCGACGGTGCCGTGCCAGAGCGTGTTGTCGATGGCGACTACGCCTCCGGACTTCACCAGGGCGAGACAGGATTCGTAGTAGCCGTCGTAGTGGCTCTTGTCCGCATCGATGAAGGCGAAATCGAAGCTGTTGGAACCTTCCGCAGACAGCAGATCTGCCAGGGTCTCCATGGCCGGTCCAAGTCGCAGATCGATCCGTTCGGCGACCCCCGCTTCTTGCCAGAAGTCTCTGGCGATGGCTGTGTGGGATTCACTGATGTCGCAGGCGACGATGCCTCCATCTGGCGGCAGAGCTGCCGCCACCAGCAGGCTCGAGTAGCCAGTGAACACTCCGACCTCGATGCAGCGGCGCGCACCGAGAAGCTTCACCAGCATGGCCATGAACTGACCCTGCTCCGGAGCGATCTGCATGTTGTGTTCCGGCATCGCTGCAGTGGTCTCGCGCAGCCTGCGCGCGATGGGGTCCTCGCGCAGGGAGACCGCCATCAGGTAGGCATGGATCCGGTCGTCGAGTTCGATGGATCGGTTCGACATGTCGCTGTCCTCGCTGCAGTTCCTGGCTTGGGTTCCTGGCGCTTCAGAGCAGGGCGTCGATGAAGCGGGCCAGGATCACGTCCCGCTGCGACAGCCCACCGGCGTCATGGGACGACAGCCGGATCTGCACCTTGTTGTAGACGTTGAACCACTCCGGGTGATGGTTCATGGCATCGGCCTTCAGGGCCACCCGGGTCATGAAGCCGAAGGCCGCATTGAAGTCGTCGAAGGTGATCTCGCGGCGGATGCCGCTGCGGTCGTCGTCGAGCTTCCATGCGGGGAGCTGCTCAGACAGTTGATCGATCTCCCGCGGTTCGAGGGCGTCTTCGGTCATGCCAAGACTCCTTGCTTGGGTTGCGGCTGGATTGCAGCTGAATGACGTTCAGGATGCCAGGGCCGGCCGGTCGGGACCATCGGCCGGTGGCATGTGGCGCATCGGGTCTTGGGTTACCATCGTCGGGATGACACGGTCGGAGGCAGCATGACGGTACGGAACAGTGGAGGTGATCCGCCGTCCGCGGATGCGGGACCACCGGATGCCGGAACAGAAGAGCTCGATCCGGCGCTGCGCGACGATGTCCGCCTGCTCGGGGAACTGCTTGGCCGCGCCATTGCCTCGGAGCGCGGCCCGGAGTTCATCGGCCGCATCGAAAAGATCCGGCAGTTGGCCAAGGAGGTGCGCGCCGGCACGACGCGCTGGGAAACCCTCCGCGACTATCTGGCAGCCCTGCCCGAGGACGCGCTGGTGGATGTGGCGCGGGCCTTCAACCAGTTTCTCAATCTGGCCAACATCGCCGAGCAGCATCATCAGATCCGCACCCGCCAGCGCGCCGGCGAGCAGGATGTTCTGGCCGGGGTGTTCCAGCGTCTGCAGCAGCAGGGACATCGGCCGGAGCAGCTGGCCGATGCCTTGGCGGCCAGTGCCGTGGAACTGGTGCTGACAGCGCATCCCACCGAGGTCATCCGCCGGACCCTGATCCGCAAGTACGACGCCATCGCCCATGGCCTCGGACGCCTGGAGCAGGTCGAGGGCGTGGAGGCGGAAGAGACCCGGATGGCTCTGGCGAGGCTGGTGGCCGAGGCCTGGTACAGCGACGAATTGCGCGAGGAACAGCCCACCCCCCAGGACGAGGCCAAGTGGGGCTTTGCCGTCGTGGAGAACAGTCTCTGGCAGGCCCTGCCGCGCTTCATGCGGCGCCTGGACCGGGAACTCGAGGCACTCGGCGCCGAGCCGCTGCCCTTGGAGGCCGCCCCCATCCGCTTTGCGATCTGGATGGGCGGCGATCGGGACGGCAACCCCAACGTCACCGCCACGGTGACCCGCGAAGTGCTGATGCTCTCGCGTTGGATGGCAGCGGACCTGTTCCTGCGCGACGTGGAATCCCTGCAGAGCCAACTGTCCATGGTGCGGGCCACGCCCGACTTCGAGGCGCTGGCTGGCGGCAGTGCGCGGGAACCGTATCGTGCCGTACTGCGTCAGCTCCGGGATCGGCTGCGACGCACCCTGTCGTGGGCCGAGGGCCTCGACCCGGCGCCCCCGGCAGATCGCAGCAGCATCATTCTCGATCAGTCCGATCTGCTCGAGCCCCTGCTGGCCTGTCATCGTTCCCTGGTGGCCTGCGGCATGGCCGCCATTGCCAACGGTGAGCTGCTTGACACGCTGCGCCGGGTCGCCTGTTTCGGTGTGCATCTGGTCAAGCTCGACATTCGCCAGAGTGCGGACCGGCACGAAGAGGCCCTGGACGCCATTACCGCCCACCTGGACATTCGCGATGAGGCGGGCAACAGCTACGGGGACTGGGACGAGGCGGCGCGACAGCGTTTCCTGCTTTTGGAGCTGGCCAGTCGGCGGCCGCTGTTTCCTGCCGAGTGGCCGGCTCCCGACCAGGTTGCCGAGGTCCTCGAAACCTGTCGGGTCGTCGCCGGCCAGCCTCCGGGTGCCATCGGCCAGTACATCATTTCCATGGCGGCCCAGCCTTCGGACGTGCTCGCGGTCATCCTGCTGCTGCGCGAGGCTGGCCTGCACAAACCACCTCCGGTCGTGCCGCTGTTCGAGACTCTCGACGATCTCGAGCGTGCCCCGGCGGTCATTGACGCGCTGCTGACGCTGGACGGTTATCGCCAGCGCGCCGGCGAACACCAGCACGTCATGATCGGCTATTCGGATTCGGCCAAGGATGCCGGACAGCTCGCCGCGGCCTGGGCCCAGTACCGCGCCCAGGAGGCGCTGGTCGCCGTGGCCGGGCGTCACAACGTCAGGCTGACCCTGTTTCATGGCCGTGGTGGCGCCGTGGGTCGTGGGGGTGGTCCGGCCCATTCCGCGATTCTCAGTCAGCCGCCAGGATCGGTGGCCGGCAGTCTGCGGGTCACGGAACAGGGCGAGATGATCCGCTTCAAATTCGGCCTGCCCGATCTGGCCGAACAGAGCATGGCGCTGTACACGGGGGCGACGCTCGAGGCGACGATGCTGCCGCCGCCCGAGCCGACTCAGGCCTGGCGCGATGTCATGGACCGCCTGGCGGCGACGGCGCTCGACGGGTATCGGGGTGTGGTGCGTGATGATCCGGAGTTCGTCGGCTTTTTCCGCGCGGTGACGCCGGAGCAGGAACTCGGCAAGCTGGCTTTGGGCAGCCGGCCCGCTCGCCGCAAGGCCACGGCCGATGTCGGGAGCCTGCGCGCCATCCCCTGGGTGTTCGCCTGGACTCAGATCCGTCTGATGCTGCCGGCCTGGCTCGGCACGGATGCGGCCTTGCATGCCGCGCTGGCTGCTGATGAGCGGGCCCTGCTGGCGGACATGGCGGAGCAATGGCCTTTCTTCCGCATGCAGATGGACATGCTCGAAATGGTCATGGCCAAGACCGACTGTGCCCTGGCGCGCTGGTATCAGCGGCGGCTGCTGGCCGAAGATCGCCGTGCCCTCGGTGAATCCCTGTGCCAGCGTGCCGAGGGGCTGGCGGGTGATCTGCTCACCCTGCGCGGGCACG
Source organism: Gammaproteobacteria bacterium (assembly GCA_020832055.1). Lineage (GTDB taxonomy): Bacteria > Pseudomonadota > Gammaproteobacteria > Pseudomonadales > Azotimanducaceae > SLTB01. Next base: position 22,440 of record JAFIFL010000011.1, read on the forward strand.
GGCGGCTGCTGGAGGACGATCCGCAGCTGCGCGAGAGCATCAGCGTGCGCAACACCTATCTGGACCCGCTGCACCTGCTGCAGGCGGAACTGCTGGAACGTTCACGGCGAGCCGATGAGCCCTCCGCGGCCGTGGAGCGGGCGCTGAAAGTGACCATGGCAGGCATCTCCAGTGGCCTGCGCAATACCGGCTGAGTGAGGCGTGCATGAAGATCGAAGGTGGAAGTGTGCTGGTGACCGGGGCCAATCGTGGCCTTGGCAAGGCCTTCGTCGAGGAACTGCTGGCCCGTGGTGCGGCACTGATCCACGCCAGTGGCCGTGACGTCGAAAGCCTCGAGACCATCTCCGCACTGGATCGGGACCGGATTCGCCCGGTGGCGCTGGACGTCACCGACGCAGCCGGCATCGAGGCGCTGGCGGCGGATACGCCGGGCCTGGACGTCCTCATCAACAATGCCGGTGTCGATTGCCCGGTGCCCGTCATCGGCGGTGACGACATGGCGGACCTGCGCCGGGCCATGGAAGTGAACTACTTCGGCGTTCTGGCCCTGAGTCGGGCCTTCGCCCCTGTACTGGCCCGTTCGCAAGCTTCCGCGATCATCAATGTGGGCTCCATGGCCGGGTTCATCCATGTCGCCGACAACACCGGCTACAGTGCTGCCAAGGCAGCGCAACTGATGCTGTCCCAGGGCCTGCGCGGTGAACTGGCTGGTCAAGGCACGCGGGTGCTGCAGGTGCTTCCGGGCTTCATCGACACCGACATGGGGGCGCGCTTCCCCATGCCCAAGGCATCCCCGCGCAGCATCGCTGCAGCGTCTCTTGACGCCCTCAAGCGCGGTGAGGATCTGGTGCTGCCCGATACCTTTGCGCGCATGAGCTTCGATGCATTCGTGGCGCGCCCGGACGCCGTGATGCGTGATCCAGGCGCGGTGATCGCCGCGCTGGTGCAACAGTTCATGGCTTCGCAGTCGCAGAGCTGATCTGGGTGCCTGAAGCTGTGGGAGCGTTGCTTCGCTATCGATATCGGGATCGATTTCGATAGCGATCCCGATTGGGAACAGCGCAAGAGTCGGTTTCGCAGGGCCGTGGCCGCCCGTTCACTCCTCGAACACGCGCAGGATCCCGGACTGGCTGGCGGTGGCCAGCAGTTCGCCACTCTCGGCGAACAGGTGCATGCGGCCATGCACGAAGCCTGCGGCGATGGCGAAGATCTGCGTGTCGCAGAGCACCCACTCGCTGGGCCGGGTGCCAATGATCCGCAGCGTGTTGTCCAGGCTGTTCGCGCCTGCGGGCTGGGCCAGCGCGGTGCGAATGCCGGCCGGCACGTAATCGGCGATGACTGCCAGCAGACCGGCTGACATTTCCGCTCCAGCGCGGCAGCGAATCCACTGGCGCGACCGACCTTCGTCTTCCCCCGGCGCGCGCTGAATGCCGCGATGCTCGAAGCGGCCGTGGAGCCCGTCAGGATCGCGATGAGCGTGGTCGATGCGATCGCAGTCCTCGGGCCGCGGGACGCGCGGCATCACCGCAAACTGCCGGGAGTGGAGTTCATCGCGCTGGCCGAGGGCGGCGTTGACGGTGACGATCTCCCGCTCCCCTACGTGACCGACGACGCGGGCCTGGGTGACGTTCTTGCCGGCCATGGGAGTGCGGACGTCGATGTCCAGCATGGAGCCCGGGTTGGCGTAGGAGAGGTATTGTGCGGTGGCCCAGATCAGTGGTCGTCCGGTGGACTGTTCCATGGCCGACACGGAGGCTGCGAGGCCTACGCCGCCGAACAGGAACTGGCGTCCAGGCGGGCCGACGCACAACTGTTCCTGCACGGGCAGCACCCAGCGCAGCGGGTTGTGAGTGGCGTTGGGGGCGTAGAAGGCATTCATCGGACGGCCCTGACAGCGGGGGGACGGGTAAACGGAGCGCGAGAATAGGGAACTCGCCGGCGGTATTCCAGAGCTGCGGCTCCCGGCCAGGGGCGGGAACCGCCGGCGTCGCGCATGGTCGAATGTTGCGACAGGAACTGCTGCGCCCGGTTGCACGGTGGCCGGTGCCCGGCGAACATGACCTGATGCGGCCCAGGGCCGGCAGGACTTCAGAGGTGAATCATGGGAGGCGTGGCCGGACTCTACCGTTCCTCGTTCACGTACGCGTGCACGTGCCTGTTCACATCTGTCCTGCTCACGCTGCTGCTGACATCGGCGAACGGAGCGCACGCCCATGCGCTCGGTTTCGGCGAAGTGCGCCAGGGCGAGCGCATGCACAAGGAACTCGTCGAGTCAGGGATGATTTACGACGACGAGGAGCTGACGGCCTATATCGATGCAGTCGGGCAACGGATGGCGGCGGTCAGTCAGGATCACCGGCGCATGGAGTATCACTTCTTTGTGCTGGACGATCCTGCGGTCAACGCCATGGCCTTTCCTGGCGGCTACATCTACATATCCCGCGGTCTGCTGGCCTACCTCGAGAATGAAGCCCAGCTCGCAGCGGTGCTCGGGCATGAAGTCGGCCACGTTTCCGCGCGCCACGTCGCACGTCAGCGGCGTGCCGGGCGTACCAGCACGGTGCTGTCGGTCGTGGCCGGCATTCTCACCGGCAGCGGGGCGATCTATCAGGTGGGTGAGGCCTACGGGCAGATGCTGGTCAGTGGCTATGGCCGCGAGATGGAGCTCGAGGCGGACGCCCTCGGAGCCGAGTACCTCGCCCGTGCCGGCTACGACCCCAACGCCATGCTGCAGGTGCTGCAGGTACTCAAGGATCAGGAGCTGTTTGCCTCCCAGGTCGAACAGCGCCGTCCGACCTATCACGGGCTCTACGCCACGCACCCTCGCAACGACCAGCGGCTGCATGAAGTGATTCGAGCCGGTGCGGCCAATGCCGGCAGTGAGGAATACGTCGAATGGGTGGATGACTACCTGGAGCGCATCGCCGGACTGCCCTGGGGTGATGCCGCGGCGGATGGTGTGGTCCGGGGGCACCGCTATTACCATGGCCGCCTGGGCATCGTGATCGACTTCCCGGAGGGGTGGAACGTGCGTGACGGCGCCACCACCCTGACAGCTGTGCCGCCCCACATCTCTGGCGCGGCCATGACGGTGGAACTTCAGGCGCTCGAAGGCGACGGCGGCGGTCCCGAGCGGTTTCTCACCGGCCACCTCGGGCTCGCTGTGACGGCCGGGGAGGCCATCGAAGTCGATGGCATGCCGGCGTATCTCGCTGTGCTCGAGCAGGAGGAAAACCAGCCGCGCCTGCGTCTGGCCGCAGTGGCCTTCAAGGAGGGGCGCGCCTTCATCTTTCGCGGCAACAATGCGGAAGCTGAATTCGACGCCGAGTTCATCGAGGGTTTCTCGGAGACCGTCGGTTCATTCCGCCATATGCGCGGTGGCGACCGCTCTGCAGCGACCGCCGCGCGGATCAAACTGGTCGAAGCCAGACCGGGCGACACCTTTGATTCACTGGCTCGGCGCTACCGCATGGGGCGCGACGGTGGTGATCGTCTGCGTCTGCTCAACGGCCGCTATCCGCGTGGTGAGCCCCGAGCCGGTGATCGCGTCAAGGTCCTGGCCGGCCAGAGCTGAGGGCAGGGTCTCGCCTGTCCCGGACACGGAAACGCTCGCCGCTCTGCCGAGTCTGATCGCGCCGGCCTTGCAGGGCCTGATTCGCAACACCCTTCGCTCGTCGGTATGCTCGAACCAGTTTTGGCAGAAGCAGGAATCGAAGATGATGGACTCTGCGCGCTGGCCCCTTTTGATGCTCTGCGCGGGCATCGCACTCATCGGATGTGGTGGCGAGAGGCCGCCTGCCGCCGACGACAGCCCGTCGGTGGGTCAGGCCATGGCCAGTGACACCTCCGGCCTGCCCCGCACGGTGGTCGAAACCGGGACCGAGTATCAGCCCATCTCGGTGACGAAGCTGGCACAGTTCGAGCATCCCTGGGCGGTGGCTTTCCTCCCCGACGGCCGCTACCTGGTGACGGAGCGTGGTGGACGCCTGTTGCGGGTGAATGATGAAGGCGGCGTCACATCCATCTCCGGCGTTCCCGAAGTGGCCGTCCGCAACCAGGGTGGACTGCTCGACGTGGTCCTGCATCCGGACTTCGAAACCAATCAGTGGGTCTACCTGACGTATTCGCTGGGTGACAGCGAGGCGACCACCACGGCGCTCGCCCGTGGCCGGCTCGACGGCGATGCGCTGGTGGACGTCGAAGTGTTGTTCGAGCAGGACCGCCGTTCAGCGCCCGGGCGCCACTATGGTTCGAAGCTGGCCTGGATGGCGGACGGTACCCTGCTGATGAGCATCGGCGACCGCGGTGCCGAGCCGCCTCGCGCTCAGGATCCGATGGACCACGCCGGAACACTGTTGCGTTTGACCGAGGACGGTGGGGTGCCCCCCGACAACCCCTTTGCCGACGGCCAGCAAGCGCTGCCGGAGATCTATTCCACGGGCCACCGCAATATCCAGGGTCTGGTGGTGTTGCCGGACTCCGGGGCGATCTGGGTGACGGAGCACGGCCCGCGGGGCGGTGACGAACTCAATCTGGTCCGTCCTGGTGAGAATTACGGCTGGCCGCGCGCGGGCAAGGGTCGCGATTACCGCACCGAAGAGATGTACGGGGAGGCCCGCAGCGTCGAAGGCCTCGTCGATCCGGTCTACGAGTTCCTGCCGACCCTGGCGCCGTCGGGTCTGGCCGTGGTGACGAGCGACCGCTTCCCGCGCTGGGAGGGCAACCTGCTGGCCGGCGGCCTGCGCTCGGAACGTATCGCCCGGCTGGTCATCGAGAACGATGTCGTGGTCCACGAAGAGAGTCTGCTGGACAAGGCCCTCGGCCGCATTCGCGATGTCCGCGAAGGGCCCGATGGGAGCATTTACGTGGTCACCGACGAAGAGGACGGTGGCCTCTATCGCATCGAACCCGATTGAGGCCGGCTGATTCGGTGGCTGAGCATCAGGCGCTGATCATCGGTTGCCTGGGCTCGCGGGCCCCTGCGGAAGGTTCCAGCTCCAGTGTGTGCTCGGAGCCTTCCTGCCAATAGCGGATCTTCACCTTGCTGTCCGCGTCCGTGTCGCGGACAGCCTCGAGAAACTCCATGGGGTTGCTGACGGCGATGTCGTTGACCTCGAATATGAGACTGCCGGGTTCGAGTTCGGTGCGGGCGGCGGCGCCGACCAGTCGGCGCACCAGTACCCCCGGACGTTCCGGCAGGTTCAGGGCCTGGCGTTCGTCATCGCCGGCTTCGATGACGGTGATGCCCAGGGCTGTCACCACCTGACGATCCGGCAGGCCTTCGTAATCCAGGTCCTCGCCTGCGACCAGCACCTCGGGAGCCACGTGGATGCTGGCTCCGGTGCGTACCGCCAAGGCGAGGGCGTCGCTGGGGCGGCTGTCCACGCGGATCGGTTCCTCCTGTCCAGGGACACGCAGTTCGAGCATGCCGAGGAAGGTGTTGTCGACGAGTTCATCCACCAGGACGCGGTCCAGGGTGGCACCGAGGGCCGAGATCATGTTGCTGGCCAGATCGTGGGTCAGGGGGCGAGGTGGCTCCACGCCGTGCATGGCCATGAGGATGGCCCGGGCCTGGTCGAGGCCGATGAGAATGGGCACCACGTCACCGGTCTCGAGATGCCGCAGCAGGACCAGCGGCGCGCCGGCTGTGGCGCTCACGCCGACTCCGGCCAGTTCCACCGCCACCAGCGTCTCTGGATCGATGCGCAACTCGCGTGCCGCCAGGTCCTGGACGAACACGCTGGCGATGAGGACCATGGCAACGGCCAGAGTCCGGGTTCGAGGCTTCCGTTGCGGCATGCCGGGATCCGCTCCTTTTGCAAACTGCCCGCCCTGGACAGTCTGCCAGGGAAGTCAGGCAGGAAACAGGGCAGCATGTGTCAGCCCGAATGGCGTCGCCGGCCGGCGCGCGCCATCAGTACGGTTTTCGAATCCCAACTTTTCCAACCCGAAAATGGGAGTGAAGGATGATCCTGCAACATGGACGGCAGCTTGTGGCCGGCTTGGTCGTCGCTCTGCTGGCGCTCTGGGCAGCGGCGGAGTTCGTGGCGCCCTTCGTGGTGACACCGCAACGGGACGTGGACCGCATGATGCGGCTGGCGGACGTGGGCCCGGGGGACTATCTGATCGACCTCGGATCCGGCGATGGCCGCATCGTGATTGCCGCCGCCGAGCGCGGTGCGGTGGGTCATGGCATCGAACTCGACGGCAACCTCGTGCGGGAATCACGCTTGCGCGCGGAGGGTGCCGGTGTCAGCGATCGTGTCGCCTTCGTCAATCAGGACCTGTTCCGGTCGGATTTCTCCCGCGCCACCGTGGTCACGATGTACCTGATGCCGGACATCGTCCTGAGGCTGCGCTCAGTGCTGTTCGAGCAACTCTCACCCGGAACCCGCATCATCTCCAACAGCTTTCCCATGGGGGATTGGGAGCCGGAGCAGCACATCTCTGCCGCGGTGAGCGGTGGTCTTTACCTGTGGGTCGTTCCTGCGAAGGTCGAGGGCCACTGGACGGTCACCATCGACGGTGGGTCCGATCCCATGGAACTCGTCATCGAGCAGCACTTCCAGCAGATCGAACCGCAACTCCAGGCGCGGGACCAGGGCTTCTTCATGGAGGACGTGCGCCTGCACGCGGACCGCATCGACTTTCATGCGGTGCATCGTCATGGCAGCTATCGTTTTTCCGGGCGGGTCGATGGCGACGTGATGCGGGGCTACGTGCACGTTCGCGATGGCGATGACGTCAAGGTGGCCCATTGGGAGGCGCGGCGCAGTTGAGCCGGCCTCTTGTGGATCGGGGAGCGGCTGCCATCCGGCAGCGCTGAAACGCCAGCGCTGCCGGGTTGGGGCCGCCGCCGCGGCTCAGTGCCCGCCCGCAATCACGATGGTTTGCCCGGTCACCCAGCTGCCGGCAGGGGAAGCCAGATAGACGCACAGGTTGCCGATGTCCTCCGGGGTACCGAGGCGTCCCAGAGGAATACCGAGCTGGGATGGCAGCTTCGGCAGGTCCTCGTCCGTCAGCTTCAGCGCCTTCATCATGATCTCGGTGGGAACGTAGCCCGGGGAGATGCCGTTGACGCGGATTTTGGGAGCGAGCTCCAGCGACAGGGTCATGGTGAGCGAGTTCACCGCGGCCTTGCAGGCGCCATAGTGGCCGCTTCCCGGAGCGCCACGGTAGGAGGCCAGCGAAGACGTATTGATGATGCAGCCGGATTCCATGTGGCGGGCCGCTACCACCGAGCAGGTGAACACGGACGTGAAGTTGAGGTCGACGCAGGCCTGCCACTCCTTGGGGTCGAGCTGCGTCAGGGGGGTGATCACCGGTGAGCCGCCGGCGTTATTCATCCAGGTGGTGATTGCGCCGAATTCCTTCTCGGCGGCTTCGGCGAGACGCTCGACCGCAGCCGCGTCCGTGACGTCGGTGGCCACGGCGATGGCGCGGCCGCCTGCGGCGCGGACATCGGCGGCCACCTGGTCGATCTCGGCCTGACGCCGGGCGGCCAGAACCACCGCGGCGCCGGCCCTGGCGAAGCAGTGGGCCATGCCCTCACCGAGGCCGCGGCCGCCGCCGGTGATCACCGCCACCTGATCGTGCATGTCAAATGGAGACATGAATGGTCCTCCCCAGGATTATTGAATGGAATGGATTGCATTGAGTTGATTGGAACGGATGACAGTCAGCCGTGCAGGTCAGCCCTGCCAGGCAAGGTGCCACTGTAGCCCGTTGCGGCCAAAACCTGCACCCCTGAATTTAATTCGGAATGTCGTGAAGCGAATGGCGGCGTCCGACCGGGAGCCGGAGCGGCAGGCTCAGTCGGGTTGGCGGGGTGGCGAACCGTGTCGCCTGGTCTGCAACTCATCAGCATCGGGCGCTGAGTGTCGGCGTGTGGCGGCTTCGGACCGGCTCTGCCGTGGATGCTGGGCGTTGCCGCGCCCGAAGCTGCGATTCGTGCTCGCGTGCTCCTGTCTGCGGACGCTTCGCGATGGCTCGCTGCGGGTTCTCCCTTCAGCCTGGGGGCGTGTCACGGTCGTCGCGGCGTCCGCCCGCTGCGACCGGCGATCGGGCGCGTGGCGCTGGCTGGCCTGTTCCCGGCGTTCGAAGCGCCGCACCTGCCGGTCGCTTCGAGCCCGGTCAGTGGGCTCGCTGGCTGCTGCGGCTTCAGCCTGCAGGGCACGCAGGCGTTCGGTGGCCGTACGGGTGTCGATGGCTCCGGCGCGCTGCTGGGACAGGCTGGCGGTAGGCTCCTCAGGCCAGCTGCGCCGTTCGTCGCGCTGTTCCCGGCGGTCCTCGTCCCTGGATTCGGTGCGCCTGGATTCGGGGCGTTGGAACTCACGGTGTTGGCTCTCGGGACGCGGGAAGTCCGGGCGCCGGGCGACAGCCCTGGCCGACCGCTCAGCGCGGTGGTGTCTGGCCCTGTGCTGCCAGGGGCGCCCGTGGCTCCGGTCCACCACGATCACACCGCGTCGATGCCAATCGAGACGGGTGGGGTAGTACAGCGGGTCGAGGTGGATGGCCTGTCCCCAGAACAGTGGGGATTGGGACATGCGGGCGCTGTGGAAGCCGCTGTGATAACGGGGATTGGGATCCCAGTACACCGGCTGGTGTTGCTGTGAAGGCCACTGACCGTAGGCAGAGGTGGTGTCATACCAGGGCACGTAGACCTGATCCTCCTGCGGTGCCCGCAGCGCAAGGCGGTCCCCGTGCTGTTCGATCTTCAGGTGGTCCGTGTCCTGGAGTGTGCCGGCCAGCCGGGCGCGCTGGCGCAGGGTCTGCAGGGAGACCATCACAGCCTCCTGCTGATGCAGGAAGGCCTCGCCGAGCGCGCGGGTCCAGCGCAGGTCGCCATCCATGCGCGCAAGCACCTCTGGAAACGCCGTCAGGGCCTGCACGCTGGGGTCCCAGTCGAACTCGGCTGCCGCCAGCACGGCATCACTGCCCTCGAGTTCGGAATGGGCCGTGATGAAGCGCGCGGCTTCCACCACGTCCAGCGGGTAGGTGGCGGCGATCAGGATCTGCGTCAGCAGGGCGTCCGGGTACAGTGCCACGGGAGCAAGCAGGCTCTCGATCTCCGCGTCGCTAAAACGCTCCGGAGCCTCGGCAGTGACGGCCTGGGGCAGCATGGCCGCAAGGGTCAGGACGATGAGGAGGCTGGCGAGCCGCTCCTGCAGTGCCATGTCGAGCTCCTTGGATGGGGCCTCGGTGGGTCGCGATCGGGTGAGCCGTCTGGTCAGATCCGGGCGGCATGGCCCATGGGGAAGCTGGAGTCGATGCCGAACCTGGCGTGGCCTCCAAGATGGGCGCTTTCCGTAGGACGCCGACGGCGAGGCAAGGTCGGCCTGTGCGGAGTTTCCAGGACGTCACTATGAGCGCCGTCACCTGAACGCCCGCTGTCTGCGGGACCTTCTGATCAGGTCACGGCCGCGCGGACGCGGGCGGACACCCACTCGCTGGCGAGCACGGTGGCGAGGATGAGCAGGAAGATCATGCTCACCCGTCCCCAGGCCAGCACGTTTACCGACGCCATCAGTTCCAGGCCGATACCGCCGGCGCCCACGAGGCCGAGAATGGTCGCCTCGCGGATGTTGATGTCCCAGCGGTAGACGCTGATGCCGGCGAAGGCCGGCATGATCTGGGGAACGATGGCGTACAGGCGCATCTGGGCCGGGCTGGCGCCGGTGGCGACGATGGCTTCCACCGGCTTGGCGTCACTTTCCTCGATGGCCTCATAGAGCAGCTTGCCGATGAAGCCGATGGAGCGCAGGGCGATGGCGATGATACCGGCCAGGACGCCGGGCCCTAGGATCATCACCAGCAGCAGGGCCCAGATCAGCGAGTTGATGGACCGGGAGGAGACGATGACGAGCAGCGCGACCGCGCGCAGTCCCGGTATGGCCGGCGTGGTGTTGCGGGCGGCGAGAAAGGCCAGCGGCGTCGCGACGACCAGAGCGAGCAGGGTTCCGAGCGTGGCGATGTTGAGCGTGTCCCAGAGGGGGCGCCAGAGCGTGCCCGTGTAGGCCCAGTCCGGCGGCACCATGCGCGAAAGCAGATCGGCGCCCTGCCTTGGTGCGTCGGTGACGAAGATCCAGATGGTGCGCTCCGAGATGAACTGCCAGCTTAAGGCCAGCAACGCCACCACGGCGAACCAGCCGAGCCAGGCCAGCAGGACCGCCCTCGGCGTGCGCTGGCGCCACAGGGGCTGGCCGTTGGCGTGGATCACCGGCATCAGCGCAGCCTGCCGCGAATGAAGCCTGAGACGTACTCGGAGAGCAGCACGATGGCGATGATCAGCAGCAGGATGGCGGCTGCCGTGTCGTACTCGTAGCGGTCGAAGGCGGTGTTCAGGGTGGCGCCGATGCCGCCGGCGCCGACGATACCGATGATGGCCGATTCCCGGAAGTTGATGTCCAGGCGATACATGCTCACCCCCACCAGCCGGGGCAGCACCACCGGCATCACGCCCCAGTGCAGGGTCTGCGTTGCAGATCCGCCGGTGGCGCGAATGGCTTCCAGGGGCTTGGGGTCCATGGCTTCGATGTCCTCGGCGAGCAGCTTCGCGATGAAGCCGATGCTGGCGAAGGCGAGGGTGGCCACGCCTGCCAGGGGCCCGAAGCCGAGCATGGCCACGAACAGAATGGCGATGATGATTTCCTGGAAGCTGCGGGAGATGGCGATGAAGCCACGGCAGATCAGATACACCGGCAGCGGTGACAGATTGCGGGCGGCACCCACCGCCACCGGCACGGCCAGCAGCAGGCCGATGGTGGTACTGACGAAGGTCATGGCCAGACTTTCGAGGAAACCTTCGAGGATGTCCGCGCCGCGGCTGCTGAAGTCCGGGGTGAACAGGGCCGCTGCGAATGCGGCGCCGCGTTCGAGGCCTTCGGCCACCCGCTGCCAATTCACTTCCAGGCTGCCCACCGCGAGGAACAGGTAGACCAGCACCGCCAGCGACAGCCCCCAGCGCAGGCGCGGGTCCGCAATCATCGGCGGCCGGTGCCAGACGCGGACGCTCATGCTTCGGTTACCGCGACGTCATCGTCACTGGCCTCGGCCTGTGCCGTACCGGTGTCCCAGTCTTCCGCACCATAGATCTCGGTGAGTACGGCATCGTCCAATGCCGTGGCGGGGCCGTCATAGACGATGCGGCCGGAGCGCAGGCCGATGACGCGCTGGCAGTAGCGCCGCGCCAGCGGCACGTCGTGAATGTTGATGATGGCCGGCAGGCCGCGCTCACCGCACAGACGGGTGATCAGGCGCATGATCTGACGCGAAGTGCGCGGATCCAGGCTGGCGGTGGGTTCGTCCACCAACAGCAGATCCGGCGTCTGCATCAGCGCCCGAGCGATGCCGACCCGCTGTCTCTGGCCGCCGGACAGGGCGTCGGCCCGGCGGTCCACCATGGCGCCGAGTTCCACCTGATCGAGCAGATCGAAGGCCCGCTCGATGTCGGCCTGGGGAAAGCGCCGCAGGGCCGCGCGCCAGAAACCGACGTAGCCGAGCCGGCCGGAGAGCAGGTTCTCCATCACCGACAGCCGCTCCACCAGGGCGAACTCCTGGAAGATCATGCCGATGCGACGCCGCGCCTGACGCAGGGATCTGCGATCCAGGGACGTGAGCTCCGTGTCGCCGAGCCAGATGCGGCCCGCGGTGGGCTCCACCAGACGGTTGATGCAGCGGATCAGCGTGCTCTTGCCGGCCCCGGACGGGCCGATGAGCGCAATGACTTCGCCGGCATCGAGGCTGAAGCTGACGTCATCGAGGGCCAGGGCATCCTTGCCGTAGCGTTTGCTGAGGCCCTCTATCCTGAGCAGACCTAACGACACTGGTAGCTCACGTTGTTGGCGCTGTCGATGTCGCGGATCACCTGCCAGTGCTCGCGATAGGTGATGGGCAGGAACTGGGCCTCGCCGGACTCGCGGAACTCCGCTGCCAGGGCCGAGCCTTCCCAGGGAAAACTGAAGAAGGCCGCACGGATCTTTTCGGCCAGTTCAGGTGCCAGATTGTGGGCATGGCCGTAGGCGGTGGTGGGGAAGGTGTCCGAGCGGTAGATGCTGCGGACCTGATCGGCGCGGATCACACCGCGGGCGATCATGCGACGCATGACGGAGTTGGCAATGGCAGCGGCATCGTAGTCCCGGTTGACGACGCCCAAGACCGAGTTGTCGTGCTTGCCCGAGAACGCGGCGCGGAAATCCCTGTCACTCAGACCCGCCTCCTGCTGCAGCAAGGCCAGGGGCGCCTTGTAGCCGGAGTTCGATGTCGGCGCCGTGAAGGCCAGGGATCGGCCCCGAAGGTCTGCCAGGGATTCGATGCCGGAATCCGGCCGGGTGATGATCTCCATCTGATAGCCATAGCTGTCGTCCGCTGCCGCCATCATGGCGAAGGGAACGAAACCTGCGCAGTTCACGGCCAAGGGTGTGCTGCCGGTATTGAAGCCGGCGATGTGCAGACGGCCGGCACGCATGGCCTCGAGCTGGGCGGCATTGGACTGCACCGGAAAGAACCGCACGCTGCGCCCGGTCTCCCGGGAGAGGTGATCGATGAACTCGGCCCAGACGCCACTGTAGGTCGCCGGGTCCTCCACCGGGGTGTAGGCGAAGATCAGCATGCGCGGATCGATGATCTGACGGCTGTTGGCCGGGAGATCCGCCACCAGATCGCCCGTACGATCGCAGAGGTGGGCGGCGAGATCACCGCGCTGGCATTCGGCCAGCGCGGGAGCTCCGGTGGCCAGCAGCGCGAGCAGGAGCAGCGTCGCCTTCATGAGATCCTCTCGGTTCGACTCGTTACTGGGGCGGCGAGACAGCCTAATCCAGGATTGTGACAGCGATGCAAACACGAAGCGATGCAGTAGACGTGACCCAGCAGACGCTGTCCGTGCGGGGATATTGAGA
>JAFIFL010000263.1 GCA_020832055.1 Gammaproteobacteria bacterium
TAATCGCACAGCGATTGGGCCGATCTGAAGACGCTGTGCCGAAGCTGATGTCTTTACCTTCGCTGGAGGTCATCGAGATCGGCGCATTTCGCTTTGCGAAATAGCGCACTCCCACAAGGTGGCAGCGCGCCCTCCACTGTGGGAAGGCCCTAATCGCACAGCGATTGGGCCGATCTGAAGACGCTGTGCCGAAGCTGAAGCCACTGCCTCCGCTGGACGTCGACAAGGGCGTATCGCCGGACGCCGCTGGCGGCATAGACTGGCGCTTGCTGCGTGGCTCGATGCATGGATCTCAATGGCCGATCAGACTGCCGTCCGCGCTGCCGATGCGGAGCATGGCCTCGATGTCCCCGCCCGGTTCGCGCGCCTCGATCACAACGCCACGGCGCTGGCGGTGCGCCTGGAGCTCTGCGCCAGCGCCCGTCATCGGCTCGATCTGCAGTGCTACATCTTTCGCGACGACGACAGCGGTCGCCTGTTCGCCGAGGCGATGGTGGCGGCGGCGAAGCGCGGTGTCCGGGTGCGGCTGCTGCTCGATGATCTCGATGCCTCGGGTCGTGAGTCCGTGTTCGGTCGCATGGACGCACACCCCGGATTCGATGTTCGTCTCTACAACCCGCTGCCCTGGCGCGGGCTGCTGCGCCCTTTGTCCCTGCTTCGCGATCCGGGCCGCATCAACCGGCGCATGCACGCCAAGGCCCTGATCGCTGACGACAGTCTGGCCGTGGTCGGCGGGCGCAACGTCGGCGACGAATATTTCGCGCCCGAGGCGGAACTCGCCTTCGCCGACATCGACGTACTGATCCGCGGCGAACTGGCACGGCAGGTGAGTGAGAGCTTCGATCTGCACTGGCACAGCCCCTGGGCCAAGCCGCTAACAGAGGTGCGGGGTCGCAGGGCGCCGCTGGAGGCTGCGCGCCGCGCGCGGGAAAGGCTGGCGCGTCCACCGCGACACGAGGCGCCGGAGCAGGTGCTGGCCAAGGATGCCGCAGCACACGAACTGCTCGGACGGTTGCGCGCGGGAGCCTGGCCGGATCTGGTGGGAGAGGGCCGGCTGTTCGCGGACCTGCCGGCGAAGATGGAACTGGACACGGCGCAGGGGGAGGGCTACTTCGACGCTGCATTGCGGGCACTGGTGGGCAGTGCGCAGCGCGAGATCATGATCATGACGCCCTATCTCATCCCCCAGGAGGAGGGCATGGCGGTGCTGCGCGCTTTGCGCGCCCGCGGCCTGCGCATCCGCATCCTCACCAATTCCCTGGCCGCCACCGACGTTGTCGCAGTCCACGGCGGCTACCGCCGCTATCGCCGCCGGCTGCTCGAACTCGGGGTCGAGCTCTACGAGTTCCGGCCCACCGGATTCTGGGGACGGCGCCTGCGGCGTTTCATCCGCGGGGCGCATCTGCGTGCCAGCCTGCACGCCAAGACCCTGATCGTCGATGACCATCTGGTCCTGATCGGCTCGGCCAACCTCGACCCGCGCTCCCATGGCCTCAACCTGGAACTCGGCGTGGCGATTGCCAGCGTCCCCCTGGCGCGGGAAATCCGCATCTGCTTCGAAGATGCCATCCTGCCGGTCAACGCCTGGCGTCTTGGGCTGGAAGGGGGGCGGGTCTGTTGGGAGGGCGCCGGCCGCCGACACGAACCCGGAGCGGGATGGGGGCGGCGCCTGCTGTCGCGGCTGCTCGGTTACCTGCCGCTGGAAGCCCATCTTTGATTGAAACGCTGATTCCAGAGCTGGTTGACGAGGTGATGCAGAAGTTCATGCCAAGGTCGAATCAAAAGTAGCGTGTGGCTGCGTTCTGATTCGCCTCGAAAGCCTCCAGCGTTTCCAGAGCCGCCGGCAGGTCCTCTGCGTCGACGAGGACCTGAATGAACCCGGTGGGCGGCAGCTCGCCCACGGCGCCCTGGAGGAACTCGCCGAGGATCTGCGCTTCGATCCCACTCTGGGCCAGCAGCCCCTTGAGCAGGTGGGCGTCGATGACCGAATGAGCGGCGTACAGAGGAACCCAGTCAGACATTCGGATCAGAACCTCAGCGCGTTGGGGGAGCAGCCCTCGGTGGCGCGGTCGGTACGGCGCCAGCGTCCTTCCATCACCTGCTTCAGGTCGTCCGGATCCGCGCCGAGTTCCAGGCGCTCCCGGAAACTGTCATCGCGCCCCACGAACAGCGTCAGTCGACCCTGCGCCGTGTGCGGAGCCTGATCGAACGCGGCGCTGTCGAACACGAAGCGGTCCGAGCGACTCGCCTCGGTGTCGAGGACGAAGGTCACGACCTGACCGCCCGAGCCGAAGCGACGCAGCAGGATGCGCTGATCGTCGTGGTCGCGACTGAAGATCTGCCACTGCGCGTGGTGCTCGCGCTCGGGGCGGCGCACCTCCGGGCGCAGTTGGCTTTCTGCGCGCATGAAGATGAAGCGGTTGTCGAGGATCGGCGCATAGCAGCGGCGGCCCTGGCCATCACCTGCCAGGCCGCGTTCCTGCCCGGTCCATTGCCCCTCGAACCAACCGAGGCTGCGCCACCAGCTGGCCGCATCGGCGGCCAATGCGGCTGTGCCGGTGGCGAGGGCGGTGACCAGGATGAACGCCTTCATCAGGCCACGCATGTAGCGGATTGCGGTCATCATCGGCCAAGCATACGCCGCGGCGGACGCCCTCGGATAGGCACCCGCCGCCCTGTCCCGAACCCGAAGGCCGGGACAGGATGGACTCAGCGGCCCTTGTAGGCGGGCTTGCGCTTCTCCATGAACGCCCGCGGTCCTTCCCGGGCGTCTTCGGTCTGGAACACCGGTCCGGAAATCTTGCTTTCGAGCTTCAGCGCCTCCTGCTCGGGCAGCCCGAGGCAGGCACGGGCCGACTTGCGGATGGCCTTCACGGCGATGGGGCCGTTGGCGGCGATCTTCTCGGCGATGCCCATGGCCTTGGCGAGCACTTCGTCCGCCGGTACGACGTAGTTGAGGAAGCCCAGCGCAAGTGCCTCTTCGGCGCTGATGAGATCGCCCGTGAGCAGCAGCTCCATGGCCTTGGCGTAGGGCATCTGTACCGGCAGCCGTACCGTCGAGCCGCCGGCTGGGAAGATCGCCCACTTCACTTCCTGGACGCCGAATTTCGCTTCCGGGCAGGCGACGCGGATGTCCGTGCCCTGCACCATCTCCATGCCGCCGGCGATGGCGTGACCGTTGATGGCGGCAATCACGGGCTTCTCGGTGTCGAAGTTGCGCAGCAGGGCGGCGGAGGTGAGTTTGGGATTCTTCAGGACCTTCTCGTCCCACTCGTTCTCGGGCTTGCGAGCGCCGGACACCAGCGGAATGAGCTGGCCGAGGTCGGCGCCGGCACAGAACGCACTGCCGGTGCCGGTGACTACGGCGACGCGCACTTCGTCGTCGTCCCGAACCTGCTCCCAGGCTTCGGCCAGCCGCGCACCGACTTCAGGATTGATTGAGTTGCGGGCTTCCGGACGGTTCAGGGTGACCAGGGCCACATGGCCCCGTTTCTCGAATTCGACGACGGGCATGGTGGTCTCTCTCCTCGTGGTTTAAACCACGAACATTAACCCAGCGCGGGTCGGACCACAATAACTCTCTGATTCTATTGAAAATAAAGGCTTAAACGCCCCTAAATTCGGCCTTAGAAGGCCCATTTTGAGGCCGAAAACGCACCGCTAAGATTGGTCCGATCCCAGGGGCAGTCCGGGTCAGGCTGCTGGCGAAGCGGTCGCCGGCGACGCCGGGGTCTTCGGTGCGCCGGCATCCACCAGCACTGCGATGGCGCCATCGCCGGTGACATTGCAAGCCGTGCCGAAGCTGTCCTGGGCCATGTAGAGCGCGATCATCAGCGCGATGGCGGATTCGCCGAAACCCAGCATGGAACCCAGCAGTCCCACCGCCGACATCACGGCGCCGCCCGGCACCCCGGGCGCTGCCAGCATGACGACACCGAGCGTGAGAATGAACGGCAGCATGGTCATGAGGGTCGGCAGCGCCAGGGCCTCGTGCAGCACCATCACCGCCACCGCGCAGCTGACGATGGTGATGGTGGAACCGGCCAGATGGGTGGTGGCGCACAACGGCACCGTGAAGTCGGCCACCGCCTCATCCACGCCGTTGGCGCGTACCGTCTGCAGCGTGACCGGGATGGTGGCGGCACTCGACATGGTGCCGAGCGCGGTGAAGTAGGCTGGCAGCATGGTCCGCAGCAGCGACAGCGGTGAGCGCTGGGCACGCAGGCCGGCCAGGGTGAACATGACGCCGAGCCAGAGCCAGTGCAGCGCAATCGACAGCACCAGGATCACGCCGAAGGCCTGCAGCGTGCGGAACACCGTGCCTGCGGCGGCCAGCTCCGCGAACACACCCGCGATGTAGATGGGCAGCAGCGGGATGATGACCTTCACGAGCAGCAGCCGGATCACGTCCCGGCCCTGGTCAGAGAGCTGCCGCAATTGCGTCGCGCCGGTGGCGGCGATGCCCAGCCCGAACACGAAGGCCAGCGCGAGGGCGGTCATGATGTCCAGCGCCGGCGGAATGCGGAATTCGAAGAAGGCCTCGAGTACCGTGCCGTCGGCGGGCGCGGCGAGGCCCTCGCCCATGGTCAGGCGCGGCACCAGCAGCGCCGCCGCGAGGAAGGCGACGGTGCCGGCGATGATGGTCGACAGATAGGCGAGGCCCAGGGTGTGCCCCAGCATCCGTCCCGACCGGGTCGGCAGGTGAGCGATGCCGCTGGTGATGAAGAACAGGATGAGCAGTGGGATGGTGAAGAACAGCAGCTGACCGAACAGGACCTTGAATGTCAGCAGCGTCTGGATGATCCAGTCCGGCGCAAACAACCCCAGGGCGATGCCGAGCACGATGCCGGCAATGAGTTTCGCAATCAGTTTCATTTGCGCTGCTCGCTTCGCTCCAGGCGTTGGATGTGGCGCACGATCGGGATCCGATCCCGGGCTCACCAGCCCTCGACTCCAGTCATGTCCGGCAGCCGGTGCGCGATGCCCTTGTGGCAGTCGATACAGGTAGCATCACCGGATGCCAGCGCCGTGGCGTGCAGGCTGCGGGCGCGGGTGCTCTGCTCGGTGAGATCCATGTACTCGAAGTTGTGGCAGTTGCGGCACTCGAGCGAGTCGTTGGCCTTCAGGCGCGTCCACTCCCGTTCCGCCAGCTCGCGCCGTTTAGCTTCGTACTTCTCCGGGGTATTGATGGTGCCGAACACCCAGCCCCAGACCTCCTTGGAGGCTTCCATCTTCCGCGCGACCTTGCGGGTCCAGTCCTGGGGTACGTGGCAGTCGGAGCAGGTGGCACGCACCCCGGAGCGGTTCGTGTAGTGAATGGTCGGACGCAGTTCGGCGAAGGGGTTGGCCTCCATCTCGTGGCAGCTGATGCAGAACGCCTCGGTGTTGGTGAATTCCATGGCGGT
>JAFIFL010000012.1 GCA_020832055.1 Gammaproteobacteria bacterium
GCTCAAGCCGCCGGCAGCGTCACGCTGACAGCCGCGCCGCCGAGTTCGGGATCGGTGTCGATGGCCAGTCGACCGTCCCAGGCTTCCAGCAGTTCTGCCACCACCGCCAGCCCGATGCCCTGACCGCTGGTGTTGGTATCCGCCCGGGCGCCCCGGTGCAGGACCGCCTCGCGCAGCGCTTCGGGCACCCCGGGACCGTCGTCGGCAACGGTGAGCACCACTGCCCCGTCACGATGTTCGCCGCGGATCTGCACCTGTCGGTGGCCATACTTGCAGGCGTTTTCCGCCAGATTGCCGATGATTTCGTAGACGTCACGCTCATCCACCGCCACCGCCAGGGACTCGGGAATCGAACTCGACAGCTTAAGCCCGGCCTCGGGATGCAGCCGCTCAAGCCCGGCCAGAATGCGCTGTACCGGCTGGGCCAGCGGCGTGCGGTGCAGCTGCAGGGGATTGCGGCTGACGCTGGCCCGCTGCAGATGGTGGTGCACCATGGTCTGCATGCGCTCGATCTGCTCCCGGGCGAGATCCGCGGCGGCGGGGCCGTCGGCCAGGGCGTTGCGGAGGATGGCCAGGGGCGTCTTCAGGCTGTGGGCCAGATCATCGAGGGTGTTGCGGTAGCGCTGCTGACGGGAACGTTCGTGATCCACCAGCATGTTGAGGTTGCGGGCCAGACCGGCGATTTCCGCCGGCCAGGTGTCGTCCAGCCGCTGAGCCGTGCCCCGCTCCACCCGCTCCACTTCCAGGGCCAGCCGCTTCAAGGGGCGCAGGGCCGCCGCCAGCACGGCCAGCAGCACCAGCAGCAGGCCGAGACCGGCGCCGCCAAGACCGGTGAACAGCGCCCGGCGGAAGCTCTGGGCCTCGGCCATGAACGGCGCCTGGGCCATGGCGACGGTGAAGACATAGGGCACATCACCCTGTGAGGATTCCCAGATCACCCCCAGACTGAAGCGATACAGCGCCACGCCCTCGGCATCGACCAGGGACTCGAAGCTGGCATGGCCCGGCGGCAGCCGCGGCACGTCCAGTCCGGCGCGGCGGCCCACCAGACTGCGCGACAGCCAGACCTCGCGACCGTCGCCATCGATGACGCCGGCATAGAGCCCGGATCCGGGCTGATTGAGCCGGGGCTCGGCCTGCATCACCGGCAGGGTCAGCCGGTCGCCCACCACATCGGCGGTACCGAGCAGCGCCAGGGCCCGCAGCCGCAGCTGCTCCCGGGCACTCTCTTCGATGCTGGTGCGAAAGGCTCGATCGAGAATCACCCCGGTGCCGGACAGAAACAGCAGCAGGACCAGCGCGGCTGCCAGCAGCAGGCGCAGTCGCAGCGATAAAGGGCGCTTCATGCCATTCCAGTCATGGCCTTCCCATCACTCCCCGATCACTCCAGCGCGAGACGGTAACCCTGGCCGCGGATCGTGGTGATGGGCCGCATCTCGCCGCTCGGGTCGAGCTTGCGGCGCAGGCGACCCACGAACACCTCGATGACGTTGCTGTCCCGCTCGAAATCCTGGGCGTAGAGATGTTCGGTGAGCTCGGTCTTGGAGACCACCTTGTTGGGGTGAAGCATCAGGTACTCGAGCAGGTTGTACTCATAGGCCGTGAGGTCGATGCGCTCACCGGATACACGCACCTCCTTCGCCACCGTATCGAGATCGACACTGCCGATGCGCAGCACCGGACTGGCGAATCCCGAAGCCCGCCGGACCAGGGCCTTCAGCCGCGCCAGCAGCTCCTCGTACTGAAAGGGTTTGGCCAGATAGTCGTCGGCGCCCGCCTCCAGCCCGGTCACCTTGTCCTGCCAGCTGTCCCGGGCGGTGAGGATCAGAATGGGATACCGCCGTTCCACCTCCCGCAGATGACGGATCACCGCCACCCCGTCGATCTTGGGCAGGCCGAGATCGATCACAGCCACGTCGTAGTCGAATTCCTCGCCGTAATAGATCGCCTCGCGACCATCACTGGCACGATCCACCACCATGCCGTCAGCGCTGAGCCTTTCCTCGAGCTGCTGGGCCAAGGCCGCCTCGTCTTCCACCACCAGAACCCGCATCGATTTCTCCAGACTGTGCCGAGATGCTTCCGTAACCACGTCCAACCGAGGTTCGATCGGGGCTCAATTGCGGCGGCGACGATCCGAGACGGCCCCGGTCCGGGCTTCCACGAACAGGGTCTTCACACGCCCGTTGTCCAGCAGCACGGTCGCCTGCCAGCCGTGGCGACCATCCTGCTCGGCGGGACGGATGGAGATCAACTGGCCACCGTAGCGTTGCTGGGCCCGATTGGCGGCTTCATCGATGTTCAGCTCTGTGGTGGGAGCGTTGAGCGTGCGGCTGTCCTCATCGCTCCACGGCGACGCCCAGCTGTCCGCAGCCGCGAGCGTGCCGAGCAGCAGACCGATCATGATGACATGAACCCAGAACATACCTGCTTCCTGCCCGACCGGAGATCAGGCGACCCGTAAACACCATTGTCCCAGACCCATGCTGCTGTCAGAGCGCTGAATCCCTCCTGAACCCCCGCGGCCGAAAACCGCCCCCGGAGGTCACGGCCACCAGCCGATGCCGGTCATCGAGTTCGAGCAGCAGGTCAGCCAGCCTCAAAGACGCCTGCCGCAGGGCGACCGTCAGGCGCTCGTAGTGCGCCACGAAACGTATCACCTCCGCCGGCGTCATGGCAGTCGGGGCGCGGGTCCTGAGCTGCGCTTCCTGCTCCTCGCGCCAGCGCAGCGCCGCCGCAAAGTCGGGTATCCGCAGATAGACCAGCGCCCCCATGCGCCCAAACAGCCTGTGGTAGTCGCCCATCAGGGCAGCATTCACCGATCGCCGCCACACGCCGTGTGCATCCTCCTGCCGCTCCAGATCGTTGCAGGGTGACGTCAGCGCGGCCTCGTCCTGGGGCGGGGCACCCACGCACCAGCCTTCGAAGATCACCACATCCACGGGTGCTGCGACCTCGACCCAATGGGCAGCATCCATGCGTTCGTCGCGGCCCTTGTCGAAGCGCGGCAGCGCCACGGTTGCCGCACCCCCTGCGCGCGCCCCGACACCATCCCCAACAGCCGCGAGGCCCATGAGCCGATCGAGCAGTTCGACGCCCAATCCCACGTCATGGGTACCCGGAACGCCGCGGGTGGCGAACAGCGGATGCACGCTGTTTGCCAGCGCGGCACGCTCGGCCCGGGGCAGATAGAGGTCATCCAGGCCGAGCACCGCCACCCGGGCGCCGAACTCCCGCCGCAGCAGGGCCGCCGTGAATCCGGCCAGGGTGGATTTGCCGCTGCCCTGCCCACCGGCCAGACCGACGATCAACCTGCCCCGGCGCCGGCGGACATCGATCCAGGCCGCAAGCATGGCGGCATGGCCCGACAGCATCCCCGTTACCGGCACCTCGAGGTGGGCCGGCCAATCCGGCTCACCCGCTTCAGCCAGCCGCAGGGCCATCAGTGCCGCTGCCCGCGGCGCCAGAGCGCGTTCGACCGCAGGCCAGCACCCCGCGGCACCGAAAGCCGCAGCCAGCAGCTTGGCCGTATCCGTCATACCCTGTCCTCACGCCGCCGACGATGACCTGGGATTGTGCACCAGCGCGAGGGCTGAGGTAGAGTCGGCCGCTGCATCGACGCCACTGAAGGTCTGCCAACCGTGCTGCTGCCACGTTCCCGATTATTCCTGCCGGTCTGTCTCCTCGCGCTGCTGCTGGCCGCCTGCGCCACCGCCCCGCCTGCACCTGCACCCGACAGCGATGCGACCGCGAGCTGGCTCGAGCCCCACATTCCCACCATCGACAGCCGCGATCACCGCTATTTCGAGCTGCCCAACGGCCTGAAAGTGCTGGTGATCTCCGACCCGGACACGGATCAGGCCGCAGCAGCGCTCAGCGTCGGTGTCGGCAGCCTGGCCGATCCACCCGGACGCGAAGGTCTGGCCCACTTCCTCGAGCACATGCTGTTCCTGGGTACGGAAAAATACCCGGAACCGGACGAGTACGGCGACTTCATCAGCCGCCATGGCGGCCGTCACAACGCCTACACGGCCCAGGACCACACCAACTACTTCTTCGAAATCGCCGCCGGCCAGCTCGAAGGCGGCCTCGACCGCTTCGCGCAGTTCTTCGTCGCGCCCCTGTTCGACGCCGACTACGTGGCCCGGGAAGTCAACGCCGTGCATTCCGAATACATGCTGCAAATGCGCGAGGACGGCTGGCGCACCTTCATGACCCAGAAGCAGGCCATGAATCCCGACCACCCGGCCGCCCGCTTCAACATCGGCAGTCTCGAAACCCTCGCCGACCGCCCCGACGATCCGATCCGGGAGACCCTGCTCGACTTCTACGCCGCCCACTATTCCGCGGACCGCATGGGTCTGGTGGTGCTCGGTCGCGAGGATGTGGCCACCCTGGCCGACTGGGCCAGGGAGAAGTTCAGCGCCGTCCCGCGGCAGCCCGTCGCCGCAAGCGAGCCCGACCTGCCGCTGTTCCGCGACGAGGACCTGCCGGCTCTGCTGGAAATCCAGCCGGTACGGGAACTGCGCACACTGCAGATCAGTTTTCCCCTGCCCCCCATCGATCTCCACTACCGGGTGGCGCCCGGAAACTACCTGGCCAACCTCATCGGCCATGAAGGCGAGGGCAGCGTCCATGCCTGGCTGACTGAACGGGGATGGATCGACGGGCTCGCCGCCGGTGCCAGCCACTACGGCCGGGAAAACGCCGTGCTGACGGTCAGCATCACCCTCACCCGCTCGGGCCTCGAGCACTGGCAGGACGTGGCCGCAGCGGTCTTTGCCTACATCGACCTCATCGACGCAGGCGGCATCGACGCCGACCGCTACCGGGAACAGCAGGAGCTGACCCGTCTCGCCTTCGATTTCCGCGAGAAGAGTGCCGCCTTCGGCTACGTCCGCAGTCTGGCGCAGAATCTCCTGCTGTTTCCGCCCGAAGACGTCATCCGCGCCCCCTTTGCGATGGAGCAGTACGAGCCCGAGCTGATCCGCGCCATGCTCGCCGAGCTGCGACCCCAGAACGCACTGGTGACCCTGATTGCGCCGGAAGTGGAGACCGACCGGGAAGAGCCCTACTTCGGTGTCCGCCACCGCCTGCGGCCGCTGTCCGGTGAGGCCCTGGCCCTGTGGCGGGCACCCGGGGACCACCCCGGCCTGGCCCTGCCGGCAGCCAACCCCTTCATCCCCGAGCGCCTCGATCTCATCGCAGCTTCCGCTGCGGTGCCTGCGCGCATCGACAGCGCCGCACCGCTGGAGGTGTGGCACCAACCCGACCGGGATTTCGAAGTCCCGAGGGCCACCGTGAGAATCGATCTGCGCACCCCTGCAGCTGCCAGCGCCCGGGGTCAGGTGCTCGGCAACCTCTATGGCCGACTGGTTACCGACGAGCTCAATACCTACGCCTACCCGGCCCGACTGGCGGGACTGTCCTACAGTCTGCGCGGCGATCGCAGTGGCCTTTCCTTGAGCCTTGGCGGCTTCGACGACAAGCTCGAGGTCCTGCTCGATGTGGTGCTCGACACCATGGTGGAGATCGAGCCGCGCCCCGAGCGCTTCGAGCACTTCCGCAGTGAACTCATCCGGGAACTGCGCAACGAACTGCAGCGCCGGCCCTACGAGCGCACGATGGCCGAACTGAGAAGACTGCTCGAAAGCCATGAGTACGCCATCGAGCAGCTCATCGAAGCGGCCAGCGCGGTGAGTCTCGATGACCTCGTTCGCTGGCAGCGGGAGGCGCTGACGGAACCCGGCGTCCTCGCCCTGCTGCACGGCAACCTCGAGGCTGAGCGCGCCGAAGCCCTGGCCGGAATGCTGAGGCATCGCCTCGACGCCGGCGCTCCCGATGTGGGACCGAAGCCGCGACTCGTGCGCCTTGCGAACACCCGGGTGCAGCGTCAGGTCAGCGTCGATCACGATGACGCGGCGTTCACGCGCTATGTTCAGGGCCGGGATCAGAGCTGGGAGGAACGCGCCCGCTTCGGGCTGCTCGGGCGCATGCTCAGCACGCCCTACTTCAACGATCTGCGCACCGAGCGGCAGCTGGGCTACGTGGTCTCCGCCGGCGCCTGGGTGCGGGTGAACACGCCCGGCGTGTTTTTCGTGGTGCAGAGCCCGGTGGCGTCACCGGCCGCCGTGGAAGCCGCCACCCTGGCATTTCTCGAAGCCTACCGTGAGCGGCTTGCCCGCATGTCCGTCGCGGAATTCGAGAGCGAGCGCGAGGGCCTGCTGACGCGTCTGCTCGAGCGCGACCAGAACCTCAACAGCCGCGGCGCGCGCATGTGGCGCGACCTGCAGGATCAGGTCCTCGACTTCGACTCCCGGGAGCAGCTGGCCGAGGCCATCCGCGCGCTGGATCTGGAGACGTTCCGAACGTTCTACGAGACCTTCATGGCCCTTTCCGAGACCCAGGTCGCCACCCTGTGGGCCGCCGGTCGCATCCCTGACGATGGCCGCATTCCGAGCGGCACCGCCGTGGATGATATCGAGGCATTCAAAGCCGCCCGCGACAGCTACGTTCTCGACCGCCGTGACGGCCGCGATGACTGACGACGGCAGCGGTCTGCGCCAGGAACTGCTGCGCGGCGTGCGTGACAATCTGCGCGACGGCGCCAGCCATCTGGCGCGCGTCGCCCTCGATGCCCTGAAGACCTACGCCCTGCGCGCGGCCGACGATGACGTGGAGGCCCTGCGCGACAGCCTGCTGACCTTCGCCGCCGATCTCGGTGCCACCCGGCCGAGCATGACCGCCGTGCACAATCTGGTGGCGCGCTGGCAGGAGGGCGTGGCCGAGTTCGACGGTGACCTGGCGGCGCTTCGCAACTACGCCGTGCAACAGGCCCAGGAGGTCCGCACCTGGGCCGATGCCGCCACGGACGCCACGGTCAGGGCTGCACTGCAGCGCATCGAAGTGGGCAACCGCATCCTGCTCCACTCCAGCAGCTCCACCGTGGGCAGGATTCTTCAGCGGCTGGCAGACGGCTCCTTCAGCGCCGTCGTCACCGAGGCCCGCCCCGGCCTGGAAGGCTGGAACGTGGCCGCGGCGCTGGCCGGCCGCGGCATCGAGGTGACCTACATCACCGATGCCCAGGCCGGCATCTTCATCGACGACGTGGATCTGGTGCTGTTCGGGGCCGACTCGGTACTGGCCGACGGCGCCCTGGTGAACAAGGTCGGCAGCCGACTGATCGCCCTGGCGGCACGCGAGGCCGGCGTCCCGGTGCTGGTGGCGGCAGAAAGTTTCAAATGCACGGGACTGTCCGCGCAGGATGTTCAGCTCGAAGAAAAGTCAGGCAGCGAACTGCGCCCGCCGCCGGTACCCGGCGTGCGCGCCCGCAACATCTACTTCGACATCACGCCGGCCGGGCTGATCAGCAACTATCTGTCCAATGAACCCATCGCCGAACGTTTCGTCGGGCCGGCCTGATCCGGGATCCGGGCTCAGCGCCCGGAGCAACGCCTCAACGGGTCCTCAACCTGCAATGCTGCGCCGGAATGGCGGCAGGCTGTCGAGAATGGCGCGGCCATAGCGACGGCTGACGATGCGCCGGTCGAGCAGGGTCACCTTGCCGGTGTCGGACTCCGAGCGCAGCAGGCGGCCGCAGGCCTGTTTCAGCTTCAGCGCCGCATCCGGAACGCTGACTTCCATGAAGGGATTGCGGCCCTGGCTCTCGAGCCACTCAGCCACCGCCGCCTCTACCGGATCGTCCGGAACCGCGAACGGCAGCTTGGTGATGATCACATGACGGCAATGATCGCCAGCGAGGTCCACGCCCTCGGAGAAGCTGGCCAGGCCGAAGATCACGCTGCCACGGCCCGCGTCGATGCGCTCGCGGTGGGCCTTCAAGATCCGCGCCTTGGTCATGTCGGCCTGGCTCAGGACCCGTTCGAGGAAGGCCGGCGGCAGCGCAGCCGTCACCGCTGACAGCTGCCGCCAGGAGGTGAAGATCACCAGCGTGCCTTCTGCCGGGTCCACCAGGCCCGGCAGCAGGCTGGCGATCTCCGCATTGTGGTCGTCACTGCGGCCGGGGTCCGACTTCATGGCGGGCACGACCAGCTCCGCCGCGTCCTCATAGGGCAGGCTGGAGGGCGCAATCAGGTAGCGCGTATCGTCCGGGACGCCGACACCCTCGGCGAAGCGACGGAAGCCATCCGTGGAGGTGAGCGTGGCAGACGTCACCACCGCTCCGTGACAGGCCTCCCACAGCGCGGCAGAAAGCGAAGCACCGGCCTGCAGCGGGGATGACTGGAACTCCAGATCGAAGCTCTGTTCGTGATCCACCCGTGACACCCAGCGTGCCTGCACACCGTCTCCCGGCAGCGCGAAGTCCTCCCACAGCGCCAGCGCACCCTCCACGCGCCCGGCATGCTGAGACAAACCCTCGGTCCAGGCCTGAAAGGCTTCGCGCTCACCGCGGTCGTCATCGCCCAGGGTCGCCAATCGGTCGAGGACAGTCTGCAGCGCCGCCGCGATCTCCCGATGCCCACCGGCCAGTTCCCGGGCCAGCTCCACCATGGCGGCGGGCACTTCACCGTGGGCGAAGCGATGGGTGGGCCGCCCCCCGGCACGACCCTCGAATCCGCGCTGCGGTGCGGCAATGTCCTGCAGCGCTTCCCCGAGTTCCAGCATGGTGCGCAGGTTCTGCCGCAGGGGCTCGGAAGTGGTCGCCACCCGCATGGCGGCATCCACCAGAGCGTGATCGCGGCCGCTGCGCTGAGACAGGGTGCCAAGGAGTTTGTCCACTGCTTCCAGGGTCTGCACGCTGGAAAGGATCCGGGTGAAGCGGCGCAGGTGCCCGAGCGCTTTGTCCGCCAGGTGATGACCTTCGTCGAAGATATAGATGGTGGACTCAGGCTCCGGCAGCACCACACCGCCACCGAGCGCGAGATCGGACAGTACCAGGTCGTGGTTGGCCACGATCACGTCCGCCTGCCCGATGCGCTCCCGAGCCAGATAGTACGGGCAGTCCCGGAAGAAGCCACAGCGCGGCCCGCTACAGCCGCGGTGATCCATGGTGGCACCGGACCAGACGCCATCGTCGACCGCCCGCTGCCAGCCCTCGCGATCGCCGTCCCACGCGCCGCGCCGCAGGTCGTCGAGCATGTCGCGGTACAGCGCCCGGGCCGCCACGCCCACCGGCGCCGCGTTCTCGAACAGTTCCCCCGGCACACCGGCGTTGTCGTCCACCAGGTAACGATCGAGACGGGCCGGGCAGGCGTAGCGCCCGCGTCCCTTGGCGAGGGCATAGGTGAAGCGCAGCCCCGCATGCTCAGCCAGATCCGGCAGATCCCGGTCCACCAGCTGATCCTGCAGCGCCACGGTGGCGGTGGAGATCACCAGCTTGAGGTCCAGTGCCTGGGCCACCGGAATGGCGGCGAGTCCGTAGGCCACGGTCTTGCCGGTACCCGTGCCCGCCTCGACCACGCAGATCCGCCCGCTGTCGTTGCCGCCGGCAAGCGTCCGCGCGATCTCGGCAATCATCAGGCGCTGGCCACGACGTGGGGTGAACGCACGAGCCGCCAACCAGGCCCGGTAGGCATCCTGGATGGTCGCACGCAGGCCCGCGTCGAGGCCGCCATGGGCAAAGGCTTCACTCATGGCGGGCAGTATAGCGATGGGAGAGCCGTCGGGGTGGCGGAGATTGACCCCGATAGCTGTAGGCTGGGGCTACAATCTCCTGTCGAAGGTGCAGCTATGGGGCTTCAGAACGGTCGCCACCAGGGCCGCGCCAGCCGTCGTTCGCAACCCGCCAGCTGCGTCTGATAGGCGTAGGCGCGGGAATGCACCCGCCGCGCCGCATCCTGCAGCCAGCGCTTGTCACGATAGGTCCCGCGCCGGAAGCCGCCGACGCCTTCGTGATAGGCCAGATAGAGACTGTAGGCGTCATTGCGCGGCAGCCCGAGCTGATCGGCGCTGCGGCGGTTGTACCAGCCGATGAAATCCATGGCGTCCCCGAAATTGTGGCGGCGCGCCCGGCTGCGCCCGGTGGCCCGCTGATACTCCCGCCACGTGCTGTCCAGAGCCTGGGTGTAGCCATAGGCCGTGGACGGTCGCCGCCAGGGAATCACCCACAGCAGCCGGGTCCGCTCCGGCTTGGCCCGGGCCTGAAAGCTGGACTCCTGGAACGTGAAGGCCATCAGCACGCTCAGGGGAATGCCCCAGCGCTTCTCCGCCTTCTTGGCATCCCGATACCACCCGCGCTGCTCGGTGAAGATCTCGCAGACGTTCTCGGCCTGGGACGGCGGCGAACTGGTGCACGCCCCGAGCCCCAGCGCTGCCAGCAGCAACAGCCCGATCCGCAGCGAAGCTTTCGACATCATGCTTCCAACTCCCGAAGGCGCTCCATGAAGGCCGCCTCGTCCAGAACCGGCACGCCATGGCGCTCGGCGTCGGCGAGTTTCTGACCGGCACCGGGACCCGCCACCACACAATCAGTCTGGGCGGACACGGACCCGGACACCCGCGCTCCGAGCGCCTGAAGTCTTGCCTTGGCCTCCTTGCGGGTCAGCCCTTCGAGGGTCCCGGTCAGGACCCAGGTCTGATTCGCCAGTGGGGCCGTCACCGGCAGTTCCGGTGGCGGATCGGGCTCCAGTCCGGCTGCCAGCAGCCGCTCCACCAGCGCCCGGTTCTCGTCCTGGACGAAGAACTCGGCGATTTCCCGCGCCACCACCGGGCCGACATCGCGGACCTGCTGCAGGCTGTCCTCGTCCGCCTCCCACAGCGCCGGCAGGCTGCGGAAGTGACGTGCCAGCGCCGCAGCCGTAGCCTCGCCCACCTCACGAATGCCGAGGGCGAAGATCACCCGCGCCAGTCCGCGCCTGCGGGAACCCTGAATGGCCGCATGCAGATTGCGCGCAGACTTCTCGGCCATGCGGTCCAGGCCGGCCAGGGTCTCGACGTCGAGCTGATAGAGATCCGCCGCATCGGCCACCAGCTCCCGTTCCACCAGCTGGGTGACGACTTTCTCGCCGAGGCCCTGAATGTCCATGGCGCCGCGTGACGCGAAGTGCAGCAGGCCGTGGACCAGCTGCGCCGGACAGCTGCGGCGGGCGGTACAGCGCGCCACCACCTCGCCTTCGCCGCGGGCCACCGCGGCACCACAGACCGGGCACTGGTCGGGGAAGACGATGCTGCGGGCAGCATCGGGACGCTGATCCGTCTCCACCCGCACCACCTGGGGAATGACATCACCGGCCCGCCGCACCCAGACCAGATCGCCAATGCGCAGATCGAGGCGAGCGATCTCGTCGCTGTTGTGCAGGGTGGCATTGGAGACGGTGACGCCACCGACGAATACCGGTTCGAGTCGCGCCACCGGTGTCACCGCGCCGGTACGGCCGACCTGGAAATCCACCTCCACGAGCCGCGTCAGGGCTTCCTCTGCCGCGGGCTTGAAGGCAATGGCGTAACGCGGGGTCCGGGTCAGCACGCCGAGGGCATCCTGGGCGGCAAAGTCGTCCACCTTGATCACGACCCCGTCGATGTCGTAGTCGAGCTCACCGCGCCGGGCGAGGAAGGTCTCCACGTAGTCGATGACGGCGTCAATGCCCGTCACCCTGCGGGTCTCCGGATTGGTCCTGAAGCCCCATTGCGCAAGGCGCTCCAGTGAGGCCACGTGACTGGTCAACGGCCAGCCCTCGTCGATACGCCCGATGCCATAGCAGAACATGGACAACGGCCGTCGGGCAGTCATCGCCGGGTCCAGCTGCCGCAGGCTGCCGGCTGCGCCGTTGCGCGGATTCACCAGTTCCCGCTCCCCGGCCGCCCGGGCGGCGACGTTGAAGGCGGTGAAATCCGCCCGCGGCATGTACACCTCGCCGCGCACCTCCAGCCGCTCGGGCCAGTTCTCACCCCGCAGCCGCAGCGGCACCGACTTCAGGGTGCGAATGTTGGCGGTGATGTCCTCGCCTTCCTCACCGTCACCGCGAGTCGCAGCCAGCTGCAGCTGGCCATGCTCGTAGTAGAGGCGCACCGCCACCCCGTCGATCTTCGGCTCACAGGCGTAGTCGAGCGCAGCCTCGGTGCCGAGCAGGCGGCGCAGGCGGGTATCGAACTCCCGCAGCTCCTCCATGGTGGTGCACTTGCCCAGACTCAGCATGGGCAGCGGATGCCGGATGGTCGGGAAGCGCGTCGCCGGCGCGCCGCCGATGCGCTGAGTGGGCGACTCCGGGGTGATCAGTTCGGGATGTTCGGTCTCCAATGCCACGAGACGGTCGAACAGGGCGTCGAACTCGGCATCGCTGACGGTGGGCGCATCGAGGACGTGGTAGGCGTGGTTGTGGGTTTCGATCTGGGCCCGCAAGTGCTCGACTTCCGCGGCGACGTCCTCAGCAGCGCGCTCTTCGGCCACGTCCCGCTCAGCTCCGCCGGGACATCTGCCGGCGCCGGAACTCGCGAATACGCTGACGGCAATGCTCCAGAGTCTGGGCCGTCATGACGCTGTGGCGTTCGTCCTTGAGCTCGGCGTCGAGGCGCTTGGCCATGTCGCGGGCGACGTTGGCGAGGTCGTCGAAGGCCTCCAGAGGCTGATCCGGCCCCGGCAGACGCATGAAGAACGTCACCCCGGGCGTGCGCAGCTCGTCGATGGCGCCCAGATCGAAGGTGCCGGGCTTGACCGCATTGGCCATGGAGAAATCGATGCGCTGACCGGCACCGTAGCGGTGAAAGATGTTCATGTCGCCGTAGCGCAAGCCGTGCTCGGAAACCACCTCGAGCAGATCGGATCCGGGCATGAAGTCGCCCTCCCGGCGCAGCACGTTGACCACCAGGACGTCCTCGATTTCGGGTTCCTCGCGCTCGGGCTGGTCCTCTTCCCTGGTCGCCGGCCCCTTCTCCCGCGCTGGTTTGCGGGTCTCTGCTGCGGTCCGACGGCGACCGCCACGCTCACCGCGATCACGCGCGACGATGGGATCACCGGCAAACAGCGGCGCCTGTTCGGGTTCAGATTGGGCTCCGGTCTCCGCAGGCTCCTGCTCAGCTGTGTCTTCCGTGCCGGTTCCGGTCGGGCGAGGCTCGACGGCGTCGGACTCCGGTTCAGCTTCCGGTTCAGGTTCAGGTTCCGGGTCCGGTTCGGCCACGGGCTCAGGCGCCCTGGCTCTGCGCTTCGGGGCCGAACGACCCTGCCTCCCTGGCTCTGGGACAGGCTCGGTCGCATCAGCGGCGTCGAGTTCCTGATCGATGGGGTCGAGCAGGACCGGCACCGGCTGCTCGTCCTCGCCCGCCCGTCTCGGCGTCTCCGACCGGGAGACGATGCGGGCGCCGCCGCTGGGCAATTCGGCCCGCAGCAGATCGATGTCATCGAGATCAAGGTTGGGAATGTTGCGCTCGTAGCGCACCCGCAGGCTGGCGCGCCGCGCCCGCCAGGCAATCCAGGCACCATGGGCCAGCACACCAAGGATCAGTAGACCACCGAGTATCAGCAACGCGTCACGCATGCCCAAGGTCCAGCCTCCTCGCCTGCTTCGTCATCATGCCGCCTCTCATGCCGCCTCTCATGCTGCCCCTCACCCTGCCATAGCCGCGGCCTGTTCCACATCCACCGTCACCAGGCGGGAGACGCCCGCCTCCTGCATGGTCACGCCCATCAGCTGTTCAGCCATTTCCATGGTGATCTTGTTGTGGGTGATGAAGATGAACTGAACCTCGCGACCCATTTCCGTCAGCAGCCGGCAGAAGCGCCCCACGTTGGCATCATCCAGGGGCGCGTCGACTTCGTCGAGCATGCAGAACGGCGCCGGATTGAGCTGAAAGATCGAGAATACCAGGGCAATGGCGGTGAGCGCCTTCTCGCCGCCGGACAGCAGGTGAATGGAGGCATTCCGCTTGCCGGGAGGCCGCGCCATGATGGTGACGCCGGTATCGAGCAGGTCGTCACCGGTCAGCTCCAGATAGGCGTGGCCGCCACCAAAGACCTTCGGGAACAGCTCCTGCAGCCCATGATTGACTTTGTCGAAGGTCTCCTTGAAGCGGGCCCGGGTCTCACGATCGATCTTGCGGATGGCCTCTTCCAGGGTGTTCAGGGCCTCCACCAGATCCGCGTTCTGGGCATCCAAGTAGTTCTTGCGCTCGGATTCCTGCTCGTATTCCTCGATGGCGGCGAGATTGATGGGCCCGAGCCGGTTGATGCGGGCGTCGAGCTGCTTGAGTGCCTGCTGCCAGGCATCTTCGTTGGCGCCTTCAGCCATCCCGGCGAGCACCGTGGCGGCATCGGCGCCGCTCTCGGCCAGCTGCTCCTCCAGGGTCCGGCGACGGACTTCCACCGCCTGCCGTTCCATGCGCGCCGTTTCGAGGGCCGACTGCTCGGCCTGCACCCGCTCCTCGGTGGCCGCCCGCTCCTGCTCCATTTCGCGCAGACCGGTCTCCGCCAGGGTCTGGGCATCCCGGGCCGCAGCCAGCGCCTTTTCTACTTCCAGGCGCCGGGCCAGTTCCGTCTCCAGTTCGCCCCGCAGTTCGGTCAGCGGTGCCCGGGCCTCGCCGATGGCTTCTTCGAGGGCCGCCAGACGCTCGGCGAGCTCCTCCTGCTGGCTGCGCAGACGGCTGGCAGCCGTGCGGGTCGACTCCAGCTGATTGCCGAGGTTCTGCCGTTTGAGCTCCAGTTCGTAGGCCGCATCGCGCCGCGCCCGGGCCTGCTGACGCGCCTCTTCCAGCAGCGCCCGACTGCTGTCCCGGCGGTTGAGCAGTTCTTCACGCCGCGACTCCAGTTCAGCCATGGCCGCTTCCGCTTCGCTGCGGGCTTCCCGGGCGGCTTCGATCTGCCGCCGTTCGCTGGCCAGCAGCTCTTCGAGTTCGGCCCGCTCCCGCACCAACCGCTCCTGCCGGGCCGAGGCGGCTTCCAGGCGGGCCTGGGCCGCGCTGCGTTCGGCACGCAGGCTGCCGTGCTGACGACTGAGCTCACTCAGGGCCTGCTGGGCCTCGGCCCGCGCCTGCTCGAGGCTGCCACGCTCGCCGCGCAACCGCGCGACCGTGTCCTCGAAGGCGTCGGCGCGCTCGCCGAGTTCCGCGATGGTGGCCGCAAGCGCCTCGATCTCCTGGGCCCGACGCAGCACACCCCGCCCTGCCGCATCACCGCGGGACAGCCGCAGCCAGCGCCGGCCGATGAGAATGCCATCCCGGGTGACGATGCTCTCGCGGGGCCCGAGCCGATCACGCAGCGCCAGTGCCGAGGCCAGATTCTCCGTCGCCCAACAGCCACCGAGCAGTGACGCCAGATCGTCATCCGCCTCGACCAGATCCAGCAGCCGCATGCGGCCATGGGGATCGTCCCCAGGAGCAGCACTCGACGGCCGGCCGCCCTCGAACAGGGTCAGTTCCACGTCGTCCAGCGCCATGGCCGCTTCCGCAGGCGCATCGAGGACGTCCACCACCACAGCCTGCAGGGCATTGCCCAGCGCAGCCTCGACGGCGGTTTCCCATCCCGACTGCACGTGCAATCGCTCCCCGAGTCGCGGTTTGCGATCCAGGCCGCGATCCGCGAGCCAGTTGCGGGTGGCAGCATCCTGCCGGCCCAGGGCGGATTCCTGCAGCGCCTCCAGTGACGCCTTGCGGCCGGTCTGGATCTGGACCTGCCCGCGGGCATCGGCCAGCTGCCGCTCGGCTTCCTCCAGGCCGCTGCGGTTCTCGGCAACCCGCAGCGCCAGCGCTTCCAGTTCGGTCTCCTGGCCGGCCATGCTCTGCTCGACGGCTTCCACGCGGGCATCGAGATCGCCGAGATCGCTGGCTTCAACGTCGGCGCCGGCGGCATCCACGTCCGAGGTCAGACGCTCCAGCCGCTGGTTGGTGCGCCCCAGTGACTGCTCGAGCTGGGCAATGCGGGAAGCTTCCACCTCCGCCCGGCGCCGGGGCTCCGCGGCCGCCTGATTGAAGCTGTCCCATTCCTGCTGCCACGCCTGCATGGTGGCCTCGGCCTCCTCCAGCGCCGCTGCGGCCGCTTCGTCCCGGGCCGCGATCGCATCCCGCTCCGGTTCGATGGCCACCAGCGCCGCTTCGAGCTCCTCGATCCGACGGGCATCCAGCTCCAGGTGCCGGGCACCCTCCTCCCGGCGGCTGCGGGCAGCGGCCAGATCTGTTTCGAGCTGCCTGACCCGCTGGTCCCGGGCCCGCAGGTTCTCCTCCAGCCGCGCCAGGGTGGCGCCAAGTTCGTAGAAACGTTGCTGCACCTTGCTGGTGGCTTCCACCAGATCGGCGTTGCGCTCCCGCTCGGTCTCGATCCGCGTGAGCACCGCCTGGCGACCGGCCCGAACCTGCTCCAGGCCGACTTCGAGCTGATTGACCCGGTTGTTGTGCCCTTCCATCTCGGCGGTCATGGCCTGCCAGCGCAGGGCCAGCAGCTCCGCCTTGAGCTTGCGCTCCTCGGCCTTGTACTCCCGGTACTTCTCCGCCGACCGGGCCTGACGCTGCAGGCGGGCGAGCTGACGCTCGAGCTCCTCACGCAGATCATTGAGACGGTCGAGATTCTCGCGGGTGTGCCGGATGCGGTTTTCGGTCTCCCGCCGCCGCTCCTTGTAGCGGGAGATGCCCGCCGCTTCCTCCAGGTGGTTGCGCAGATCCTCGGGGCGGGCCTCGATCAGGTTGGAGATCATCCCCTGTTCGATGATCGAGTAACTGCGGGGGCCGAGGCCCGTGCCGAGGAAGATGTCCTGGATGTCGCGACGCCGGCAGCGGACACCGTTGAGGAAATAGATGGACTGAGCGTCGCGGGTCACCTGCCGGCGGATGGCGATCTCGGCAAAGGTCGCATACTGGCCCCCTGCCCGGCCGTCACTGTTGTCGAACACCAGTTCGATGCTGGCCTGGGCCGTGGGCTTGCGGGTGTTGGAGCCGTTGAAGATGACGTCGGTGATGGACTCGCCGCGCAGCTGCTTGGCGGAACTCTCCCCCATGACCCAGCGCACGGCGTCGATGACGTTGGACTTGCCACAGCCATTCGGTCCGACCACGGCGGTCAGATTGCTCGGAAACGACACCGTGGTCGGATCGACGAAGGACTTGAAGCCCGCGAGCTTGATTCGCTTCAGGCGCATGGATTGGCGGCGTGCCCCAAGGTTGGTCCCACAGCATGCGGAACCCGGATTCGCTATGGGCGGAAAAGTCTATCGAGTATTGGCAGGCAGGTCACGGGCGCCGAGCCCATCCTGCGCCCGGTCTGGCCTACTCGACCACACGATCGATGAGGACATTCACCACCCGGCCTCGACTGCCGGGATCGAGGGTGGCACTGACGCCTTCGAGATCCCCGGGGCGCGCCGCCACGCCGCCATCCGCGGACACCCGCGCCACGATCTGCATGCGACTCACGCCGGACAGCGGCCGCTCAGGCGTCATGGCCATGGCATCATCGAGTGTCACCAGCAGCGGCAGCTCATCGGCCCGATGGCGGGCCACCGCCAGGGGGGCCGGCGGACCGCCCACCTCGCGGGCGAAGACGAACAGCGTGGCTCCGGGTGGAATCGACACGTCATCGCCCGCCTCCACCAGGACCCGCACCGCAGCAGGCGCCGCCACCTGCTGTGGCGTCGCCGCCGCAGGCTGCTCCGCCCCGAGCCGAAGCCGGACCGGTGCTGCCCCTGAGGTGGACACTGGCCCGGCGCTGCGTTCGAGGTCACCCGCGCCGCGCTCGGCGGTGCCCGCGCGCGACAGTCTGGCCACCACTTCCACCTCATCGACGCTGTCGAGGGCCATTTCCGGCGCCATGGCATCGTCCACGCTGAGGTCTACACTCAGTCGCGACGCAGGGCGCAGACGCTGCACCGCCAGCGGCATGGGTGGGCCGCCAACCGGACGCGCCATGACGAACACCGCCGCATTCGGAGGCAGGTCCGCCAGCACGGCTTCGGACATCGTCACCTGAACGCGGATGACGCCGGGAGGGCTCACGGCATCGCCTGCGGGTTCCCCTCCGGGCTCCGGCAGCAGAACGGGCAGGCCTGCCAGTTCCCGGGACCGCGCCAGGCCGTCGCTGAGGAAGGTACGGCGCTCGCCTTCGGGCACACCACTGGCCAGCACCTGCTCGAAGAGGCCCGCCGCTTCCGAGAAGCGGCCATCCTGGAAGGCATCCATGGCCAGGATTTCGAGCATGATGGGTTGACCCGGTGCCAGTTCGAGCACCCGGTCCATCGGTTCCCGGACCCGGGACGTGATCTGCCGGTCATCCGCCAGATACAGCGCCTGGACCAGAAACACCAGCGGGCCGGGCTCGTCGGGCATCAGCGCCGACACCCGCTCGAAGGCCCGCCCGGCGCGCTCGAACTCACCCTGGTTCAGGGCCGTCCGGCCCAGCAGGAACCAGCCATCCGCGTCATCCGGATTGGCCGCGAGCCTGGCGTCGAGGCGATCCATCAGCTGATTGACCTGCCGGTCGTCGTGGGCGCCAGCGGGCCGCTGCTCCACCGCCCGCAGCTCCCGCGCCAGGGCCAGTTCGTCCTGATAACCCAGGGACAGTCCCCAGTCGGCATAAAGGACGAGCGCGAGCAGCGGTACGGCCGCCGCCCCCACCCACAACAGCGAACCGCCGCGGGACACCGCTTCCGGTTCCGCCGCCAAGGGCGCGTCGAGCTCGGTCAGATCGTCGATGTCACCGAGCAGGGAGCGTTCCAGTTCGGACCGCAGCACCTTGTACTCGTCGTCGCTGATGCGCCCTTCGTCGCGGTCCGCATCGAGCTCGGCCAGACGATCCTCGAAGATCGCCAGATTCGAATGGGCACGAATGCGGGCAGCCCGGTTCTCGCTGCGACCGCGGAACAGCGGCCAGAGGGTGAAGGCGACCGCCGCAGCGGCCATGGCCACGACAATGATCCAGAATCCGGTCATGAGCGCGGCGGGACCCCGCTCGTGTCGGCTTCGAGCTGGCCGCGAAGTCGCGCCAGCCTTGCTTCGTCGTCGGCGGTGAGATCACCGGGGCCCAGACGCGCTTCCCGGCGCTGATTGCGGATCATCAAGGCGATGATGCCGAGGCCGAGAAACAGCAGCAGGAAGGGGCCCACCCAGAGTGCCGCCGTCTTCGCCGTGAAGCGCGGGTTGTAGAGAATGAAGTCACCGTAGCGGGACACCAGATAGTCGCGGATCTCCTGATCACTGTGTCCTTCACGGACCATGTTGGCCACGGTCCGACGCAGGTCGCGGGCGATGGGCGCATCCGAACCCCAGAGGTTGGTGTTCAGGCACTTCGGACAGCGCAGCTCCGCATTCAGGGCATGGAAGCGGGCCTCCTGCTCGCGGGTGGCGAATTCGTAGACGTCGATGGAGGACGCCTGCGCATGGCCGGCCAACAGGGCCAGTCCCAGCACGAGAACCCGCAACAGGACTTCAGGACGCATCGCGCAACTCCGCCAGGATCGGCGCCAGCTTGGTGTCCCAGACGCGCTGATCCACCGCGCCGACACGCTTGTAGCGGATCACGCCTTCGGCATCCACGAGGAAGGTCTCCGGCGCACCGTAAACGCCGAGATCGATACCGAGACTGCCATCCGCATCCACCACCGAGAACACATAGGGGTTGCCGAAACGCGCCAGCCAGCGTCGCGCCTCGGCGGGGTTGTCCTTGTAGTTGATGCCGAAGATCGGCACACCGTACTCACGGGAAATGCGCGCCAGCTCGGCATGCTCGGCCCGACAGGTGGGGCACCAGGTGGCCCAGACGTTGAGCAGGAAGGGCTCGCCGTGCATGGCCTCGGAGCTGACGATGCGATCCGGCTCGTGCAGCACCGGCAAGGCGAACTCGGGCAACGGCTGATTCAGCAGCGCTGACGGCAGGGCGTGGGGGTCGCCGAGGCTGAAGCCGCGCCAAAGCAGCAGCAGCACCAGCAGGAACACGCCCAGGGGAATGAACAGGCTGGCCCGATGGATGCCCGGCCTGGCCGTGGCTGCGTGCTGCTCACTCATGACGTGCCCTCCGCCAGATTCCCCGCCACGCTCTCGCGACGTTGCGCCGCCCGCTCCGCCAGCCTCCGGTAACGCCGGTCCACCGCGGCCATGACGCCGCCGAGCGCCATCAGCAGTGCCCCGAGCCAGATCCAGCGCACGAAGGGTTTGTAGTGCACCCGCACTGCCCAGGCCTGACCACCCAGCGGTTCGCCCAGGGCCACGTAGAGATCACGGGTGAGGCGCGGATTGATGGCGGCCTGGGTCATGATCATGCCCCGCACGGGGTAGTGGCGCTTCTGGGGCAGCAGCGTCATGCGCTCGCGACCGTTCTTCAGGACCGTGATGATGCCCTCGTCAGCCGACCAGTTCGGCCCGTCCACCTGCCGGATGCCGTCGAAGCGGAAGTCCCAGCCTCCCACTTCCACCGTGTCGCCGGGCATCATGCGCACGTCGCGCTCGTCGGAGTACACCACCACCATGCTGATGCCAATCACCGATACGGCAATGCCGAAGTGGGCCACCCACATGCCCAGATAGCCGGCACCGAGCTTCGGTACAGCGGCCAGCCGCGACGACCAGTCGCCCTTGTGGGCCACCCGGGACAGGGTGTCCTGGATCAAGGACAGCACGATCCAGAACGCCACGGAGACGCCGACCACGGCCCACAGATCCAGGGCACCGGCAAACATCAGCGGCAGCACCACGCCCAGGGCCACGCTCACCACCGCGATCCGCGCCAACTGCCGCCAGAGCTCGTCGAAACTGGTGCGTTTCCAGCGCGCCAGGGGCCCCGCCGCCATGGCGATCAGCAGCAGCAGCATCAGCGGCACGAACACGGCATTGAAGTACGGCGGTCCCACCGAGAGCTTGTCGCCGCCGGTCATGGCCTCGTAAATCAGCGGGTACAAAGTGCCGAGCAGGACCGCCGCGGTGGCCACCACCAGCAGCACGTTGTTCACCAGCAGCATCACTTCCCGGGACAGGCCGTCGTAGTTGGCATCGGCCCGCATCACTGGCGCCCGCAGGGCATACAGGGCCAGGGAGCCCCCCACCACCAGCAGCAGGAACACCATGATGTAGAAGCCGCGCTCCGGGTCCACCGCAAAGGAATGCACCGACGTCAGCACCCCGGAGCGGACGATGAAGGCTCCGAGCAGGACCAGGGAGAACGTGGCAATGGCCAGCAGTACCGTCCAGCTGCGGAACACGCCGCGCTTCTCGGTGACCGCCAGGGAATGGATCAGGGCCGTCCCCACCAGCCAGGGCATGAAGGAGGCGTTCTCCACGGCGTCCCAGAACCACCAGCCGCCCCAGCCGAGTTCGTAGTAGGCCCACCAGCTGCCCAGCGCAATGCCCACGGTCAGAAACGCCCAGGCCACATTGGTCCAGGGCCGCGACCAGCGCGCCCAGGCCGCATCCAGACGCCCGGACATCAGCGCGGCGATGGCAAAGGCGAAAGCCACCGAAAAGCCCACGTAGCCCACATAGAGCATGGGCGGATGGACGATGAGTCCGAAGTCCTGCAGCTGGGGATTGAGGTCGGAGCCATCGGCCGGCGACATGGGCAGCAGGCGATCGAAGGGGTTGGAAGTCAGCAGCATGAACAGAATGAAGCCGATGCTGATCAGGCCCATCACGCCCAGCACCCGCGCCAGCATGTCCAGCGGCAGACCCTGGCTGCGTAAGGCCACGGCCACGGTCCAGCCAGCCATGATCAGGGTCCAGAGCAGGAAGGAGCCCTCATGGGCGCCCCAAACGGCACTGAACTTGTAATGGATGGGCAGCAGGGAATTCGAGTTCTGGGCCACGTAGGCCACGGAGAAGTCGTCCGCCAGGAAGGCGTAGGTCAGACAGATGTAGGACAGCAGCAGAAAGGCGAACATGCCCGCCGCCAGGGAGCCACCGCTGCGCATCCACACCACCCGGCCGGTGTAGGTTCCGGCGATGGGCACGAAAGCCAGCAGCAGGGCGAAGCCCAATGCCAGCGCCAAGGCGAAGTGTCCGAGCTCAGGGATCATTCCGGGTCTCCGATCGAGCTGTCAAACCAATGCGGAACCGCTGCCCGGGCGGATCAACCTCCGGCTGAGTAGCCGTTGCTGCCGGAATCGACCTCGTTGCCCATGGGCGGTTTGCGCCCCCGCATCGCGGCCAGCTCCGCCGGCATGTAGTTTTCGTCGTGCTTGGCCAGCACCTCCGAGGCCACGAAGACCCCGTCGGCTCCCAGCCGGCCGTTGGCAACGATGCCCTGCCCCTCGCCGAAAAGATTCGGGAGAATGCCTTCGAAAGTCACCGGCACCTCGGACCCGTCGAGATCCGAGATGAGAAACGACACCATCATGCTGCCGGTCTCGCGGAACACGCTGCCTTCCACCACCACGCCGCCGGCGCGGATGCGCTGATCGACGGGCGCCATGCCGGCGACGATCTGATCCGGCGGATAGAACAGATTGATGTTCTCGTTCAGGGCGTTGAGCACCAGCGCCGTGGTGAGGCCCACCCCGCCGACGAGCACGCCAATGACGAGCAATCGCTGTTTACGTTTCGGGTGCATTCGACTCGACTTCCGTTTGCTGCCCCAGGGCATCTGCCCGCCGCAGCCGACCCCGCTGTTCCTCGAAGAACCGGCGCCGGCGCCACAACGGCCATACCAGTATCCATGATACCACGACAGCCGTCAGGAGGTAGGACCACCAGACGTAGAATCCGTGCCCGCCCATGGCCAGAAATTCGCCGAAACTGTCGAAATTCATGCCCGCTCCTGCCGGCAGAGGTCAGTGACCCAGCGCGTTCGCCGCTCTCGGAGTAGGACTTCGGTACGGGTACCCTGAATCACGCTGACCGCGAACAGCAGATTGAAGCCGAGCACGTTCAGCAGCAGCGGCAACCACATGATCGGTGGCATGGCCGGGGCCGAGGTCACGCTGAAGGTGGCCGGCTGATGCAGGGTCATCCACCAGTCCACCGAGTATTTGATGATGGGTATGTTGATCACGCCGACGATGGCCAGGATGGCGCAGGCCCGCCCGGCCGCTTCCGGCCGCTCGATGGCCCGCCGCAGACCCATGATGCCGAGGTACAGAAACAGCAGGATCAGCACCGACGTGATGCGGGCATCCCAGATCCAGTAAGTGCCCCAAGTGGGCTTGCCCCAGATGGACCCGGTGGCCAGGGCCAGGAACGTGAAGGCCGCCCCGATGGGCGCGACCGTCGCCATCACCATGTCCGCCAGCTTCATCCGCCACACCAGCAGCACAACGCCGCAGATGGCCATGAGGATGTAACCGGCCTGGGCCAGATACGCTGCCGGAACGTGGATATAGATGATCCGAAAGCTGTCGCCCTGCAGATAGTCCGGCGGCGCATAGGCCAGTCCCCAGACCGTACCGACGCCGATCAGCAGCGCTGCTGCAGCCGCCAGCCAGGGCACCCAGGGTCCGGTGGTCTCGTAGAACCAGCGCGGCGAACCCATGCGGTGCCAGAGCCTTCGCAAGCCGTCAGGCCAGCGCAAGCGGTCAAAAATGTACTTCAAGCCACCATCTCCTCAACCCGCTCCTCAACCCGTTTCGACCCCGATCCGCAGCGCCGCCGCGATGGCGAAGGGCACCGCAGTGATGGCAAAGCTCGCACCCGCCGCCAGCCACAACAACGGCCCCGCCGGATCCAGGCCCGAGCTCGCCAGTTCCGCCGCGCTGACGCCCAGGATCAGCACCGGCACGAACAGCGGCAGCACCAGCAGGGCCAGCAGCACGCCTCCGGTACGCAGGCCCACAGTCAAGGCCGCACCCACGCCACCGAGCAGCACCAGTACCGGCGTTCCCAGGGCCAATCCCAGCATCAGGGGCAGCCGGGCCTCAGGCGCCAGATTGAGCATGCCGCCCAGCAGCGGCGCCAGCAGCGTCAATGGCAAACCGGTGACCATCCAGTGGGCCAGCATGCGCGCCACCACCGGCAGATACAGCGGCTGCGCGCGCAGCACCATCTGCTCTAAGGTGCCATCGTCCCGATCGCGTCGGAACAGAGCCTCCAGCCCCAGCAGCGTGGCCAGCAGCGCCGCGATCCACAGCACGCCCGGCGCCATGCCTGAGAGCACGCCCGGTTCGGGACTCACGCCAAGAGGAAACAGGGTAATGACCACGACGAAGAACGCCAGCGGATTCGCCAGCTCCGACGGCTGACCGAAGGCGAGCTTCAGATCCCGGCGCAACTGACCGCGAAACAGCACCCACAGGCTCGGCTCGCTCGCCAGCGGCGCCGTCATGCAGCCGCCCCGATCCACCGGGTGCTGAGCCCGGGCAGCTCCGGCGCCGGCTGGTGCGTGGTGAAGAGAATCGCGCCACCGCCAGCCAGCCGGTCGGCCATCAAGCCGCTGACCAGCTTCAGCCCGGCCTCGTCCAGTGCG
The DNA here is from genome assembly GCA_020832055.1 of Gammaproteobacteria bacterium. Taxonomy (GTDB): domain Bacteria; phylum Pseudomonadota; class Gammaproteobacteria; order Pseudomonadales; family Azotimanducaceae; genus SLTB01. Next base: position 24,254 of record JAFIFL010000012.1, read on the forward strand.
GTGAAAGGCTCATCGAGCAGCCACAGCGGCACCTCCGCGGTGGGCAGGGCGAGCCGGGCCAGGGCCACCCGCCGCTGCTGGCCGGCGGACAGCTGCTGACAGGGCACGTCGTCGTAGCCGGTGAGGCCCACCCGTGTCAGCGCCGCGGTCACCACGCTGTCAGCCCCGCGCCAGCCCGCGAGATCCAGATGCCAACGCAGGTTGTCCGCTGCGCTCAGGAGCCCCGAAATGCCCGGCCGGTGCCCCACGAACAGCAGCCTCTCACCGGCAACCGGTGCCCCGAGCAGTTCGATGCGGCCCTCGTACTCCGGATGCATGCCGGCGATACAGCGCAGCAGCGTGGTCTTGCCGGCGCCGTTCGGACCGCGCAGCTGCACCGCCTCGGCGGGACCGATGTGCAGATCGAAACCGGCGAACAGCTCGCGATCGTCGCGTTCACAGCGCAGGCCGCTGATGTCGAGAACGGGTTCAGACAAGTGAGTGGCGCTTCCTGCAGCGACGACGGCCCGGCATTGTACCCACGCTTCGCTACGCGGTCCTGCCCCGCAAGGGCGCGCCCGAAACCGTCACCCTCGCAGGTTCCATTGACCCCCTGCCCGTCGCTCGCGGATACTCCCGAGCCGTTGCAGGAGAGCGGAACCCATGACCCAAGCCACCCCACGTCTCGATGCGGCCCGAGCCGCCATGATCGACAAGACCCCCAAGTGCCGGAAGATTGCCGACGAGCGCGCCGAGATCCTCAACTCAGGCCTCGCCGCCAACCTGGAGATGCCCCACCCCATCTTTCTGGAGGGCGGCCGCGGCTGCCGGGTCTGGGATGCGGACGGCAATGAGTACATCGACACCTCGGTGGGTTTCGGCCTGCACATCCTCGGCCATCGCCACCCGGTGATCTACAACGCGTTGGTGGAGCGGGCGGACAAGGGCTGGATGTTCGGCATCCACACCACCGCCCAGATGGAACTGGCCACGCTGCTGGCCGACGGCATTCCCTGCGCCGAGCGGGTGGTGTTCTGCAACACCGGTTCCGAGGCCACCATGTACGCGATCCGGGCAGCCCGCGGCTTCTCCGGCAACGAGAAGATCGCGGTCTTCGACGGCTTCTACCATGGCGCCCACGACTACGGCATGTGGGCCGCCGTGCCCGGCACGCCGCCGGAGAATCTCGGCAAGGTCGCCTTAGGCCACGGCATTCCGAAGGCGTTGGCGGATCTCACAGTGATGCTGCCCTACCGCCACCCGGCCGCCTTCGACCTGATCCGCAAACATGCCGGCGAGCTGGCCCTGGTGATGGTGGAAGGCGTGCAGAGCTCCAACCCCCAGCCCGAAGCCGGCGAGTTCCTGCGGGAACTCAGGCAGGTGTGCAGCGAGTCCGGCGTGCTGTTCATGATCGACGAGGTCATCACGGGCTTCCGCGTGGCCTACGGCGGGGCCCAGGAGATCTTCGACGTCAAACCGGATCTGGCCACCTACGGCAAGGCCATCGGCGGCGGGATGCCGGTGGGAGCCATCGCCGGTCGTGCCGACGTCATGAACGTGTTCACCGGTCTCGCCGCCGACCGCGGCGTGTTCTCCGGCGGCACGTTCTCAGGCAACCCCCTGACCATGGCCGCCGGCGCAGCCGCCATCGGCTACGCCAAGGCCCATCCTGAGATCTATGAGCACATGACCCGATCCGGCGAGCGTCTGGCCGCCGCAGTCAACGGCTTCTGCGAGCAGCGGCAGATCCCGGCCCAGATGAAACACGTGAATTCCATGTTCCACATGTTCTTCCAGGCCGAGACGGTGGATTCCATGCGCGACGTCCACGATCGCCACAAGATCGCCGAGAAGGCCTTCTACCTGCATGCGCTGAATCGTGGTGTGCTGGTGCCGGGCACCCAGCGCGCCTTCCTCTGCAATGCCCATGAGGATGCGGATGTCGACCGTCTGATCGAGGTGTTCACCACCTCGCTCGAAGACGTGCAGGCGGACGGACTGTTCACCCACTGACGGGAGGGGAAGACGGCATGTGGCTGCGCCTGAGACAGATCGCCCTGGTGGCCGAACAGCTTGCTCCCGTGGAGCAGGCTCTGGTCGACGTGCTCGGTGTCGCCGTCTGCTACCGCGACCCAGCCGTGGCGACCTTCGGCCTGGAAAATGCCCTGTTCCCGGTGGGCAACCAGTTCCTCGAAGTGGTGGCGCCGACCCGTGAGGGCACCGCTGGCGGCCGTTATCTCGAGCGCCGTGGCGGCGACGGCGGCTACATGGTCATCTGCCAGACCGATGACCATCCGCCCCGGCGGCGGCGGGTGGCCGAGCTCGGCGTGCGCACGGTGTTCGACCGGGACATGTCGGACTACAGCCTCATGCAGCTGCATCCGAAGGACACCGGCGGCAGCTTCCTGGAGATCGATGCCCAGCTCGGCTCCCATGGACTCGACATCGACGGCCCCTGGCATCCGGCCGGTCCGGACTGGAAGGCCGGCCAGCGGCTGGATCGGGTGACCGGCATCGGTGCTGCCGAGATCCAGGCCGACGATCCGGTTGCGGTCGCCCGGCGCTGGTCCGAGATCGTCGAGATTCCGCTGACCCGGACCGGGGCCGGACACCCTGACGGGGACCCGGGGTTGAAGCTGGACAACGCGACGCTGCGATTCGTGCCCTGCACCGACGGCAGGCCCGAGGGGCTCGGCGGGATCGACGTGGTCTGCGTGGATCGGGATGCGGTTCTCCGCGCGGCTGATCGCGCCCAAGGCGCGCTCCCCAAAGGCACCGTCCAGGTTTCCGGCGACAATCAGCTCCTGCTGGGCGGCCTGCGCATCACCCTGGTGTGACCGCGGCGCTTGCGGCCCGCTTCTGGGAGAGCGCTAGCGCCCGCAGGGCGATGCGCCGATTGCCATGAAGTTAAGCGAAGCCGGTGCCTTCAGCTTCGGCACAACGCCTCGCAATCGGCCCATTCGCTGCGCGAATAGGGCTCTCCCACAAAGGCGTGTGCCCATCTGGAAAGTTGTTTCAAAATACGACGGTTGCCGTATGTTTCATCCACGAGCCGTGTTTGCCGCAGGCAAATGGGCCGATCTCCGACAGCCTGCACGAAGCCCTTCAAGGCAACGTCATGATCAGCGGTTCACCATCGCGGATCACCATGGTGTGTTCGAACTGGGCAGAAAGATTGTCGACACCGGATATCAGCGTCCAGCCGTCAGCGGCCGTTCTGCAGCCACTGGAGACGGTGGAGATGAAAGGTTCGATGGTGATCACCTGACCGTCGTGCAGGCGGCGGACGTCCATGGGATCGTGGTAGTTGGGAATGAAGCGCGGCTCTTCGTGCAGGTTGCGGCCCACGCCGTGGCTGCCGAGATCCCGCAGGGTCTTGAAGCCCGCCTGTTCCGCAGTCGTCTCGATGGCATGACCGATGCGATTGAGCATCGCACCCGCCACCGCCTGTTGCATGGCCCGCGCAAGAGCCTGCTCAGCCGTCTCGAGCAGGCGCCGCTTCAGTTCGCTCTCCGGTGGCACCAGAAAGGTGGCACCGGTGTCCCCGAAATAGCCGTCCATCTCCGCGGAGACGTCGATGTTGATGACGTCTCCCGCCGCGAGCACCCGCTCGCCGGGAATGCCATGGGCGGCCTCTTCGTTGATGCTGATGCAGGTGTCACCGGGAAAACTGTAGACGCAGCGCGGTGCCGAGCGGGCCCTGGCCTTGCGCAGGGCCGCAGCGCCGATCCTGTCGAGATCGAGGGTGGTGATACCGGGCTCGATGGCGGCCGCCATCTCGGCCAGGGTCCGCGCCACCACCTGGCCGATGGCGCGCAGACCCTCGATGTCCCGTTCACTGGCGACCTTCATGGGTTCTCCGACTGCTTGACCGAGGCGGCGGAGGATACCCACCGCAGGCCATTCTGGCGATGACCGGGAGCCGTCACACCACTGCGTGATCCAGGAATCCGAAGGCCACCAGCAGCGCCAGGGCCCAGAGGTAGAACGAGAACACCTTCAGCCGAGCGCGCAACAGCAGGAACACCACCAACTTCAGCGACACCACGCCTACCGCTGCCGCCACCACGAAACCCACTGTCAGCGCGGGCCAGTCGAGCCCGCTGAGGCCGGTCTCGCGGATGACGCTGACGCTCTGGACCAGGGTGGCGGCGAGAATCGTCGGTATGGCCAGAAAGAAACTGTATTCGGCTGCCCAGCGCCGCTTGAGCCCGACGAACAGGGCGAACGTAATGGTCATGCCGCTGCGGCTCAACCCCGGCATCAGGGCAAAGCCCTGGGCGATGCCGATGATCGCAGCCATGGATGGCGTGAACTGGCGCAAGCCCCGCAACCGGCGGCTGAGCCCATCCGTCCACCACAACAGCACACCGGTGATCGAGAGGGTTACCGCCACAGCCAGAGGGTGCGCAAACACCCATTCGAAGCTGGCCCTGAGGCTGAAACCGATCACGGCCGTCGCCAGCACCGACAGCGCGCACAAAAGTCCGAGACGGAGAAACAGCAGGTCACGCCCGGCATGGCCACCGGAACTGACCCAGGCCCAGGTATCGCGGATACCGCCTGCAACCACCCGCGACAGGCTCTTCCAGAACACCAGGGCAATGGACACCAGGGTGCCTACATGCACCACGAGATCGAAGAGGATCATCTCCGGGCTTTCCGGAGCGGGCAGATCGTAGCCCTGCCGGATCAGCCAGTGCTGAGTGAGCACCAGATGGGCTGTGGAACTGACGGGCAGGAACATGAACAACCCCTGCACCACGCCCAGGAGCACGGCTATCCACAGCAGCATGTTGGTATCCGGAAACCGAAGCAGCGGCGCATGGTAGCAGGATCAAACCGTCACGATGCCGTCTTCTGGCAGCGGCGACCTGCTGCGGACCCGCCAGACCCCGGCACCCGGCCCGTCAAAGACAATGCGCTGCCCCTCGAGCCGCAGCCCTGTCTTCACTACGACCGATTCCGGCACAAGGCCGTCCGGCCATTCGATGGTGCCGCTCCGGGCTGCGGGGTTCAGTGCCACGAGAATCTGCTCCGTACCGCTGCCCCGCAGGTAGCACAACGGATAACCGGCGCCGTCACCGAGCAGTTCCAGGGCCGAGCCGGCCGCCAGTGCCTTCAAGCTCCTGCGTGCCGCCACCAGGGCCTGAACCCAATGCCACAGGGAATCCGGATCCGCCTTGGCGGCGGCCAGATCCGGCCGATCCGGCAGCGGGTCCAGCGGCAGGTAGAAGTCCGCAGGATCGGCCGTGGAGAACCCGGCACCCGGAGAGGCGTCCCACTGCATGGGGGTCCGGCTGCCGGCACGCTGATAGGCCCCCTCGGTGGAGTCGATACCTTCCAGGTAACGCATGCCGATCTCGTCGCCGTAGTAGACGAAGGGTACCGCCGGCCAGGTCAGCAGGAAGGCGAAGATCACCGCCAGATCTTCGAGGTCCCGGTCACCCGCGCGCGGACGCTGGAAGTCATGGTTCGCACTCGGCAGACCGACGAAGCCCCGGCCGGCAATGGCCTCCTGCTGCAGCCGGAAACTGGACAGAAAATGCCGGAAGTCCCCCTGGCCCGCGCGATCGAAGTAGCAATGTTCCACGCCGCTCCTGATGCGGGCAAAGCCGTGGCCGTTGAAGAACAGTTCGGGGTAGCCCGGGGTGCCGAAGTGGAGCATGAAGTCGACGTGGAAGCCGCCGCCCACCGCCCGGGCCGGGTCGCCCCATTCACTGATCAGCACCTTGCCGGGCCAGCTGGCGTCGAGCCACGCCCGCAGCTCCTGCCACAGCGCACGGACCGCGGTCTGCTGGGGATCCTGCTTCACCAGCGTGGCGGCCAGATCCACCCGGAAGCCGTCCACCCCGTGTTCGAACCAGAAGCCGAGCACGTCCTTCAGCCAGGCCCGGTTGGCCAGGGGGCCGGGCGCGTCCGGCGGCTGCTGCCAGGAACGGCGCCGTTCCTGGAACCCGAAGTTCAAGGCCGGCTGGTGGACGAAGAAGTTCACCGCATAGGCGCCCATGCGATCACTGCTGCCACTGATGAAGGTGAGATCACCATCGCGGGTGAGCCAGGGGTTGTCGGACCAGACGAAGCGGTCGCTCCAGGCATTGGCCTCGGGGCGGGCCGACTGCAGGAAGCCTGGGTGATCCGCTGAGGTGTGGCCGGCCACCAGATCGAGGCAGACGCGCATGCCGCGGGCATGGGCGGCTTCGCAGAGCCGGCGCAGGTCCTCGTTGTCGCCGTAACGCGGCGCCACCCGACAATGATCACGCACATCGTAACCCGCATCGAGGAACGGCGAATCGAAGATGGGATTCAGCCACAGGGCGTTGCAGCCCAGCGCGGCGATGTCATCGAGACGACCGATCAGGCCCGGCAGGTCGCCGATGCCATCACCATTGCTGTCGGCAAAACTCTGGGGGTAGATCTGGTAGAACACGGCACTGTCGAGCCAGTCGGGCGTCATGAGTCTTCCTTCACAGTCTTCCTGCACGAGTTCCTTCACAACCAGTTGCGTTTCGCCGCCCGCGGCAGGCGTCGGCGCCGGTCTGCGAGACGGTCGTCGCGGACGAACACGAACGACAGCAACAGACCCGCCAGGAAGCCGCCGGCATGGGCCCAGAACGCCACGCCGCCGCCGGACTGGCCCAAGGCCGGCAGCCCGGCGACGATCTGCAGCAGGAACCAGTAACCGAGCATGAGCACGGCGGGGACCGACACCGTGGTGATGATGAAGCCGAAGAACACCAGCATGTGCACCCGGGCTCTCGGAAACAGTCTGGCGTAGGCGCCCATGACACCGCCGATGGCTCCGGAAGCGCCCACCATGGGAATCAGGCTGCCGGGATCGGTGACGACCTGGGCCGCAGCCGCAGCGAGTCCGCAAAGAATGTAGAACAGCGCAAAGCGCAGCGGCCCCATGACGTCCTCGACGTTGTCGCCGAAGATCCACAGGAACCAGAGATTGAACAGCAGGTGCAGCCAGCCGCCGTGCATGAACATGGAGCTGATCAGGGTGTGAGGGCTGCCCTGCCCGTCGAGGACGCAGAACAGATCGCGGCTGACGGCGATCCGGGTGCCGGGCTCCGCCAGACGCAGGAGCTCACCGGGAATCAGCGCGTGATGGCAGATCGATTCCGCCAGCGCCGCAGTGGTGCCAAAGCCCTGCAGCAGGAACCAGACCGCCAGATTGGCCACTATCAGCAAGGCCGTCACCAGCGGCAGGTGAACGGTGGGGTTCTCGTCTCGGATCGGGATCAGAGCGTATCACTCCCGTTCGTGCCGGCCCCATGACCCGGAACGGGATCACCTGTGACCGCTTTGCAATCGACGCAGATAGGCCCGGCGGTGAAGACGCTCGAACTGCACCGGGTCCCACAGCCGTCCATCGAGCCGCCGCCGCCAATGCGGCGCGATGACGTAACACCAAGCCTGTTGCCTGCGTCCATCTTCCAGCACCACCGTGACCACCCTGCGACGGTACTCGTCACCCTCGAAGCGGTCGAGGGCGGCGATGGCCGGACGGGACAATCCGTGATAGACCCTGCCAGCCACCTGCCCGGAAGCCTCGGGCCGAACGGCCGGGTAGAGCTCGCCACGAACCCCCTCGCAACGGAAGCCCGCCAGGGTGGCTGCGACGCCAGCAGCTTGGAGTCCGGTCACGGCAGCAAAGATGTCCGCGAACTGCAGCGTACCGTAGGCGAAAAGTCGCCTCGTCATACGGCGGCATCGACCCTGATGCGCTGGCGCCAGCCAGCCAGTTCGGGAATGTCAGCGAGGCGGCCGAGATCCGCCGGTTCGTCCACGTCCCAGATCCATTCGAGTTCTGCCAGCCCGATGCCGTCGCGGACGCAGCGCCTGCGGGTCTCCTTCAGCACGGCGTCCGTGCTCCAGGGCATGTCCTCGAACAGCACCGGAAGCGGCCGGGCCACGCCGATCAGGCCATAGCCGCCGTCCTCGGCGGGCGCCACGACCGCGTCCCGTCCACCCCGCAGCAGCACCGCGGCCTGCTGCAGCGCCGCGGGCGTCAGAGACGGCACGTCCGATCCCATCAGCAGCGGCAGGTCACCTGACTCCAGGGTCCGACAGAGTGCGTCGTGCATGCGCGTGCCCAGATCCCCTGGCACCTGGAGCGCGATGCCGCTCTGGAAACGGGCGGCGAGCTCTCCGGTTTCATCCGTGACCGGCCCGGCGTCCAGCCACAGCGTGACGCGGTCAGGTCCGGCAGCCAAGGCCGTCGCCAGCGCATGTTCGAGCAGCAGACTGCAGAGATCCGCCGCGCCTCGGGGGCCCAGAGCCGGGATCAGTCGGGTCTTGGCCCGGCCCGAGATGGGCGAGCGTCCGAAAACGATGATGTGGATCGGCGCGTTCATCGACCACTCGAAGCGCGATAACGCAGCGCCAGATCAGCGGGATCCGCACCCAGGGCATAGGCCAGCCGCAGCCGCCACATCAGCAGCACCGTTGGCAGCACGCCACGCCGCTGCCAATGCCGGGCACTGGTGGTGATGCGCTTGAGCAGCACCTGCGGCGGCCCAAGCCCCTTGAGTCGGACGCACAGTTCCACGTCCTCCATCAGCGGCTGCATGGGTAGGCCACCAATGCGCAGCAAAGCACTGCGCAGGACGAAGATGCCCTGATCGCCGGTGGCAATGCCGGTCAGTCGGGAGCGGACGTTGATGGCCCGGGCCACCGCCCGCAGCAGCCAGCTGCGGCTGGCCAGTCGCAGCGAAAACCAGCCCCAAAGCCGGCCGTACTCCGCGAGACTCCAGACGATGTGCTGATCGGACAGTGGATCGATGTCCGAATCGGCATGCAGCAGCCACAAAGCCTCCCCCGAACTGGCGTCGACGCCGGCCTGAAGCTGCAGCGCCCGGCCTCGTGCGGCATGCACCACCCTGGCCCCGCCGGCTTCGGCCAGGGCCACGCTATCGTCGCGGCTGCCGCCATCCACGACGATGATCTCCGCCCCCCGCTCCCGGGCAGCAGCGAGCTGTTCGAGCAGCCGCGGCAGGGTCTCCGCCTCATCGAGGACGGGAATGATGATGGAGAGCGTGGGTAGGTTGGAGGCCATAGCTCGAAAACCGGAAGTCCGCCGGGCGGAGACCTTAGCAGATCAGGGTGAGGCTGCTGTACCATTCGTGTCCGACAAGCTGCTCAGCGCCCCGGTAGCTCAGCTGGATAGAGCGGTCCCCTCCTAAGGGACAGGTCAAAGGTTCGAATCCTTTTCGGGGCACCACATCTGCATCATCGGGCCGGCACCGGCCCGCAGGATGAGCACGTCCACCGACCGCGGCTGTCGGCTAACACGGTCACTGCAGCCACTGACGCCCGGAGAGCGTCCGCAGGATACGTATTTCCCCGTCCGCCCAACCCACAATTTCGACGATTTCAGCATGCTCGGTATGGGTGAGCCGCTGCCGACGATTCTCGCCGACAATCTCCACCCTATAGTACACCCGCATGCTGCCGTCAGGCTCAGGTTGCAGCGACATGTTGAGGATGCGGTACTGGATGCGCTCGAACACCCGGAAAGAGTTGCCGAGCAAGGCCTCCACATCGCGTCGATCCGCGCCATCACCGGCGCGCCAGTCCGGCGCCAGCAGGTTGAGCAATTGCCGCGTGTTCCCCCGCGCATAGGCATCGATGAAGGACTGATAGAAGCCACGAACCTGTTCCTGGGTGACGGCCATGGCCTGGCGCCTGGCCTCCTGCTCACGCCTCTCCTGCTCGAGCCGCTCTTCTCTGGCCATCCGATGGCGCCGCGCCCACTCGGCGTAGCGGTCCCACAGACTTTGGTAACGGGCATAAAGGGGTGACTGCTCGACACCCTCGAGATCGAAGGAGTGAACGGTGCCGAGCAGCGTGCCGAGCCGGCGCGACAGCTCATCGCCTTCCGGGGTACCGGGCTCGACCGCCGCCAGCAGGGCCTCGGCCTGACCCAGTCGTGACGCCGTGACCACCACCAGGGTCTCCAATCCGACGCTGATGAAGTTCTCGACTGCGACTCTCGGCTGGTTGAGCAGCGCCTGCTGCCAGTCGTCATAGGCCTGCTGCAGCCAGGGGGCCTGCTCGCGGGCAAAGCGGCCGAGGCCACTGCCGCTCCACAGTTCCTCCAGACGTTGCTGCACCCTCGCCAACTCCGGGTCCGACCACAGGCGCCGATAAGGTCGTGACAGCAACAACCCCGTTCTGTCAGCGATCGTCACCACTTCCACGTCGCCGAGACCGACAGGCAGCTCCCAAGCGCGGTTGGGGCGATTCCAGTCGGTAGCCATGACACCGGACTCGACTGCGGCAGCCGTGAGCGTGGACCAGCGTTCAGCCATGCGCAGCAACGCGGCACGGATGCCGCGCCAGCTCCCCTCCTCGTTGGCGGCCCGGCTTTCCAGAAGCTCAGCCTCACGCTCCCAGCGTCCCGGCAAAGCCGCAGCCCGGCGGGCGTTGTCAACGAGGCTGTGATCGTTCATGAAGGCCGGATCCACGTACACGCGGATGTCCTCCACGTAGGGTTCGACCCTCGACCAGGTGGATTCGACGGTCGCCACGGTGCTGCGAAGGGCCCCGGCAGCCGCACGCAGATTGGCCGCCGCCATGGTCACTTCCCGCAACGAACCGGTCGCGTGGTTCATCAAATAGGTATCGGGATCGAAGCGCGCAGCGACCTGTTCAAAATGGCGCTGCAGGGACGTGCCCGGCGGTGGCGGAGACACACTGGACAAGGCCGGCGTTGCGGCAGCCCTGGCCGCGCTTCGCACCTCCTCGAGACGCGCAAGCAGCGTCATGTCCTCGCTCTCCCGCCAAATGCCATCGGCCTGGCTGAGACCTGCGTTCAGCCGGGTGCCGGCCAGTTGCTGCAGATCCCGGTGATAGGCCTGATGGGCGTCGGCCGCATTGCGGGCACGCCCGTCATGAACCTGCCTGACCTGCTCCATCCAGG
>JAFIFL010000264.1 GCA_020832055.1 Gammaproteobacteria bacterium
CTAATCGCAAAGCGATTGGGCCGATCACGAAGCCCTCTGCCGAAACGGACGACACTGCCTCCGCTGCACGTCATCGAGATCGGCGCATTTCGTTCCAGACGAAATGCGCCCACAACGGCGTGTCGATCGCTGGCGCGTTGCTCGAATCCTGCGTCATGTCACAAAGCATCTTCAGCGACTCCTGGCCGAGGCCATGGCAGTCTCCAAAGCCGGCGCCACAGACTCCATCAGCCAGCGCCCCAGCGCTGCGTTTTCCGGATAGCGGGGCGCGATCTCTGCCAGATGTGCCAGCACCCGCGGCATGTCATCGAGATAGTGAGTCTGACCGCGATCGAGGGCCACCCGGGCGAAGATGCCCAGGGCCTTGAGGTGGCGCTGTACCCCACAGAGATCGAAACCGCGGACGAAGGCTTCCGCATCACCGAGCCCGGCGATGCCTGCCATCCGCGCCTGCTCCAAATAGTGGTCCCGCAGCGCCGCCACCTCCGACTCCGGCCAACGCAGATAGCAGTCCCGCAGCAGCGAGACCAGGTCGTAGCACACCGGGCCCACATGGATGTCCTGGAAATCCACCAGCCCCAGAGACCCGTCCTCCAGCAGCAGCAGATTGCGGGAGTGATAGTCCAGATAGACGCCGGCCCGCGGCTGGGCCAGGGAGGCGGCCATCAGACCGTCGCAGGCCGCCTGCCAGACCGCTGCCGGCGGTGTCCGTCCCAGGAACCGGCCCGCGAACTGCTCGTGGAACAACCCGAGCTCTCGGGTCAACCGAGCGCGATCATAGGCCGGCGCCCCCGGCGGCGGGTCGTCCTGCCCGGCGCGCTGAAAGCGGATGAGGGTGGCAATGGCGAGCTCATACAGCCGCCGCCTTGCGGCCCCATCAGCCGCAGCCAGGGCCCCTCCGAGCAGCCCATCGCCAAGATCCTCCAGCAGCATGAAGCCGAGCTGCGGCTCCTCGGCATGGATCATCGGCGCGTGCAGCCCGTGCTGCCGCAGCCACGCCGCCAGGGCGCGGAATTGGGCGTTGTTCTCGGTCGCGGGCGGCGCGTCCATCAGCACCAGCGGACCCTGATCCGTGGCGATGCGCAGAAAGCGCCGGGTGCTGGCCTCCGCAGTCAGCGCCACGGGCTCAGCGACCGGGCGCCGGCCGAGCTCCGCGAGGGCCCGGCTCACCCAGTCCTCCCGCGCTTGCGTCCGCTGCGCCGCCAGCATGCTGCTCTCCCAGTCCCGCCACTGCGCCGCCGCGCCGCCGCAATGATAACAGCCCCAGGCTGGCTCGCCTGCGCACCGGTGCCGTATCATGCCTGCTGACATGGTTGATCCGCTGCTGGAAGGCTGGGATCGTGCGTCGATCTCGCCGGCCGGATACCACTCGCTATCTGCTCAGGATTCCTGATGGTCTTGTTCCCGCGATCCCTGCGCCTGAAGCCGACCGCCGTGGCGCTGCTGCTGGCGCTGCCAGCCCTGAACGTCGCCGCCGCTCCCCAATGGCAGTGCCGTGCCGGCCCCGATGGCGAATGGCAATGTGACCAGGCCGATCTCGAAACCGGCCCCTACCAGCGCGGTCCGCTGGCGCCCATCTACCGTCGGCCCCAGACGACCTCGACGGAGGTGAGCACCCGGGAAACCGAGCGTCGTGTCTTCGGCCAGACCCAGGAGCAGGCGGAGCTGAACTGGGTGCCGCGGCAGGCGCTGCCGGCGGCCACCCGCGAGAACATTCCCGAATGGTGCGCGGGCGCCTACCAGGAGCCCCTGCTGGCAGCCGCGGAACTCGATGCCGATCTCGACCCCCGCCGTGTGGACGTCAAGGCCCAGCGGGTCGACTACCTGCTCGGCCGCGAAGGCGAACTCGACGGCCGGGTGGAGGCCCGGCAGGGCGAGCGGCGGGCCACCGCCCGCTCCGCCAGCTTCGACGAGACCACCGAGACCTTTGTCCTCGAAGGCGACGTGCGGATGCAGGAACGTGGCGCCCTGCTGCTCGGTGACCGGGCCAGCGTCAACCTGCAGGATGGTGATGCCGAGATCGACGGCGCCCGCTTCGTCTTTTATGAGGGCAGCTACCGCGGCTCCGCGGATCGACTCGAGCGCAAGGATGGCGTGATCCGGGTGCGCAATGCCCGCTTCACCCGTTGCGGTCCGGGCGACGATTCCTGGCAGGTGGTGGCAGGCCGGGTGGAGATTCCCGAGGACGGCAAGGTGGCCAAGGCCCGCAACGCCCGCCTCAACGTCGGCTCGGTGCCCGTATTCTGGACGCCCTATCTGCAGTTTCCGCTCACCAGCGAGCGCCAGAGCGGCTTCCTCTTTCCCGCCGTCGGCTTCTCCTCAGAGAGCGGATTCGACCTCGCCCTGCCTTACTACCTGAATCTCGCCCCCAACTACGACGCCACCATCACGCCAAGGATTCTCACCGACCGCGGCGTGCTCGGCGAGATCGAGATGCGCCACATGACCCGGCAGATGACCAATGTCATCGGCGGCGCCTACATGCCCGAGGACGACAACTACGACGGTCGCTTCTCCTTCAACGAGTTCCGGGACCGGGTGCAGGCCGGCCTCGAACCCCCCGGCACCTTCGATGCCGACGACCGCTGGCTGGTGCAGTTCCGCCACACCGGCAGCTGGTTCGAAGGCTTCACCACCGATGTGGACTTCGTCGAAGTCAGCGACGACGACTATTTCCGCGATCTCGGCACCGACCTCACCGTCAATGCCCGCTCCGAGATCGATCGCAGCGCCCGCATGCGTTTCCGCCGCGGCGGCTTCGAGGCCCAGCTCTTGGCCCAGGACCTGCAGGTGCTCGAGCCCGGCGATCCGGATGCCTATCGGCGCCTGCCCCAGCTCGACATGCGCTGGTTCGATCGCCCCACCAGCCTGCCGCTGGTGGTCGGATTCGACGCCCAGTACGCGCGCTTCGACCGCAGTGACGACCTCGCGGTGGGCTTCGATGCCATCACCGGCGATCGCGCCCACGTGGTGCCGCGCCTGCGCATCCCCATCGAGCGTCACTGGGGCTGGTTCACCGCCGAGGCGGCCTACCACTACACCCGCTACGATCTCAGCGACACGCCCATGGGCTTCGACGACTCGCCCACCCGCTCCATGCCCAGCGGCAGCGTCGATCTCGGGTTGCGCTTCGAGCGCGACACCCTGCTCGGTGGCGCCCCCCTCATTCAGACCCTCGAGCCGCGGCTTTACTACCTCTTCATCGATGATGAGGACCAGTCCGACCTGCCGCTGTTCGACACCACCGAGTACACCTTCGGCAGCATGCAGCTGTTCCGCGAGAACCGTTTCGCCGGCGTCGACCGGATCAACGACGCCAACCAGCTGACCCTGGCTGTGACCTCCCGCATGGTGTCCCGTGCCGACGGTGAGGAACTCCTGTCGGCCACCGTGGGTCGAATACTGTACTTCGATGATCGCGACGTCAGTCTCTCCGGTCTGCCGGAAGACGTGGAGACGGCCAGCAAGTCCGGTTGGGTGACAGAACTGGCCATGCGTCTCGGTGCCGGCATGGACGCCCGCGCCTTGTGGGTCTGGGATGCGCCGAACTCCGAACAGCGGCAGCGCAGCCTTCAGGTGCGCTATCGCCCGGACGAGCGGCGGGTCCTGAGCTTCGGCTACCGCAAGCGCGGCGACGACATCACCCAGCTCGACGCCGGGATCGTCTGGCCGCTGTCGACCCAGGTCTCCATGCTCGGTCGGTACTTCTACGACCTCGAGGAGAGGCAGGTCCTGGAGGCCTTCGGAGGATTGCAGTTCGATGACTGCTGCTGGCGGTTCCGGCTGGTGGGAAGACAGTTCCGGCGGCCGTCCCGCGGACTCGAACCCACTGACACCGAGACCGGTGTCTTCATTGAAGTGGTCATGAAGGGCTTGGCTGGATTCGATGGCGGTCTCAATTCTATTCTGGAGCAAGGTATCCGTGGTTACCGGGAGCATCCGCTCAATGGCATTTGAAGCACTCAAGCGAAACGTGGCACGAACCTGCGCCCGCCTGCTCGCGCTGCCGCTGCTGCTGACCGGGCTGGCGGCCAGCGCCTTCCAGGAGCTCGACCGGGTGGTGGCCGTCGTCGACGACGACGTGGTGCTCGCCTCCGAACTCGTGGAGCGCCTGCAGTACATCGAACAGCAGTTCCGGGCCAACAACATGCAGGTCCCGCCCCGGGACGTCCTCGCCAGCCAGGTCCTCGAACGCCTGATCCTCGACAGCATCCAGATGCAGATGGGGCGCCGGGCCGGCGTGCGCATCGGCGACGAGGAACTCACCCAGGCAGTGGCCCGGGTGGCCCAGCAGGCGGGCATGAATCTCAACCAGTTCCAGCAGGCCCTGGCCCAGGACGGCATGAGCTATGCCGATTTCCGCGAGCAGATCCGCCGCGAGATGATCGTCGGCCGCGTACAGCAGAACCGGGTCAGCGACCGCATCTACATCTCGCCCCAGGAACTGCAGAACTTCCTGGCCTCACCCGTGGGACGCGCAGCCACGTCCGATGATTTCCGCGTCGGCCACATCCTGCTCGCCGTCCCGGACGACGCCACCCCCGCAGCGGTCCGCGAGGCGGAAGCCTCCGCCCGGGAAATCGTCGCGGAACTGCGCGACGGCGCCGACTTCGCCCAGATGGCCGTGGCCCGTTCCGCCGACCAGCGCGCCCTCGAAGGCGGCGACCTCGGCTGGCGCAAGGCCGGACAGCTGCCGAGCCTGTTCGCCGAGCAGGTCCTCGGCGCCTCCAAGGGCCAGGTCCTCGAACCCATTCGCAGCGCCTCCGGCTTCCACATCGTCAAGGTGCTCGACAAGCGTGGCGCCAGCAACACCGTGGTGGACCAGACCCGCGCCCGCCACATCCTCATCCAGCCCTCCGAGATCCGCAGCGAGCGGGAAGCGGAGAACCTGATCCGCGACCTTTACGGCCGCATCCAGGACGGCGCCGCCTTCGATCAGCTCGCCCGCGACTTCTCCGATGACCCCGGCAGTGCCCTCGCCGGCGGCGACCTCGGCTGGATCATGACCGGCCAGATGGTACCGGCGTTCGAGGAAGTGATGGGCAACACGCCCACCGGCCGCTTTTCGGAGCCCTTCCGCAGCCAGTTCGGCTGGCACGTCCTGGAAGTCACCGACCGCCGCGCCCAGGACATGAGCACCGAATTCCGCGAACGCCAGGCCATGCGCATCCTCCAGGAACGCCGCTTCGACGAAGCCCTCGAAGCCTGGCTCCAGGAAATCCGCGACGAAGCCTACGTCGAAATCCGCATCTGACCCCCACCTTGCGGGAAGGCCCTGCCGCGGCCTTGTGGGAGAGCCCTAATCGCGCAGCGATTGGGCCGATCCCGAAGCCCTTCGC
>JAFIFL010000265.1 GCA_020832055.1 Gammaproteobacteria bacterium
GGCTTGGCCTTGGCGGCGATGTACGTATACGCTGTCATGCACGGATGACTTGATCAGGGTGAAGGTATGGCGGCAGCCATGAAGAACAAGACCGTGGTGCTCACCGGCGCCGCTTCCGGCATCGGTGCCGAGGTGGCGCGGCAGATCGCCGCCGCCGGCGGGCGGCCGGTGATCCTCGATGTCGATGCCACGCGGGGTGAACCCCTGGCGAAGGAGCTCGGCGGCAAGTTCATCCGCTGTAACGTCGCCAAGCGGGAAGAGTGGATGAATGCCGTCAAGTCCCTGGTGGAGGCCGGCGACGTTCCTGACTACGCGCATCTCAATGCCGGCGTGATGAGCCAGGGCGCGGATGATCCCTTCGTGGCCATCGAGGATCTGCCCATCGAGAACTATCGGCGCATCATCGGCGTCAATCTGGATGGTGTGGTCTTTGGTCTGCAGGCGCTGCTGCCGCACATGCGCAGCCGCGGCGGCGCGATCTGCGTGACAGCCTCCCTGGTGGGCCTGGTGCCGCTGCCCATCGATCCGATGTACTCGACCACCAAACATGCCCTGGTGGGGCTGGTACGCAGCGTGGCGGCACACAACGAGGATCCCAATCTGCGCATCAACGCCATTTGTCCCGGCGGCGTGGATACCCCCATCGTGCCGTCTGCACTGCGGGCAGGGGGCATGGAGATGATGTCGACCAGCAGCCTGGCGGGGGAGGTCGTGGACCTGCTTTTGCAAGGTGCTAACGGCGAGATCCGGGTGCGGCTCGGAGAGGATGCGCCGGCCTTTGGTGTGCAGGTACCGCAATTCGGCTAGTCGAGAGGGAGAGAGCATTCATGACCTGGCTCACCGCCGACCGAGACCGGCCATCGCTGGACGACCTGCTGGCCCATCGCCCGGAGCTCAAGGCGAAGTATCAAACCTTCTACGCTTCGATCCGGGAGGCGGGACTGGTGCCGCCGCGCCTGCTGGAAATCTGCCGCCTGCGCATGGCTGCCATTCATGACTGCGCAGCGGAATGGGCCCAGCGCGATGCCGAAGTCCGGCTCAGCGAAGCCGAACTGGCGGCCTTGAAGCGCGGCGACGTGCAGGCCTTTGCACCGCTGGAACAGGCGGCGCTGACCGTCACGGAGCGGCTGCCCTATCAGCATCACGAACTGACGGACGCGGAGGTGGCGACGCTGAAGTCGCAGCTCGGCGATGCCGGCTGCGTGTCGCTGATCAATGCCCTGGTGCTGTTCGACGTCAATTGCCGTCTGAAGCTGACCTTCGACCTGAAGCAGTGAGGCTTGGGCAGGGCAGTTTCAGACCAACGCAGTGCACATCGCAAAACAGGAGGGAGACCGACCATGTCCACCCAACCCAGAGTCGCCTCGGCGGTGGCTGGCGCGCCCGCCAGCTTCCCCACGGTACTCGCGCACACGCCGGACACCACGGGCAAGTTCTTCGATCTGTATGCGGAGTTCTGGCAGCGGGGCGTGGCACCGCTGACGGTGAAGGAAATGACCCGCATGCGTAATGCCCGGGTCACCGACTGCGCCTTTTGAAAGAACGTTCGTTTTGACTCCGTCCGTGAGGCGGGGCTGGATGAAGACACGGTCGGCCTGATCGAGGATGGCTACGAGAGCCGGCTGCCGGAAGCGGAAGTGGCTGCACTGGAACTCACCGACGTGCTGATCGGCATGCCGCGGCCCTTGTCGCCGGAACTGCAGGCGAAGTTGCGGCAGCACTACAGCGACGCGGAAGTGGTGGAGATGGCCCTCGGTGTCGGCCTGTTCCTGGGCATGTCCAAGCTCTTGATCGCGCTGGGCCTGGAACCCGAGGCCATGGAGACCACGCTGGCCCCGACTCCGGGCAGCTGAGGAGCACAACATGACGACGGCGAAGGATACGACGACCATTGGGGACTACCATTTTCTCGCGCTCAATGAGGCCCTGCTGCAGAACCCCTATCCCTTCTACAAGCAGCTGCGGGAGCAGGGACCGGTGTGCCAGGAGCCGGACTACGGCGTCTATCTCGTCGGTACCCTGGATGCGATCCGCGAGGTGAACCGGCAGCCGGAGGTGTTCTCCAGCATCCTGGTGGCGAACGCACCCTATGTGGAGCTGCCCTGTCCGCTGGACGAGACGGCGGCCTACCGGGCGTCCTGTCCCTTCGGCGACAAGATCCTCTCCAACGATCCGCCCGATCACACCCGCCACCGCAAGCTGATCAATCGTTTCTTCACCACGGCGCGGGTCCGTCAGCTCGAGCCCCGGGTGCGGCAGATCGTCAACGACGTCATCGACACCTTCATCGACGACGGCGAGGTGGAGTTCGTCACCGGCTTCGCTCACATGGTCCCGCGGCTGGTGGTGGGGGAGCTGATCGGCCTGCCAGAGGACGATCAGGCCCATTTCAAGGCCTTCTTCGAGGACCGGCTGCGCGTCATGGCCAAAGCCGCCGAGCAGCCGCTGTCCGGCTTCCAGCAGCGCATGCAGAACACGGACGGCCTCACCGAGGACGCCTTCTTGCGCAACTATTTCGTCCAGGCCATCGAGGCGCGCCGCCGTCAGCCGGCCGACGACCTCATGAGCGAGCTGGCCAATGCCCGCTTCGAGGACGGCGAACTGGTGCCGCTGGAATCGGTGGTGAGCATGATCTCCCTGCTCTACGCGGCCGGTGGCGATGCCAATACGCCGGAGCTCATGACCAATGCCATGCTGGTGCTGCTCGACCGCCCCGAACTCGAACAGGCCGCCCGCGATAACCCGGCGCTGGTGAAGGACATCATCGAGGAGGTGCTGCGCTACGACACGCCCGTTCCCGGCGTGTTCCGTATCGCTCTGGAAGACTCTTCAGTGGCCGGCGTGCCCATACCCAAGGGCGGGATCGTCATGGTGGTCTACGCCTCGGCCAATCACGACGAGCAGTACTTCGAGGATCCGGAGACGTTCGAAGTGGGCCGTGAGTTCCGCCATCCCCATCTCGGCTTCGGGCTCGGCGTGCATTTCTGTCCGGGCGCACCTCTGGCGCGGCTGGAAGGGCAGGTGGCGGTGCAGGAGATCCTGCGCAGGATGACCTCCATCCGCAGACTCGACACCGGTCCGGTGCCCTATGTCCCGTCGGTGATCCAGCGCATTCCCATCCGGCTGCGGCTGGGCTTCGAGCCGGCGTCCTGATGTCGGGCTGAATGCCGGCCTGCCGCGGCGTTCATGCCCGCCAGTCAATTATGCTAGCCTCGAAACAGTGGGGGCAGACGTCCCGTTCGAAGGTGCTGCGCAACCATGAGAATCTTCCTGACGGCCACGCGGGCCGCATTGGCCGGGGTCCTGTTGCTGTCCGCCGCCGTCTCCGGCGCTGAAGAGATCCTGTTTCAGAATGTCCGCATCTTCGACGGCCGGTCGGAGCAGCTCTCGCCACCCACCCGCCTGCTCGTCAGCGGCAACCGCATCGCCGCTGTGGGTGATGACCTTGCGGCAAGCGCCAATGCCAGCGTGATCGACGGCCGGGGCTATACCCTGATGCCGGGTCTGATTGATGTGCATGTGCACCTGACCTTCGGTGCCCTGACCATGCCCGAACTGGTAGCTCCGGATCTGACCCCTGAGCGCGCCGAAGCCGCGGCTGCACGGGAAGCGGAGGCCATGCTGCTGCGTGGCTTCACCGCCGTGCGCGACGTGGGTGGACCGGTCTGGGGGCTGAAGGCCGGCATCGATAGCGGGCGCTATGTCGGACCGCGGATCTGGCCTTCAGGGGCCACCATCAGTCAGACCGCCGGCCACGGCGATTTCCGCATGCCCCACGAGCGCTCCCGGCGCTTCTTTGGTGAACCTTCCCGTGCCGAACTGCTCGGGGCCACGTTCATTGCCGACGGGCGCGCTGACGTACTCACGGCCGTCCGCGAGAATCTTCGCTTCGGCGCCAGCCAGATCAAGCTCATGGCAGGAGGCGGCACGTCCTCGGCCTACGATCCCGTCGACGTCACCCAGTACACCCTGGACGAGATGAAGGCCGCCGTGGAAGCGGCCGAGGACTGGGGCACCTACGTCACCGTTCACGCCTACACGCCGCGCGCCGTGCGGCGAGCCATCGAGGCGGGCGTGAAGGTGATCGAGCACGGCCAGATGCTGGACGAGGAGACCCTTGCGCTGATGGTGGAGCATGACGTCTGGCTGTCGGCCCAGACCCTGCGCGCCAGCACGCCGGATATGGATCCGCTGCGCCGCGCCAAGCGGGAACCGGTGATTCGGGGGCAGGCGCGCATGTGGCCCATGGCCCGGGAACTGGGCGTCAAGATCGCCTGGGGTACGGATTTTCTGTTCGAACCCGCCCTCAATCGCGAGCAGAACGCTTACATCCTTCTGCTGCGCGAGTGGTACTCGCCGGCGGAGATCCTCAAGCTGCTGACCCACGACAATGCCAGGCTGCTGGCCCTGTCCGGTCTCCGCAGCCCCTATGAGGGACGTCTGGGTGTGATCGAGGAAGGCGCCCTGGCCGACCTGCTGCTGGTGCGCGGCAATCCCCTGGAGGATCTGGAGCTGATTGCCGACCCGGAGCGCAATTTCCTGCTGATCATGAAGGATGGCGGGATCTTCAAAAACACCCTTGCCGATACCGACTGAGGCCATTACCACCAGGGTGTTGTCTCACTTCATGAGCGTCATGCCGGCGCGGACCGCACCGCGGTCGAAGCTGACCACCTTGCTGCACCCTGCATGCACGGCTGATGCGAAGATGATCGCGTCGGCCAGGCCGCAGCCCTGCTCGTCTGCGATCGTGATGGCACGCCCGACCACGTCCCGCTGGTCGATGTGCAGACGATCGCTGCCGAGCAATTCCCTGATGGTGCCGCGGATCTCGGGAGGTGTCGCACGGTAGAGCCGCTGCAGCACCCATACCGTCTCGACTAGGACCACGATGCTGATGTATCCCGGATTGTCCGGGCCGAGTTCACTTTCGAAGAAGCGTGTGGCGCGAGCGGATTGGGTGGGTTCGTCCTGGGTCAGGTATCGGACGAGGACGTTGGTGTCGATCCCGATCAAGGTTGGCCCGCCTCAGCGGCTGAGCTCGCCACGGCCTCCTCCATTTCCTCAATGCTGACAGGGCGATCCACGCGACCGGCAAATCGTCCTTTCAGCTTGCGAATGTCCTGGCGAAGAGGCACGAGCCGGAAGCCGCCATCGATCTGCACGAAGTCAACCTTGTCTCCGACGCCAAGCCCAAGCGCTGTGCGGACCTCCTTGGGCAGTGTGATCTGACCTTTGGCGGTGAGGGTGGAAGTGGCCATGATCGATCTCCTTACATTGAGTAAGGAATGCTAGGCGGGGTTCAGAGTGCCGTCAATGCCCACACTGTATCCCCTGGC
>JAFIFL010000266.1 GCA_020832055.1 Gammaproteobacteria bacterium
TCCATCCTGCACGCCATCATCATGACCGGTGCGATCCCGATCTTTCTGACGCCGACGCGCAACCGGCTCGGTCTCATCGGCCCGATTCCACTCGATGAATTCCGACCCGAGACGATTCAGGCCAAGATCCAGGCCAATCCCTTTGCGCGTGCGGCCCTGGAGAAGCATCCGGAGCGCAAGCCGCGCATTCTCACCATCACCCAGAGCACCTACGACGGCATCGTCTACAACGTCGAGATGCTCACCGACCTGCTCGACGGCTTCATCGAGAACCTGCACTTCGACGAGGCCTGGCTGCCCCACGCCACCTTCCACGACTTCTACCGCAACATGCACGCCATCGGTCGCGACCGCGACAACTGCGATGAGTCCATGGTGTTTGCCACCCACTCCACCCACAAGCTGCTCGCAGGCATTTCCCAGGCGTCTCACATCCTCGTCAAGGAGCCCAAGGGCCGGAAGCTCGACCGGCACATCTTCAACGAGGCCTACCTGATGCATACCTCCACTTCGCCGCAGTACGCCATCATCGCGTCCTGCGACGTGGCGGCGGCGATGATGGAGCGCCCTGGCGGCACCGCGCTGGTGGAAGAATCGATTCTGGAGGCACTCAATTTCCGCCGCGCCATGCGCAAGGTGGACGCCGAGTGGGGCCAGGACTGGTGGTTCCAGGTCTGGGGGCCTGATGAGATTCCCGCCGAGGGCATCGGCGCTCAGAGCGACTGGATGCTGCGCCCGGAAGACACCTGGCACGGCTTTGGCCGGGTGGCGCCGGGCCTGAACATGCTCGACCCCATCAAGGCCACGGTGATGACGCCGGGTTTGAAGCTCGATGGTGAATTCCTGGAGACGGGCATACCGGCCGAGATCGTGACCCAGTACCTCGCCGAGCACGGGGTCATCATCGAGAAGGCCGGTCTGTACTCCTTCTTCATCATGTTCACCATCGGCATCACCAAGGGACGCTGGAACACCCTGGTCAGTGCCCTGCAGCAGTTCAAGGACGATTACGATCGCAACCTGCCCATGTGGAAGGTGCTGCCGGAGTTCGTCGATCAGTTCCCCCGCTACGAGCGTGTGGGCCTGCGCGATCTCTGCCAGTCCATTCACGAGGCGTATCGAGCCAGCGACATTGCCCGCGTGACCTCCGACATGTACGCCTCGGAGCTCATTCCCAAGATGACGCCATCCGATGCCTACGACCGCATGATCCACCGCGAGATCGACCGCGTGAGCATCGACGAACTCGAAGGCCGGGTCACGGCGGTGCTGCTCACCCCCTATCCGCCGGGCATTCCGCTGCTCATTCCGGGGGAACTGTTCAACCAGACCATCATCGACTATCTGAAGTTCTCCCGTGACTTCAATCGTCGTTTCCCGGGATTCGGCACGGATATCCACGGACTGGTGACGGAAGAGGTGGATGGCGAGAAGGTCTACTTCGTAGACTGCGTGCGTACCCGAAGCAGCTGACGGCGGGCCGAAATGGCCGTGGGAGCAGATTTATCCGGGATCGGCCATCCGGGATCGGCCATCCGGGATCGGACATCCGGGATCGGCCATCCGCGAACGGCACGCAAGTTGTTGTTCCCGCGTGTCGCATTCGTGGCTGAAGCCGCTCCCAAAGAAACGTGCAGGGAGGACTCATGGTGCAGGCGGACATCCACTGCGAGACACCCGGGAGGGGGATTCACGACATCACCGCCGAGGTGGCCGGCATCGTCGCCGAGGCGGGGTTGGATGGCGGTCTGTGCCACCTTTTCATCTGCCACACCAGCGCCTCCCTGGTGATCACGGAGAACGCCGATCCGGACGTGCATCGGGACCTCGAAACCTTTCTCGCGGATCTGGTGCCTGATGGCGATCGGCGCTTCGCCCATGACAGCGAGGGGCCGGACGACATGCCGGCCCATGTCCGCAGCGTCCTGACTCAGACTCACCTCACCCTTCCCGTCAGCCATGGCCGGCTCGCCCTGGGCAGCTGGCAGGGCGTCTACGTCTGGGAACATCGGACACGTCCACACCGACGCCGGGTCATCGTGACCGTGCACGGGGCCTGAGGTCTTTCCGCCACAGGTTTGGCGGCGTGTGCGGGGAGGTTCCCTGAAGTCACCCGTTTTCGAAAGCGGCTGCGTGTGCTGCCCATTGGGCATTGCCGTCCCGGAATGGCAAGGTGGCGCAGGACAAGGCGCGCGATCCTGCCCGGGTGTCCCATCGTGCAACGCCATCGGACGGACAGATTGGAGTGACGATGTTCCAGCAGGACCAGCTTGGCTGGGTGTTCTACGTTTCGCTTGTTCTGCTTGCAACCTTCGTGGTGCTGGGTATCGGCTGGCCTGCGCAGCTGGCGTTGGCTGCCGATACCGCGCTGCAGTTCACCACCGATCACTTCGGTTGGCTCTATCTGTTCGTCACCACCGGCTTCCTTATTTTCTGCATCGGCGTCGGGATGAGCGACTACGGCAAGATCCGCCTCGGCGCGGATGGCGAGATGCCGGAGTTCACCTACGGCGCGTGGCTGGGGATGATCTTCTCGGCGGGCATGGGCGTGGGGCTGGTGTTCTGGGGTATTGCGGAGCCCATGACCCACTATCTGAGCCCGCCGCTGGGTCAGGCGCCGGCGGAGTCCGCCCAGGCCGCCAGTCTCGCCATGCGCTATTCGCTGTTCCACTGGGGCTTTCACCAGTGGGCGAACTTCGCGGTGGTCGGCCTGGCCATTGCCTATGTGCGTTTCCGGCAGCAGCGTCCGGGGCTGATCAGCGAGGCGTTCCGGTCCTCGCTCGGTGATCGGGTGGATGGCGGTTTCGGCCACGCCATCAACATTCTGGCCGTGGTTTCCACCATCTTCGGTGTCGCCACCACCGTCGGTCTCGGTGTCATCCAGATCAACAGCGGCCTCTCTGCCGTGGTGGACGTGCCCTTCGGGCTCACTCCGCAACTGGCCATACTCGGCGGTATCGCCGTCGTCTTCCTGCTCTGCTCGCTGGCGCCACTGGAAAGCGGCATCCGCTATGTCAGTGACGCCAACATGATGCTCGCCGGCGGCCTGCTGCTGTTCGTTTTCTTCGCGGGTCCCACCGACTTCATCACGGCCGCCATGACCAATGCCATCGGCGACTACTTCGCCAATGTGATCGGCATGAGTCTGGTGATGACGCCCTACACCGGCGAGGATTGGGTGGAGCGCTGGACCATCTTCTACTGGGCCTGGGGGCTGTCCTGGGCGCCTTTCGTCGGCAGCTTCATCGCCCGGATCTCCCGTGGCCGCACCATCCGCGAGTTCGTCATCGGCGTGATCGGCATGCCGGTGCTGCTGAGCACGATCTGGTTCGCGACTTTTGGCGGTTCGGCGCTCTACTTCGAGATGTTCGAGGACGCCGGTATTGCCGCGTCGGTGGCCACGGAGATCAGCTCCGGGCTGTTCGTGATGATCGGTCAGCTTCCCGGGGCCGGGGTCACCGGCCTGCTCATGCTGCTGCTGATCGTGCTGTTCGTCATCACCTCGGCCAATTCCGCCACGTTCGTGCTCGGCATGTTCACCAGCAAGGGCGTGCTGACCCCGGCGCGGACCACGCGGGTGATCTGGGGCGTGGTGCAGGTGTTGGTGGTGGCCGTGCTGCTGATCAGCGGCGGCCTCGGGGCGCTGCAGACCATCTCCATCGTTGCGGCCTTCCCCTTCATGGTTCTGATGGTGTTCATGGCCGGCTCGCTGCTGACCTCCCTGCGCAACGAACGCCGTCAGATGGAACTGCACGAGGCGCTGTTGCGGGAACGTCTCCAGCGTCTGCTTGATGAGCACGAACCGCCGGCCTCGACGGCGGATGCGCCGTTGGATGACGTGAGCCGGTAGTTTCCCCGTCAAATCTCATGCGGCAGGGCGCCCCCGGCGGTCTGTCACGGCAGATCGTCCAGCCCGGTGGCACCATGCTCGACGCCTTTGGGTATTCGGGCGTCTACAACGATGACGTCGCCCATCTCTGGTTCGTCCTCGGCCAGGCCCGCATCCGCGGCACCGTGCAGATGATCATCAACCCGGTGGCCATGTGGTGCACGCCTGCGTGCGTGCGCGGCATGCGCATAACGCTTGTGCTCGTTGCGAGCCTTGCTACCCGGACGCAGTCAGGACCGTGGAGCAGACTTGCGCGGGTCTGCGCTCATTGCAGTGGTATCAGGGTCAACTCGCTGCCGGCTTCAACGCCCAGTACTGAAGCGGCGCTGCCTGTGTTGATGGCGAGCCGGAGCTGGCCGTCGGGGAGGACGACGGCCACCCACTGGCCGGCGGGTACGCTGGCGTAGCGATCCCCGATGCGGGCGAAGTGCACCGCGTCGCCTTTCCCGATGCCGACACGATCGCCGAAGCCGGCGCCATACTGGCCCAGGTCTGACAGCGTGACATTGAGATCGATGTTGCCGTAATTCGGGTCGATGCTGGTGACGGTGGCAATGACGCGGTCGCTGCCGAGCTGGCCGCTGCCGACCGCCTCCGGTACTTCCACCGAGGCATCGTCGAGCCGAGCCGGCGGCTCGCCGCTGACCCAGTTGTAGATGCGCAGCAGCGCGAGACTGCGCTCCTCGTCAGCCAGATTCACGTGTCCGGGACGTTCGAGGCTGTGGACGGCGACGCTCATGACCGTCTCGTCGGCAGCGGCTCGGGCAAGATAGGCTAGGGGCCCGGCCAGTTCGTTGCGGTTGCTGACGAAATAGATGGGGCGCACGGGTGCGTGATTGAGCCTGAGGTCGGCCGGGTCACCACCGAGCTCGGCAAGGCGATCCGCAGGGACCGACAACGCCGCGCCGAAGGCCACGGCCCCGGAGACGAGGTCCGAGCGCTCGGGGTCTTCCACCAGACGGGTTGCAATCAGGCCACCCATGGATTCGCCCTCGACGATGACGATCCGGAATGGCCCGTAGCTCTCGTTGGCGTGCTCGATAAGCGCAGCGACATCGGCAACGCCATCCTCGATGACCCAGCCATTGCGGCGGTAGCGGGTCATGGCGACGGTCCAGCCGTTGTCGATGAGCGCGGCGTAGACGGGGGCTTCCGTAGCCTCCCAGGCGATGCTCCTCGGGGCGTCCATGGGCCGGTAGCCCGGCGCTCGCAGCAACAGCATGCCGTTGGCTTCGGCTGGCCGCCAGATGGCGTAGGGCGCGCCGTCAATGTCCCCGCTTCGCGTGGGTGGGGGCGGGCGGCCGGCGGGGCGGCGGGCCGCGGGGGGGGGGGGGGTGGGGGGGGTGATGTAGGGGGCTTCGGCGATGACGGCGCGGATGTCGTG
>JAFIFL010000267.1 GCA_020832055.1 Gammaproteobacteria bacterium
CTGCTGCGGACCGGCCGGTGGATGTCTGGACCGGGTTCGTTCGCGTGGCTGCGCCGTCACTGTCGCCAGGCTGTTCCGGACGGAACGCGAGCATGCGCAGGAGCGTCATCTCGAAACCGCTGCGCGGATCCGGCGCGAAGGGCAGGTCCCTTTGCCCCATCAGGGCGATCTGGTAGTAGAGCTGGATGTCTTCCGGCGTCAGCTGCCCCGCCATGGTCACCACCACCGCCGCGCCGCGATCGCCACTGCCAGCCTCGGGCGGGGCTGCCGCCGGTACCGCCTGGATCACGGCAATCCGGTGCAGCACCGCCATCAGTTCACGCAGCACCGCGGGAAAATCAGCCGCATGCTCGGCAAGGTCCGCGCAGACGGCCAGCAATCGCTCACCATCGCCGGCAGCCAGCCCTTCGAGGATGCGCTGCATGGCGCTCTGGTCGATGGTCCCGAGCATCCGCGCCACTTCGTCGGCGGCCAGCCGGCCATCGCCGAAGGCAATGGCCTGATCGGTGAGGCTGAGCGCATCGCGCATGCTGCCGTCCGCCGCCCGGGCCAGCCCCCACAGCGCCTCCGATTCGGCTTCGATGCCCTCTTCTCCGAGCACCATTTCCAGATGCCGGACGATGCGCTCCGGGGTGAGATTCTTCAGGTGGAACTGCAGGCAGCGCGACAGCACCGTCATCGGCAACTTCTTCGGATCGGTGGTGGCCAGCAGAAACTTCACATGAGGCGGCGGTTCCTCGAGGGTCTTGAGCAGCGCATTGAAGCTGGCCGTGGACAGCATGTGCACTTCGTCGATGAGGTAGACCTTGTAGCGCCCGCGTGTGGGGGCGTACTGCACGTTGTCGAGCAGGTCCCGGGTCTCGTCCACCTTGCTGCGGGAGGCCGCATCCACCTCGATCAGATCGACGAATCGACCCTCACTGATCTCCGTGCAGCTGCTGCAGACACCGCAGGGTGTGGCCGTCACGCCGGTCTCGCAGTTCAGGCACTTGGCGAGAATGCGCGCCACCGTGGTCTTGCCGACCCCCCGGGTGCCCGTAAAGAGGTAGGCGTGGTGGAGCCGATCCCCGGTCAGAGCGTTGATCAACGCCCGCAGCACATGCTCCTGCCCTGCCATGGCAGCGAAGGTGGAGGGGCGCCATTTGCGCGCAAGGACTTCGTAGGTCATGAAAGTTCCCGAACCGACAGGCTGCACCAAAGCGACGCAGGTCTCACACGTGTCACCGGCTGCACTCTACAATAAGCCATGCCTACGTTCTTTCATCGCGACTTTCTCTGCATCGGCCATCGCGGCTTCCCGAGCGCTGCTCCCGAAAACACATTGCGCGGATTCGAGCTGGCCATCAGCGCCGGGGCTGATGCGCTGGAACTCGATGTGCAATGGGTCGACGGCGGCCTGATCGTCATCCACGACGACGACCTCGACCGTACCACGTCCGGCACCGGCCGGGTGGACGCAGCCACCCTCGGGCACCTGCGCAGTCTCGACGCCGGCGGCGGCGAACGCATCCCGCTGCTCGAGGAAGTGCTGGAAAGGGTGGCCGGACGGGTGCCGATCAATATCGAGCTCAAGGGACCCGGCACAGCAGGACCCACCGTGGATCTGCTGCGGGCGCGGGCGGAACCCACAGCCGGCATCCTGCTGTCGGCCTTCGATCACCGCGAACTCGAAGTGGCCCGGAGCGCGGCGCCGGAGTATCCGCGGGCGGCGCTGTTCGGCCGACTCGACCGGGACCCGGTGGCGGCAGCCCGCGAAGTGGGGGCCATTGCCGTCAACGTCCATCGGCGCAGCGCCCGAAGCGCCCTGGTCAAGGCTGCGCAAGAGGCCGGGATGGCAACACTCGCCTACACCGTCAATGATCCGAAGGAAGCGCTGGCGTTGCGCCGCATCGGCGTCGCAGGCATCTTCACGGACTGTCCCGACGTGATGCTGAACACCCCGGGACTGCGCTGAACGGCAGCGCCTGCCCAGTCCACGAAAGCTTCGGGGCTGAAGCCGCTCCCCAACTACTGCGTTCCACCTGCAGCATCGCGCTCGAGCCCTGCGATCTCCCGCTGCAGGGTGAACTCCCGCGACGTGACGTAGCCCTCCATGCGGCGCGTGCGGGCTTCCATGTCGGCAAACCGCAGCCGCAGACTGCGCATGCCGGGGCGGGGCGCCAGCCGGCTGCCCAGCTCAGGGGCCGGGGAACGGTCCGACGCCTTGATGGCCGCCGACACATAGCGTTTACCGTTGTCTCGAGGGCGGCGGGCGAGCAGGACGACGCCCGCCACATAGGCCCAGAACATCAGGAAGGCGTTGAACAGGAACAGGCTGATGGCCACCAGTCGCACCACCCAGGGCTCGACTCCGAAGTAGCGCGCCAGCCCGGCGCAGACACCTGCCAACCACGCCCGATCCGGATCCCGATAGAGGTCTCGCAGCCAGCCATTGGAGCGTTTCGCCGTGGTCACCATGCCCGGAGCCTCGTCCCGGTCACCGTGGGTCTCGGCGGCGCCTTCGAGCTGCCGGCGCAGGCGTCGGGCCCGCTGCTCGAGATCCTCCGCGAGCCGGGCTGCGCGCTGGCCCACCGTATCGCGGGCACTGTGCGCCAGTTCGTCCACGGCTTCTTCCAGCCGCCGCAGCTTTTCCTTGAGCTCCTGCTCCTCAGGATGGCTCCCGCCTGCCTGGCGGTCCGTGCTTCGTTCGTTGCCAGCGCTCACCTGATACCTCCTCAGTTCGATGTCTCAAGCCCGGTCGGGCCGACGCCGAGCGCCTCCCGCTGCCTCACATCCTCCGGGCGCGCTCCCGCCATCCGGGCGCTTCCACATCGAGTATCGATTCGAGTGTCTCGATCCGATCCAGCATCCGCTCGGCCTGCTCCGCGAGTTCCTCGAGCTCGCGGCGCTCCTCGGCGCTCAGACTGACACCGGCCTGGCGCTTGCTGCGGTAATGCAGTACCAGCCACACCGGCGCCACGAACAGCACGAACAGGACGACGGGTACGAACAATACGGTCAACACGTCCATGATCAGTCATCCGTTCAGGTCGAAGAGCTTTCGTCTTTCCCGCCGTCCCTGCGGCCGGCCATGCGCCGCTTGAGCGCTTCGAGTTCGGCGTCGACCTTGTCGTTGGTCTCCAGCTCGGCGATCTCGTCCGCGAGACTGCGGGTGCCCAGGTCGTAGGCTTCGACCTGACCTTCGAGATCGTCCATGCGCCGCTCGTACTGCTCGAATCGACCCATGGCATCGTTGATGCTAACCCTGTCCAGTTGCCTGCGCACCCCGAGCTGGCTGTGGGCCGTGCGACTGCGGACCACCAGGGACTTCTGCCTGGCCCGGGCATCCTTGAGCTTCGCCTGCAGCTTGCCGATGTCATCGGACAGGCGGGCGATGCTCTCGTCCAGAGCCCGGATCTCGGCATCGATGGCATCGACTTCACCATCGAGCCGGGATCGTTCGAGCAGTGCGGCGCGGGCCAGATCCTCGCGGTCCTTGCTCAGGGCCAGTTCGGCCTTGCGCTCCCACTGCGCCGCCTCACCCCGCAGCCACTCCTGACGACGCTGGAGTTCCTTGCGGTCGGCAATGGCCTTGGCGGAAGTGGTCCGCACCTCCACCAGGGTCTCTTCCATTTCCTGAATAATCAGCCGCACCATTTTCTCCGGATCCTCGGCCTTGTCGAGCAGGGCCGTGAGGTTGGAATTGATGATGTCGGTCATGCGCGAGAAGATGCTCATTGCTGCTCTCCCAGTGGCTTGAGGGGGACCGAACCGTCTCGGCACTCCCAGTACTCGGTATCCTGTAATTCAGGAACCGTGCCAGCCCGAGAAAATTGTTTAACCTTTTGTTTTTAATACACTTTATTAGAGCTCTCCCGAATCTGGCGATGCGTGTATCATCTCCCGAGTGGTCACCCCCACCATTACTTGGCGAAAATGACGATGCAAAGCCGCCGCGACCCCGTCAATGACGGCAGCAGTAGCCGACAGCGGTTGATCGGAGAGTCCCCCGCCTTCCTGCGCACCATGGACGCCGTGTCGAACATCGCTCCGCTGGAGAAACCCATCCTCGTGGTGGGCGAGCGTGGCACTGGCAAGGAAGGCGTTGCCGAACGCATCCACTACCTGTCAGGCCGCTGGCAGGGGACGTTTCTCAAGCTCAATTGCGCGGCCATCAGCGAGACCCTGCTGGAATCCGAGCTGTTCGGCCATGAACCCGGTGCTTTCACCGGCGCCACCCGGGCCCATCAGGGGCGCTTCGAGCGGGCCGACGGCGGCACCCTGTTTCTCGATGAACTCGCCGCCGCCTCCATGCTCGTACAAGAGAAGATCCTGCGCGTCATCGAATACGGCGAATTCGAGCGCCTCGGCGGCAGCAAGACCCTGATCGCCGACATCCGGCTCATCGCCGCCACCAACGAAGACCTGCCCGCCCTCGCCCGGGAAGGCCGTTTTCGCGAGGACCTCCTCGACCGCCTCGCCTTCGATGTCATCACCCTGCCGCCCCTGCGCTGCCGCAGGGAGGACATTCCCGTTCTGGCCATGCACTTCGCCGTGCGCATGGCCAGCGAACTCGGACGCGAACTGTTCGCGGGCTTCAGCGACAACGCACTCGAGCAGCTGCTGGAGCATCCCTGGCCCGGCAACGTACGGGAACTGAAGAACGTGGTGGAACGGGCCGTCTACCGCTGCGCGGATCCGGAGGCAGAGGTCGAAGATATCGTCTTCGACCCCTTCGACTCGCCCTGGCGACCTCCAGTGAACCGGCGGTCACCCGACCAAGGATCTGACAGCCACGCCTCCGCGGCGCCGGCCCCGGTCGCAGCCAAACGCCCCAGTCTGCCGCTGGACTTTCGCGAGCATATCCAGGACTACGAGATCGATCTGCTGCAGCATGCCCTGGAGGAGAACCAGTACAACCAGAAGCGCACCGCTGAGCAGCTCGGTCTGAGCTACCACCAGCTCCGCGGCTACCTGCGCAAGTACCCCCTGCTCAACCGCGCCGAGCAGGACTGAGCACCGGGCCGCAGGGGGCGCAGGATTGTGGGAGTTCGCCAAGAATGTTCGTTGACGCTGTCGCGGAAGAAACTTGCGATGCGCTGACTGTGGGCGCATTTCGTCTGGCATGACGTTCAGCGAAGCCGGTGCCTTCAGCTTCGGCACGACGCTTCGCAGGTGCTGTCCCGAAGCTGAAGCGATTGCATTCGCTGGACGTCATCGAGATCGGCGCATTTCGCTTTGCGAAATAGCGCTCTCCCACAAAGGCGTGACGCTC